>JAUYUB010000001.1 GCA_030692765.1 Sulfuricurvum sp.
TTTATAAAGATATTTATCCTGACCAAAATCAATATAAATACCATTGGTATCTTTATCGATTTTGTTGATTCTAGGCTTGAATGCCTCATCAGGCTGAAGAAAACCGACTCCAAAAACAGCCATAGAAAAAAATATTAAAAATAAAAATCGCATTACCTACCCTTTGATTACTTACAATGCGTTATTTTAGCATACGTTAGTATAAGAACTGTAAAGTTGATGATTAACAATGTTAATGATTTTTATTCTTTTTTCAAAAAATAATCCACACCAAACTTTCCACCACCATGTGTGGCCAGAGTAAACAACATCAATAGGTAATACAATGGTATTTCAAATCCACTGTCTCCCGCAGAAAATCCGTTTGCCAAATGAACCGTTGTTATTGCCACTATCATAACCACCATCAAAGGTAATGCTATCAATCGTACACCAAGTCCCAATACCAGTAAAACTACGCCAGCCATCTCTGTTGATGCTGCCATATAGGCATTTAATAATGGAAATGGGATCCCTAAGTCCTGCTCAAACCATGTGGCAACAGCACCGATATCCGCCCATTTATTCATAGCAGGTGAATAAAAACCATACGCTAAAATAAGACGTAATAACAACAAAGCCAAGTCTTGTCCTTCGTTAAACAACATTCCGATCTTTTTCATTTTACACCTCCGTAAATTTGATTAACACACGTTGATTACACCATTTTTCCACTAATATTCTAACGCTTTGACGTAATGTCTCAACATCCAGTTCATACATCTCAGCCAAAGTACTAACGGCACTTTCGAGTGTCAAATTCTCCAGTTTTTCTACCAACTGTTGTGCAAATGGGGTTATCTCTTCAAAATAGACCCGTTTTTCATCGAAATGGTAGTAAAGCAGCAATGAAGATACACAGGGTGATTCAAACTCACCGGTATGCACTTTATAACTAAGATTTCGCAGCAATGATGAGGATGAGAGTTTATAGTGTTGACTCCACTCTAGCCGTGCATGAGTATCGTTAAAATCTCTGCTTAATAGCTCTAATTCACCGTATTCGAACCACAATAAGTCTTCCAAAAAGAGAGTCGATGTCAGTTTAGGATGATGGCGTAAGAAATGTCCGAACTCTTCTGCCATTTTTGTTATGAACGGGCTTTTGGCACCAGAAGAAATAAACTCACATACGAGCTCATTCATCAACTCTGCCCCTAATTTGGCAGATAGAATCGGATAAATATTTTCAAGTGTTTCAAAAAATCGAAAATACACCATATCGCGGTACACTTGCAATCGATTATTCAAGGGGTTTGATATCTCCTCATTGTTTTGAATGATTTGAACTAAACGCTCCATAACTGCCGTTTCGGTTTTCATTTTACACTTCTCTTAGCAACGATTTTACTGAGTTTTTTATACTCTTTCATCAACTCGTGCAAAGGGGGAATGTTGTTATCCCGTTCGATCATCACAGGTGCATCTATTTTTTTAAGAGTTCGCTCCAACAGCTTCCACACATTCTTTGTAATAGCTTCACCATGGGTATCCAGTAGCAAAACTTCATCAGGATATTCAAGATGCCCTGCGATGTGCATGTATGCCACACGTGACGGTGATATTTGAGCAATGTACTGATCGGGATCAAATCCATGATTGGCTGCATTGACATACACATTATTGACATCCAATAACAGCTTGGTATCAGCGTACTGCGCTATTTCATTGATAAAGTCCGCTTCAGCCATCTCACTGTAGGGCGTCAAATAATAGCTCGCATTTTCCAAGATCAATGGACGCTGTAAAAAATCCTCCACATGTTTGATCTTATCTCCAATGTGTATGACCATCGCACGTGTCATCGGCAATGGAAGCAGTTCATATGTCTGCATCCCTCCCAACGTTGAAAAACTCAAATGCTCCGAATAGTGCTCAATGTTGTAGCGATCCAAAAAAGCCTTAATTTCGCTCAAAAAACTTTTGTCGATCGCTTCGGGTGAACCGATGGAAAGTGATACACCATGAGCGACTACGGGCATTGAATCCATAATCTGCTCAAAAGTTTCACGATAACGATGTGGGGTGAAAATCCAATTTTCAGGGGTGATTTCGATCCAGTCGGGCTTTTTTTTTAAACTGCTAAAGTCTTCCAAAAATTCCCGACGTAATCCCAAGCCACACCCTGTGATAGTATTCATCCCCAAATACCTTTACTTTTTAGCACCACATTTTGCTTCTGCTGCTTTTTCTTTTGCTGCTTTCTCTTTTGCTGTACCACATTTTGCTTCTGCTGCTTTCTCTTTTGCTGCACCACATTTGCCATCTGCAGCTTTCTCTAGCATTTTTGCGTTATCTTTTTTTGCCCCGCCACATTTACCAGCACCGCATTTTGCAGCTGCTTCATTAGCCATTGCCATTGGAGCACTCATTAATGATGCACCTAGTACGAGTGCTGCTACTTCTTTTTTTGCCATTTTAAATCCTTTTATTTTGTTATTCGTTGTTAAGTATACACCAATAATATTAATAAAATGTAAATAATCATATTTATTTAATTACTCAGTAAATAAGAAGTTAGACTCAAAAATGCTACACTATCGTATACTTCACAGAAATACCAAGGAAAAAAATGGCATATATTAATTTAACAAAAGAAACATTCAATGAGACCCTCGACAATAATGAAATAGTCATCATCGACTTTTGGGCAGAGTGGTGTGCCCCCTGTAAACAATTTGCCCCTATTTTTGAGAAGGTGGCAGAAAATAATCCCGACATTACCTTTGCAAAGGTTAATACAGAGGATGAGCAAGCCCTTGCAATGCGATACAACATTCAATCGATTCCAACACTCATGGTAACCAGAGATGGCATTATCTTGCTCAATCAAGGAGGGATGCTTCCGGAAGAAGCCTTTGATAAGCTTATTAAACACGTTAAGGGACTTGATATGGACAAGATACGTGAAGAAATTGCGCAAGAAGAACAAGAATAGGCACCACCATTAGGAGATCGTATGCATGCAAAAGGTTCAATGGCCAGAGTTGAAATAGCCGAAACAGAAAAATTAGAAGACATTGTTCATTCAGACCGTCGCAAGAGCACTGAAGAAAACGCAGCTGAACACAAAAAGCGTGGGAGTAAAGAAGAGCGTCTTCCTCTTTGGATTAAAAAATCCGTTTTAGAATATGAATCACAGCTCAAAGATTTGCAAATTGAACTGCTAAAACTTCAAAATCATGTCAAAGACAAGGGACTTAAGGTTCTCATGATTTTTGAAGGGCGTGATGCCGCAGGAAAAGGGGGCACGATCAAGCGCATTACAGAGCATCTCAATCCCCGTGGTGCACGTGTCGTGGCATTGGACAAGCCCTCTGATGTGGAAAAAACTCAGTGGTATTTTCAGCGCTACACGACCCATCTCCCAAGTGCAGGTGAAATCGTACTGTTTGACCGCAGCTGGTACAACCGTGGAGGCGTTGAACCTGTTATGGGATTTTGTACTCCTCAAGAGCATCAGGAGTTCCTCGATGAAGTGAGTTCGTTTGAAAAGATGTTGGTCAACTCTGGGATCATCATCTTTAAGTTTTATTTTTCAGTTTCCAAAAAAGAGCAAGCTGCACGATTTAAACAACGTAAGACCGACCCGCTTAAACAATTTAAACTGTCACCTGTCGATGCAAAATCCCAAGACTTATGGGACAAATACACTACAGTGAAACACTCAATGTTACGTGCATCCCACACAGGTACAGCCCCATGGATCATCATCCGCTCAGATGATAAGAAAAAAGCCCGTATAAACTGTATCAAACATATCTTATCAAACATTCAATATCCGAGAAAAAGTTCAATTGATCTCAAAACATCCAAAAGGATTCTTAGTTGGGGCGACGAAGAAATAAAACTAATGGAAACCCATGCTTCATCAAGTATCAACGAAAATATTTCAAAATAAGCAGTCTTAACAATGTTCAGATCTAAAAACATACTAGGTGATTTTTGGGGCGGTACAGCTGCCATGCTCGTGGCGCTTCCTTCGGCTATTGCCTTTGGTGTAGCAATTGATGCAACACTTGGCGGGTATTATACAGCGTATGGAGCCATTGCAGGTATTTTAGGTGTTGCTGCCATAGGTATTGTGGCTCCTCTTTTGGGAGGGACGAACCGCCTAATCTCAGCGCCAAGCGCGCCTGCGGCAGCAGTTCTCTCAGCCTTTGCACTTGAATACGTCGCCCTAGGATTGGACAGTGACCTCATTTTTTTGATGCTGATGGTTATTGCACTGTTTGCGGGAATGTTTCAAATAGGATTTGGCGCCATAGGGTTGGGACGATTAATCAAATACATGCCCTTTACCGTAGTCAGCGGCTATCTTACCGGAATTGGTCTATACATTATCGCTGTACAAACCCCTAAATTTTTGGGGATATCCCAGGGTCATCATTTTTGGAACAGCATTCTAAATCCTGCTTTATGGCAGTGGCAGAGTATGATAGTTGGAATTTTTACTATTCTTACCATGATCATTGCCCCAAAGCTATTCAAAGCAATCCCTGCTGTTATAGCGGCACTTACTGTGGGTCTTGTTTCCTATTTTGTTTTGGGTCTTTGGGATGCCACTTTACTCAATCTCAATAGTCCCTTTATCATCGGAACATTAGGCGGGGACAATGGGTTTAACTTTTTTGAAAGCATGAGTGAACATTTAATTAATCTCAAAACCCTCTCATACACTAACGTACAACTTCTTTTCTTCCCAGCATTGACATTGGCAGCTCTACTCTCTATCGATACCCTGAAAACCTGTGTTGTTTTGGATTCTATGACCCGCTCATTTCATGACTCCAACAAAGAACTCATTGCACAAGGGTGCGCGAATATCACCTCAACATTGATCGGCGGAATGCCTGGATCTGGAACGATGGGAGCATCACTTGTTAATATCACCAGCGGCGGTTCTTCACGCTTGTCAGGTCTTATTGAGGGGATTATGGCAATTATCGCTTTTGTCGCTCTTGGGACATTTATTGCATGGATTCCTATTGCTTCATTGGCAGGTATTTTGATCGTTATCGGTGCCCGTATGATCGATAAGCGCAGTATAAAACTACTCAAATCACGTCAGACAGTGCTTGATCTTTTTATCATTGCTTCGGTTGCCATCACTGCCATTTCCATTAGTCTCATAGCAGCCGCAGGAGTGGGTGTTGTGCTCGCAATTATTTTGTACATCACACAACAAATTCGGATTTCTGTCGTCTATCGGCATCTCGATGGATTGGAAGCGAAAAGTAAACTTTTACGTAGACCCGAAGAAGCAGACCTCTTAAGTGAAAAGGGAGGTGCATTTTCCGTTTATGAGCTGCATGGAAGTCTGTTTTTCGGAACCTCCAATCAGCTTTACACTATGTTACAAGAGGATTTGAAAACCAAAAAGTACATTATTCTAGATATGAAACGGGTACAAACGGTTGATTTTACAGCAGCGCATATCCTGTTGCAAATTAAAGATATGCTACATGAAAAAAACGGTTATCTTATACTCAGTCGCCTGCCGCATAAACTTCCTACAGGAGATGATTTAGAGAAATATTTTAATCAAATAGGACTACTTAAACATCTCAGCCCAATAAAACTTTTTGACGATTTGGATAATGCCATTGAGTGGACTGAAAACAAGATTATTAAAGAAAATATGATTGAAAATGAGCAAGAAAAACTGCTTCAACTGCGTGACTTTGATCTTTTCAAAGACCGTAATGAAGATACGCTCTCAGAGATACAAAGCCTCGTCCTATGCCGATCTTTTCACAAAGGAGAAGTGATCTATACCTCAGGAAACTCCAGCGGTGAAATATTCCTAATACGCCGCGGATTGGTGCGTATCATGCTCCCATTTGAAGATCGTAAAAGTATTCATCTCAGCACGATTGGACAAAATAACTTTTTTGGAGAGTTTTCATTTTTAGAAGGAAGTCCGCATTACACCAATGTTGTAGCTGCTACGGATACCGATTTATACGTCATCTCACGAGAAGCATTCAGTGCGTTCTCAGTAAACCATAAAAAAGCATCTTTCCATTTTATGCAAAGCCTTGCAACCGAATTAGCCGACAGACTGCGGCTCACACGATCGGAATTGGGTGCCGAAGTGGATGTCTAAAGAAATTTGAGGATTTCGGCTTCTATATTCTCTTTATCGATAACCGCGTCTTGAACGATTGGCTTGCTAAAAAGTTCTTGGATAACAGACGGTATAGCGATATTTGCAGTGTATGCGATTGATTTGAGCGCGTCAATGTCATTTGCATCATTTTCACCCGTCAATGCATTCGCAATTGTAGGTGAAAACTTTGTCCACTCTGCGGTTGAATAGACAATAGTTTTAAGCTGCTTTGTTGCACAACAGTCGTATGCTTTAAAACATGTAGCCGTATGCGGATCCATCAAGTATCCTGAGTCATACGCCTCTTTGATGTAGCCTTTCCCCTCGGCACCATTACAATAATCTGCCGAAAATAACTCTTGTAACTTCATCGTCTCATCATCTGTAAGGGCATAATAACGGCTACTCTCCAATGACTGCATGAGTTCTTTTGTACGTTCTGCCCCAAAGAAGTCAAACAATATACGTTCAACATTACTGGAGATCAAAATGTCCATCGCAGGCGATGTCGTAGGAACAACCTTCTCACCGCGAAGATCATAGCGCCCAGTATTAATTAAACGTGTTAAAACATTATTTTCATTGGATGCGATGATGATCTTCTCTACCGGAAGCCCCATCTTGGTCGCATAGTATCCGCCAAGTGCATTACCAAAGTTTCCGCTAGGAACATTGAGGTAAATCCTTTCACCCATCGTGATAACGTTTTGGCGGACAAGCTCTAGGTAACTGTGCACATGATAGATGGTTTGAAAAATAATACGTCCAAAATTGACCGAATTGGCTGCGGAGAGTTCAATGTTTTTAGATTTTAACGCCGCATTAAAACTTTCAGAACTCAACAAACGCTTTAACGCACTTTGAGCATCGTCAAAATCGCCGTGAATTCCGATCACTTTGAGATTAGGCGCATCTTCCGTCACCATTTGCAAACGCTGAACGTCCGATGTCCCGCCATCAGGATAGAGACATACTACGCGGACATTAGGACGATTTTTGAACGTCTCAAGTGCCGCAGGACCCGTATCGCCACTCGTTGCAGCAAGGATTAAATACTCTTTCCCACGTTTTTGCGCCAATGAAGAAAGAACAACACCAAAAGGTTGTAACGCCATGTCTTTAAACGCGCGGGTAGGTCCATGATACAGTTCACTCACGTACAAATCATCACGTACTTTTACAACCGGAACGGGATTGGACGGATCGTCAAATTTATCGTACAGAGACAATGCTTGGGCAATCACCGAAGGCTCAATATCAATATCCAACGTCGCGAGAATATCCGAAGCCAGTTCTTTATAGCTGGAAGTCAAATGTTTACTTAAAAAAGTCTCACCCAAAGCAGGAAGTTCTTTAGGAACATACAACCCGCCAAAAGAGGCAATAGGACTCAAAATTGCTTCTGAAAAAGTTGTTTCCAGTGGATTAATTCCGTCATTTCCGCGTGTTTCAATAAATTTCATGATACTACTTTAGTAAATTTTTTTGCCATTATAGCCAAGACCCTCAAAGTCATGGCTTAGAGGGTAATCTGGGTCCCGACACCATCGGAAGTGAAAATTTCAAGCAAGATAGCATGGTCGATTCGTCCATCAATAATATGCGCTTTTTGCACACCACCATCTACAGCTTCAAGACACGCATCTACTTTTGGCACCATTCCGCCATGAATCGTTCCATCACGTTTTAACGCTTCAACCTGTTCTTCACTCAGTGTTGAAAGAAGCTCTTTATCATTATTGAGAACGCCCGGAGTATCGGTCATAAAAATCACTTTGCATGCACCAATGGATGCTGCGATTGCGGAAGCTGCCAAATCAGCGTTGATGTTATATCCCGGATGCCCAATTTCGTCATCTGCGCCGATAGGGGCAATAACAGGGATAAATCCTTCACGCAACAGATTGTGGATCACATCGGCTTTAACGCTCTCTACGCGCCCCGTTAGCCCAAATTTAACTGTATCTTTTGCTTTTGCCTTGAGAAAATGGGCATCTTTTCCACTGATACCGATTGCTTTTGCACCGTATGAGTTGAGCAACGAAGTGATCTCTTTGTTGATCTCGCCACTGAGAACCATTTCAACAATACGCATAACCTCAGGTGTACTGACGCGCTCACCATCAATAAACTCTGTCGGAATTTTCAAATCCTCTAACAGTTGACTGATACGACTCCCCCCACCATGCACAATCACCACTTTTACACCAACAAGGTGCAACAATACAATGTCTTGTGCAAATTTTGCTTTGAGCTCATCTGAACTTTGTGCCGAACCGCCATATTTTATAACGATAATTTCATCACGAAACTCTTTGATAAACGGCATCGCGTCCATCAGCGTTCGGACGGTTTCAATCTTTTTTTGCATGTACATATTCCCTTACGGTCTCAATTAATTCAGGATTCAACACAAGCGTTAGATCCAATAAAGATATGGGTAGGTTAAAAGGCGCTATTTTAACAAAGTCTTTCTGAGTAACAAGCAAACTCGTGGCTCCTGTTTGTCTCAAAATGGCTTCCAATTCCTCTTTTGTAAAGAAATGGTGATCTTCAAAATAGATTTTAGCTGTTACTTCAGGTAAATAGGCATCAAGACGCTTCGGACGTGCGATGGCTGTCACCAGCACCATTTTTTGCGTTGGATTATCTACACGAACTTGGCGAGAGAAAGAACGGTTTTCCTCCACCATAACCACCTTTTTCCCGTTCCATAAACGCTCACGGTACGGTCCGCTGGGAAGACAAAAGGAATTTGGCGTCTGGACACCGATCACTAAATCCAGTTTTTTAATCGAGTGTTTTCCATAACCGTCATCGAGAAAAACCACTTCGCATCCATAAGATTTTGCCATTTCGATGGCTGCATCACGTTTTTTACTCACGATCACAACGGCATGAGACAGATTTGTAGCGTACAGCATGGCCTCATCACCGCTTTGAGACACATCGCACACAATACCGCGCTCATCTCTCACCACAACCAACCCTTGGCTCGCTCTACCATAACCGCGCAAGACAATCGCCGGTTTTACAAAATAAGTGGACAACGCGCTGACCAAAGGGGTCTTTCCGCTTCCGCCTACTGTCAGATTTCCAACGCTCACGACAGGAATTCCATAATCTTTTGGGGTGCTGGACAGATAACGGATCCACGCTATAAAACAATACAGTAAACTCGATGGGTACAGGAGAAATGAAAGAAGTTTTTGAAAAGGAGAGGGATTATAAAAATACCCCTCTACCCAGAAGGTGACTAGCTGTTTCAAACCCGCGTTGAAGCCACTTCTAAAATTGCATCACAGATTTCATTGACTTCATCATCCGATAATGCCGCATAATTAGGTATCGACAATACTTGACTGTAATTGCGCAAAGCAATCGGAAAATCATTGATACGCAATGAGTACTTTGATTTATAGTAACTCATCAAATGCAATGGAATGTAATGCAAACCCGTTTCAATACCCAAAACAGAGAGCTCACGTGCAAATGAATCTCTATTCTTATCGATTTTCAGGATATAAAGCGAATAGGCATGATCTTGCGTAACAACAGGAAGCGTAACATGCGGAGCTTCTGCCAGGCGCTCATTAAAAATCTCTGCAATTTCTTTTTGACGTTCAATAATGTCGTCTTGCTTTTCAAGCTGTACAAAGATCGTTGCAGCGTCCAGCGGACTCATCGTATACTCACTTCCAATATTAGTGACATCATAAACATATCCAAGAGCATCATCATCAACAGTCAGTGCATGATAACGCAACAATTTTGCCCGCTCGATAATATCTTCATCATCACTTACCAACATTCCGCCATTGCAAACATTACGGCGCAAGTGAGGACTAAAATCAAAACAGGTGATGTCTGCGCCCGTAGAACCGATCTTTTGCCCTTTATACGTTGCCCCTAGCGCATCAGATGCATCTTCAACTACTTTAACATCATAGGTTTTTGCGATTTCATACAAACGATCAAGATCAATACTCTGTCCAGCTGAGTGAGAGACGATGACTGCTTTGAGTTTTTTGGATTTATTAATTGATAAATAACTTTCCAGCTTATCCAAATCAATAGCATAACTATCAGGATCAATGTCGATAAATGTCGGTTCCGCATCGAAATGACGCACAACCTCAGGAATAGAGGGAAATGCGTTAATGGAACATAAAACTTTATCTCCGCGTTTTAAATCAATCGCCAGCATCGCCAAATGCAGTGCACTGGTACCATGAGAGGTTGCAAGTGCATACGTCGCACCGATGTAGGACTCAAATGCAGACTCTAGATCTTGAACAATATCCGGTGCTTCACCGTCCAATACTTCATCAATTTTTTCACGCTCATCACCGCCAACGTCGACTCGATAAAATGGAATACTCACAGGATGCTCCTTATAAAGTTATATCTCTAGGATAATTAAAATCATGATTGATTGTTCGTGATGTCAACTTTGCAATAATCGGCATCTTACGCTTGAATTGATTTTTGTAAATACGTTCAATCACCATAGTCACCAATTGCGGATCTTCACCCGCGCTAATCAATTCTTCTTTGGTATGACGCAGTTCAACATACCCTTTTAAAACACGGTCCAAATCAGCATACGCATAGCCGATTTCTGATTCATCACTCTGCCCTGCCCAGAGATCTGCCGAGGGAGGCTTGGAAATAATAGAATCATTGACTTCCAAATAGCGAGCCAACTCAAAGACTTCTGTTTTATACAAGTCACCGATAGGATTGATAGCACTTGCCAAATCACCAAACAGTGTCCCGTATCCAAGCATGAGTTCACTTTTATTGCTCGTTCCTAAAACCAAAGCACCTTCTCGTGCCGATACATCAAATAAAGTTGCCATTCGCAGACGGGCAGAAAAATTGCCTATTCTCAAAGGCGACATATCACTCGTTTCACATGCTCGCGACAACGGTTCTATACTGATGGTTTCACAGCGAATAGAAAATTTATCGCACAAAGCATCTGCATCATCGATGCTATTTTGAGATGAATAATGTGAAGGCAGTTTCACACACAGCAGATTATCACCAAAAACTCTTTGTGCCAAAACCGCGACAACCGCTGAATCCAATCCGCCGCTAAGTCCAAGAACGACTTTTTGGATACCTGTCTTTCTCACTTCATCGCTTAAAAAGTTTTCCAAATGATGACTGATAAGTGCGTATCTATTCACATCAAAACCTTACTAATTTATAAACGTTTTGTATTATAACTAATATTTTGCATTAAGTTGTTAACAATCTCAAATGCCAAGTTTATTTTCATTATTTGGACACAATTACATGTTATAAAATTATCTAAAAATGAACAATTACAAATTTTCATCACTATCTTGCTACAATATAAACAATTATTTTTAAATCAGGAGTAGTAAATGGCTGGAAAAGAAAACGAAAATAAAGAAAATGCCCCTGAGGGTGAAGAAAAGAAAAAATCAGGAAATATGCTTCTAATTATCATCGTTGTTGTTTTGGTACTTATTCTAGTCATAGGTGGTGTTATTTTTGCATTAATGTCGGGTAACCACGAAGCAGAAGCCGGATCAGAAGGTTCAGTACACAAAGAGGCACCTGCCCATGGTGAAGAAGCACCAGCCGAGGGTGAATCAGCAGGAAGTCATGAAAAAATTTCAACAGAAGTAGGAATCATGTTTCCACTCGATTTATTTACCGTCAATCTCCTTTCCGAAAGCGGCAGACGCTACTTAAAAGTTGAAATGAACCTCGAACTCGAAGGTGAAGAACTCGCTGTCGAACTCGAAAGTAAAAAGCCGGTATTGAGAGATGTGATTATCCGAATACTTTCAGGAAAATCACTCGAAGAAGTCTCCACCATAAAAGGTAAAGAAACACTCAAAGAGGAGATCGTGAACGATCTCAATCAGCGCGTTAAAGACGGAAAGATCAAAAACGTCTACTTCACCGATTTCGTAGTTCAATAAACTGCCTATGATCGGTATCGATCTCATTAAAATCGATCGGATGAAACGCCTTATAGAGCGTTTCGGTGATCGTGGACTGCAAAAATTTCTCTCTCCTGACGAAATGCTACTTATTAAGAGTCCTCGTAATGCTGCTGGTTTTTGGGCAGCCAAAGAGGCCTGCGCAAAGGCGCTTGGATGTGGAATCGGAAGTGAGTGCGGATTTCACGATATTACCCTGACCAAAACAGATAAAGGGGCTCCACAACTCACACTGAGCGCCAAGGTTCAAGAACACTTCAACATCAGCCATACCTCCGTATCAATCACTCATGATGGCGACTATGCCATCGCTGTAGTAGCATTAGAATTAAATATAAAAGGAAAACAGTGAGTATTCAAAAAATACTAGTCGATCGAAGCAACCATCAGTGTGAACTGTGTGCTTCAACAGAGAATCTAGACGTTCTTAATATCGGTGATGGAAGTATCGAACAATCTCTTTATGCGTGTGATGTCTGCCGTACCCAAATTGCACATCCCGAGACTCTGGACCCCAACCACTGGCGCTGTCTAAACGACAGTATGTGGAGTGAGACACCTGCCGTACAAGTAATATCATACCGACTGCTCCAAGCACTTGGTAACCAAGAGCTGCTGGACATGATATATCTCGAAAATGACATCAAAGCATGGGCGGACTCAGTGACATTAAGCACAAACAGTACCGAAGAAGCTGGGGTCGTCATTCACCGTGACAGCAATGGCACTGTATTAGCAGAAGGCGACACCGTAACGCTGATCAAAGACCTCGACGTCAAAGGGGCAGGATTTACCGCAAAACGCGGTACCATCGTCAAAAATATCCATCTGACCGACGATGCAAAATTTATCGAAGGAAAAATAAACGGAACCCAAATCGTTTTAGTCTCCGCCTATATGAAAAAGTCTTTATAGACCTAAATCTAGTGGGTAGCCAGATCGAACCGATCCAGATTCATCACCTTCGTCCATGCAGCTACAAAATCATGGATAAATCGTTTTCGTCCATCTGTGCTTCCATAGACTTCAGCCAGAGCACGCAGCTGAGAGTTTGAACCAAAAATCAAGTCAACACGTGTAGCTGTCCATTTCAGTTCACCGGTGGTACGATCACAGCCTTCAAATAAATCTTTATCTTTCGAAACTTCTTTCCATATAGTGCCCATATCAAGCAGGTTAAGAAAAAAATCATTCGTTAACAATTCTGGCTGTTTCGTGAAAACACCATGTTTACTTTGACTAACATTGGTATTCAAAACACGCATACCGCCTATCAGAACTGTCATCTCTGGTGCAGTCAGTGTCAATAATTGTGCACGATCAATCAGTAACTCTTCTGCAGAAACGGAGTATTTGTTCTTTTGGTAGTTACAAAATCCATCCGCAATCGGTTCCAGTACAGCAAATGAGAGGAGATCAGTTTGTTCCTGTGAAGCATCCATGCGCCCACCAATAAAAGGAACCCTAATCTTATATCCAGCATTCTTTGCTGCTTGTTCAACACCTGCACAACCTCCTAAAACAATCAAATCAGCGAGTGAGACTTTCTTTTTTCCACTGTGAGTATCATTAAATTCATCTTGAATTCCCTCAAGTGTGGCAAGAACTTTTGAGAGCTGATCGGGCTGGTTTACCTCCCAATCTTTTTGGGGTTCTAAACGAATACGTCCACCGTTTGCACCGCCGCGTTTGTCGGAACCGCGAAATGTAGAAGCAGAAGCCCAAGCTGTTGAAACAAGTTCGGCTACCGAAAGTCCGGAATCAAGGATTTTATTCTTTAGAGTAGCAATGTTTTTTTTACCAATGAGTTTATGATTGACCGCAGGTATCGGGTCTTGCCAAATAAGCTCCTCTTTTGGAACCTCAGAGCCAAGATAGCGTGCACGTGGTCCCAAGTCACGGTGAGTCAGCTTAAACCATGCACGCGCGAATGCAACTTGAAAATCATTTGGATTTTCAAGGAAGCGTCTTGCAATTTTTTCGTATTCTGGGTCAAAGCGTAAAGAGAGATCAGTGGTCAGCATCGTTGGGGCATGGTGTTTGGATGGATCGTAAGCATCCGGTATTAAACCTGCCCCTGCCCCATTTTTTGGTGTCCATTGATGGGCACCGGCTGGACTCTTTGTCAGTTCCCATTCGTAACCAAAGAGATTCCATAAAAAATTACTGCTCCATTTCGTTGGTGTGGAGGTCCATGTTACCTCTAAACCGCTAGAGATCGTATCAGCACCTTTACCAGAGCCAAAACTGCTCTTCCAGCCCAACCCCTGTTCCCCAATAGAAGCTGCTTCAGGTTCAGGGCCTACATGCTTGGCATCACCTGCCCCATGAGCTTTTCCGAAACTATGACCACCTGCGATCAAGGCAACTGTTTCCTCGTCATTCATTGCCATACGTGCAAAGGTCTCACGAATATCTTTGGCTGCTGCAACTGGATCAGGGACACCGTTTGGACCTTCAGGATTGACATAAATCAGCCCCATCTGCACTGCGGCAAGCGGGTTCTCGAGCTTTTCATGTTGATCGGAAAAGCGGTTATCGTCCAACCACTTCTTTTCCATTCCCCAATAGATGTCTTTTTCGCTCTCCCAGATATCTTCACGTCCGCCCGCAAAACCAAAGGTTTTAAAACCCATTGACTCCAACGCAACATTACCCGCAAGGATCATCAAATCAGCCCACGATATCTTTTGTCCATATTTTTGCTTGATAGGCCAAACAAGCCTGCGTGCTTTGTCAAGATTAACATTATCAGGCCAGCTGTTAAGCGGTGCGAAGCGCTGATTCCCATTGCTCCCGCCACCACGTCCATCTCCTGTGCGATACGTACCTGCACTGTGCCATGCCATACGAATAAACAATGGACCGTAGTGGCCAAAGTCTGAAGGCCACCAATCTTGTGAAGTCGTCATCACAGTAACAAGATCTTTTTTTACAGCCTCTAAATCAAGCTTTTTGAATTCATCTGCGTAATTAAAGTTTTCGCCCAAAGGATTAGATAACCCAGAATGCTGGTGAAGAATATCGAGTTTTAACTGGTTCGGCCACCAATCCTGATTTGATGTGCCGCCATCTGAAGTATTTTGCATAAATTTTTTGTTATCAAACATAACATCATCCTTAACATAAATTAATAGATAATATTACCAATAAACTTAAATAACAATAACTTTTCTTTGTTATAGTCCAGGAATACGGGGGACAAATTTCATCTTAGTCCATTTATAATACCAGCCCCACGCGATCTTCATCCAATGACCCACAATAGGCATAGGGATCAATAACGCTTTGGTATCATTTCGATACACAAATCCTGCACCATTGCCCATGTCCATCAGACATAAAATCGTCAAATGCTCTTGGTACCCTTTTGGTACAGCATTTTTTAGACCCAATGCTATCGCGCTGTTATGCGCACTGTTTCGCGCCATTACTTCGGCGATGTGACCTTGCTTGGCTTTCCAATCGGGGCCTTGGAGCGCTGCGACATCACCTATTGCATACCATCCCTCAATTCCCTCAATTTGGCAATAATCATCGATACGAATAAATCCTGCCTCATTTTGAGGCAGATCGCTTGATTTGATAATAGGATGACCATCACCTGCGGGAATGAACATCACAAGATCCGCTTCCAAAAAGCTCTCATCCTCAAACCTAACACCATTGGCTTCAAATTCGGTAATTTTTTGACCGAATCTGGTGGCAATTTTGTCACGCTTGAACATCTCTCCCATCATAGAAAGTGCTTTCTCTCCCATACGTGCACCCGGCTGTGGCATCGGAGTAAAAAATGTCAGTTCAAATCGATCACGAATCCCCTTTGTGACCAGCATATGGTGAAGGTTAAAGAGCAGCTCAAATCCGGGACCGCCTCGTACACCGCTGCTGTCTTTTGGGTTTCCGCCAAAACCAAGCGCTATCTTTCCGCTACCCTTAGCAATAAGTTCATCAATACGCTCTTTGAGCAATACCGATTGCTCAGGTTCGCCGCAAATGGAGAGGCTATGCTCGAGCCCCTCGTGTTTCATTTTGCCTGATCCCATAGCAATAACGAGGTGTTCAGCGTTGCGAATTCCGCCGTTTTGCAGAGTAATACTTTTTTCTGTAGCGTTTATCTCAACAACACCATCATGGATAAAGGTAAATCCATGACGGCTTGCCAGTTTTGCAATCGACATTTTGGTATTTTCAAAAGTGCTCGTCCCGACAGGAATCCAAATCGAAATCGGATAGATAAAGAGATAGTCTCTAGGAGAAATCAACTCAACCTTAAATCCCTCTTTTCGATAATAAATAGCTGCTTCTATGGCGGCAAAACCGCCACCTAGGATTAAAACACTCTGCACTCACACTCTCCACTGATTCTTAATAACATAATATAGCATTATTTTAATTATAAATCTATAATTAAAATAGCTGAAGTAATGTTATATTACGTCTTTTAGACGATCTCGAATTACTAAGAATTCATCCAAATGGCCAAAAAAGATATCGATCAGTTTTGGATCAAAATGTTTGCCTCTCTCTTCTTTAAAAAAAGTAAATATACGTTCATCATCCCACGCTTTTTTATACACACGGTCACTTCCAAGTGCATCAAAAACATCGGCCAAGGCCGTAATACGGCCATAGATATGAATATCTTCGCCGCTAAGGCCTCTTGGATATCCGCTTCCATCCCATTTCTCATGATGTTCATACGCAACGGTAGCCGCCATTTTGAGTAACGTTCGCTGCGAATTTTTAAGCATATCAAATCCAAGTGCCGCGTGCGTATCCATAATTTTTCGCTCTTCCTCATCAAATCGACCCGGCTTGTTTAGCACGGCATCGGGAATGGCTACTTTTCCAATATCGTGCATCGGGGAAGCTTGTTTGAGCATTTCCGATTCGTCTTCATCCAACCCATAATGCAGTGCAAGTAATTTAGTGTATTCCGCAACCCTCTTGACATGATTTCCCGTCTCTTTGGATCGGCTCTCACCGATAGACCCCATCGTGAAAACAACCTCGCGCTGCGTATCTTCGATCTCGGTATTGAGCGCCGTAATTTCCTCCAGCGCGCGATCCATACCCCCGATCATCGTATTAAATGCATCGGAAAGTTGTCCTACCTCATCGTCTCGATCTACAGTGACTTTTTGCGTGTAGTCTTGAGTTCGGGTTATCTCCTTAGCAACATTTGAGAGGCTGATAACGGGACGAATAAGCAAAGTCGCAATGTAATAGGCGGCTGACGCGATAACCAGGGTTCCTGCAAGCAGCATGATGATAAACCACTTCTCATATTTATACAGGAGATGATAGGCGAACTCTTTTTTCTCTTCAAGAACGATCGTGGTATCTGTCTTATTTCCTAACTTTCGGGTAACTTTTAACGACTCTTTAAAAACACTGGGTCGCAGATGGATGCTTCCATCATGATGAACAACATAATAATGACGTTCCGGAGAGTTTGAAAAAAACGGTTTAAAGTTTTCCATTGGGTAGGTCAACACCAACTGACCGATTTTCTGCTGCGTCAAGCTCGATATTACGGGAACACTCAAAAATGTTTCCTTTTCTTGCTTTTTGAAAATCGGAGTAAAATTTTTAGAAATGGTAGTAAAATCACTGGATGCGACAATCATATTCTTTTGATCTACCACATAAAAATTACCTATCATTTTCATGTCGAATTTTTTTGTTGATAACAGCGTTCCGATACGCTTATCCAAATCATTTGTATAGAGGTCATTCATTACATCAGATTTGGCCATAAATTCCATATCTTTTTTAAGAGTGGCAAAGTGCTGATCCACACGTTGCACCGTTAGATCCAGTTGGGTATTCATCTCTCTGGTGACTGCATCATACTGCTCCGTACGAAACGAACTGCCTAGAAAGATCATCGTAAGGGCATACGGAACGAGACTGAGCGCTAAAAAAAGGAGAATCGCTTTAAGTCTAAAACTCATAAACAGCCTTTACCGTCTTATCCACCATTGAAGAGGGGACATAGCCAATTGAACCTTCTACAGTTTGTACAAATACTTTTATCGATTCAAATGAACCCTGTGTCAATGGAGGCGATACCCCCTCATAATGCTTTTTCACCCAATAGTTATTCAAATGTTCCCGATCCATCCCCAATACTGTGAACTCAAATAAACCGCGCGATTCATGCTGTCCAAGCAAGTTTAGAGGAATCACCCGCTGACTTCCAACCGTATGGCGTTTTTGCAAAAAGATCTCTTTTACCTGCTGCATCGACAAGGTCCCTAAATCGCTTTTTTTTGAAACAATCAATGTGTACTGTGATCCCATGAGTGTTACGGAAAGTCCGATGGCAATCATAAGCGCTTTCATTAGAAAAGTACCGAAAACGAAATTAATGCCCGATTTTCATCGTGCTGTGAGTGCCATTGGTACTCGCCTTTTAGGGAGACGCAATACAGCGGTCGATAGCTATATCCCAAGACTCCGCTATTGTCTTCATACTGTGTATGGTGATCTTTGAAGTGCTCTACACGTGCAATAAAGGCATGTTGCGGTGTATAACGGTACATCCCCTGCGCATAACCTGAGAGCGTGTAATCATCCACGTTTTGAGCATAGGTACTCTTGGCAACCAACGCTTCACTCATCACCTGCCACGTCGTGTCATCATATTTTACATTCGCCTGCACATAGCGGGTTCGCTGATCTCCAACAGCCGTGATATATTCGCCGACACTTCCCCCTGCTGCCCAATCGTTTGATATCTCTTTTTCGACTGCGAGTCCGAAGAAATGGGTATTGGGAATATTGATATAACCTTGATCCAAATCTCGATTCTTCTGTCCAAAAAGGTGATAACTCGTAGCTTCCATCCCTGGAATAAAGCCATTGATATCAATACCGGTCAAGAATTTTGGAAAAAGGAGCTTGCTGTACAGAGGATTAGAACTCGAATCACGCAAAACATTAATCGGCTCTTTATTCCAGTAGCCTACAGGTGTTATTTGTTTTCCAAAACGGATATTGTACGCATCCGAGAGCCAAAGATCACCAAATAGACGCTCTATATGAAACTTACGGTCTCCACTCTCTTCCCCATTAGTAAAATTTTTACTGTAAAAACCCACCGCTTCAAGTTCTACCAAGTAGGAAAACATAGGATTGATATCCCCATATGCCATAACGGCAACATCATCCAATCTTGCAGTATCTTGACTTTCCTGCATCGTAAAATCACTCGAAAAATAGCCGCCGATATTGAGTATATCATCCACATGATAGCCCTGACCCAATACATAAGGCTCAGCGTGCAACGATACGGCCAACAGAACCGATAACCCTAATGCGTGAAGTCTCATATCTGTAAACTCTCCATCAATAATCTGAAGTCTTTTTCTGTCTTATAGTAGCACAAATTCTTTTAGTAACAGCAAATGCCTTTTATCCCCCGCTAACTCCTCCTATGATACCATTACGACATCCGTCACATAGCTTATTAATGGGACAAATCAGGGAAATAGATGAAAAATGTCACCATTACCAAAAGCGCCTCTTATAAACTCAAAAGTTTTTTTTGCTGGGTCTATCAAAACGAGCTTGTCTCTCCTACGGACCTTCCAGATGGTGAAGTAATCGATGTCCTTTCCCACAACGGTGAGTTTTTAGGTCGCGGGTACATCAATCAAAAAAGTAAAATTTCTGTCCGTATTCTCACGTTTGAACAAAGAGAGATCAATCAAGCGTTTTTCACTGCACGCCTGCAACAAGCCCTAAAAAAACGGACAAATATAACAAGTACTTCTGATGCCTATCGTGTCGTTCACTCTGAAGCCGATTTTCTTCCGGGACTCATCGTTGATTGGTACAACGGTTATGCCGCGATACAGATCAATACTCTGGGAATGGAGTGCTTTCGCAAAGAGATTCTTCAATCACTCATTGAGGTACTCAATCCAAAAGGTATTTTTGACAAATCGGACATCAAAGTCCGTGTAAAAGAAGGTATCGAAACCCAAAACGATGTTATTTACGGCGAAGTACCCCAAGAGATCACCATCGCAGAAAATGGTATCTCCTTTGTCGTCAATCTCTACGAAGGGCAAAAAACTGGTTTTTATCTCGATCAACGCCGCAACCGCCAAGCCGTTGCCCAGTATATTCACAAAGACGATAAAGTACTCGATATCTTCTGCAATGCAGGTGGATTTGGCTTGTATGCCCTCAAAAATGGTGCTACAGTCCGTTTTGTCGATCTTGCCGATCATGCATTGGCACAAGTGGCACAAAACATTACCCTCAACGGTTTTGAGACCTGTGAGATTATCAAACAAGACGCTTTTGATTTTTTAACCTTAGAGAAGATGACCAAAAATACCTATGACTGCATCGTCCTCGATCCCCCTCCCTTTGCCAAGACCAAAAAAGAAGCCGAAGGGGCGATCAAAGGGTTCAAATTTCTCCTCTCAGCGGCATTGAAACTTCTCAATGAAAATGGAATCGTTGCGGTGTTCTCATGCTCCCACCATGTCGCTTTGAGTGATCTGCTGGAGCTTTCACTGGAAGCATCAACAAAAGCACGTATCCCACTTGAAGTGATAGAAATGTTACGAGCCGATGAAGATCATCCTTATGTTCTAAATATCCCAAATTCTGCGTATTTAGCAGGTATCGTACTACGTAAAACAGCTCTATAGGAAAAAAATGATGGAAGAATTAATAACAATACAAAAATACGCATCCCTCAATCGACTCAGCATCCACGCTGTCATCAAGAAAACGATGAACGGTGAACTGCAAACGGCGGTCAAAGAAGAAAACGGTAAAGAAGTTACCTATATCCTCAATCCAAAAATCGAGAAAAAAGTCATTGAAGATTCTAGTACTGTTAACAATGATGAAGAGTTTGAGATTGATTACAAAAAAGAGTACGAGGAACTGCACAAACAGCACCTAATACTCAAAGCCAAATATGAGAAACTATTGTCAGCTCAAGCGTAGTTCACCCACCACCAACAAAGTCAAGCAATTCGATAGTGTCCCCATCGTTCAAAACTGCTTGATTCCATGCGTCTTGTTTTACGATTTCCATATTGACCGCAGCAGCCATTACTTTTGATTCTAGCCCAAGTGAGTGTATCAGTTGTTCAAGGGTTGTTGCTTGGGCAACTTCTCTTTCTTCTCCGTTTACTTTGATCTTCATCATTTCCCCTATTTAATTTTATTCTTCTACAAAACGGATCATTTTAAACCGTTCTCCCATCAGCGATGGAGTGATAAGAACTTTAACCTTTTCAAGTTCTTGGATATAGATCTCATCGCTTGCTTTTTCTTTGAGCGTTGCGAGTAAATCCAAGACTCCCATCTCCACCAATGCAACCAGCTGTGTCGAATACTGCACACATTTCATCCCTTGCGCTTCAAAGGCCTCTTTCACGTGGGAAAAATTGACATCATAGGTAATATCCGTAGTGCCAAATGCTTTTTGCATATCCAGTTCTTCATCAAACAGCGGAAACACTTTGTGCTCTTGATAGACACGAATAGAAAAATCACTGCGTGCATCCAGCTCACCGTAATCAAAACTCATAAACTCAAATTTTCCAACGCTTTGTGCCATCGATTGTGCAAAAGATTCGTATCCAACCGCGATCTCACCACGATCTTTTTTATATTTTAGTGCATGTGCGGAACATTCAGGCGACTCTACGTCAAAGATTACTTTGCCCTCTTCCACTCTGCCTATTTTTCCTTTGTAGAAAAGTTCGCAAGCAAAGGCATCAAATATTTCATTAGCCAAGAAAAAGGCACACGAAGCGTTTATCTCACTGACATCGTGATAATGTTCCAGTTTGATAACATCACCAAACGATTCTTCAAAATAGCTCTTCTGCTGGGCTTGCAGTGCATCAAAGCGTTCAACAATCCCAAAGCGGAGGGTTTGTAACAGTTGGGGTCTAAGCGTATACATAAATTCGATGATATCCGCCAACAAATAACCGTGGTGAGCACCGATCTCACAGATCAATGAGTCGGAAGCCAGGAATCCCTCATCGATACGTTTGATGATATGTTGTGCGATGGAACCGCCAAAAAACTTGGAGGTACTGACCGCGGTGTAAAAATCCCCTTTTTTACCAATGGGATGATACGAGCCGTAATAGCCGTTTTCGCCATACAGCCACTCATGCATATACTGACTAAAAAGCATTCCCGACCTTAGAGACTTGCCATCGCTTTTTCAAGTCGCGCAAATCCTTCGCTGATGTCCTCTTTAGTAATCGTAAGAGGTGGAAGGAATCGAAGGGTATTACGTCCTGCTTTTAGTACGATAAGTCCCTCATTACGAGCATTGTTTATGATCTTACCCAAGGTATCCGCATCCACAACACGCAACCCTCGCATAAGCCCAAATCCGACATGTTCCATGAAAATTGCAGGGTGTTTAGCGGCAAAACGGGATAATGCCTCTTCAAAATAGATCAACGTCTCATCAAGCTCTCCGCTGTTCTTTAGTTCTTCGAGAATATCAAGCACTTCATTGGCAGCAGCCGTAGAGAGATAGTTACCGCCAAAGGTCGATCCATGATCCCCTGCAGCAAAGATATCCAAACGATTGGTCATCACAACACCAATCGGAACTCCTCCACCTAGCCCTTTTGCCAGGGTAATGACATCCGGTTGAATATCATACAAATTTGAGGCCAAAAACTCACCCGTACGGTAGATACCCGTCTGAACTTCATCGACCATTAGCAAAATGTTTTTCGATTTCAGCAATGCCGCCAATGCCTGTACTTTTGCACGATCCAGAGGTTGAACTCCACCCTCTCCTTGGACCAGTTCAATCATTACCGCAACCGTATGTTCATCCAATAGCGACTCAATCTCATCGATATTTTTAGCGTAAACAAATCCATCCGGAAAAGGACCGAAATAGTTGTGCATCGACTCTTGCCCTGTAGCTTTAAGTGCCGTAATCGTACGACCGTGGAATGAGTGTTCCAACGTAATAATTTTATACCGCTTCGGTTCGCCATCCACTTCCCCATATTTTCGAGCAATCTTAATCGCACCCTCATTGGCTTCCGCACCGCTGTTGCCAAAAAAACATTTCATATCGTAGCCGCTCAGCTCTACAATACGACGGGCGCATTCACCCTGCGGCTCTATGTAATATAGGTTGGATACATGAATCACTTTAGAGACTTGATCACAAATGGCTTTAGTCAAACGCTCATTGGCATGTCCTACACTGCACACGGCAATCCCTGCAGCAAAATCAATGTATTCTTTACCCTCACTGTCCGTAAGACGGGCATTTTTTCCCTCTACAAAGCTCAAAGGCTGACGAGCGTACGTTGGAAGGACAAATTGATCAAAATTTTGTGTTAACATTTTTCTACCTTTATTCTATTTTCTTGATAAACTGCGTTTTCACCATCATAACTCAACAAGCTTGGTGTTAGGTTATTTACTCCGGGTGTACCGGCATAAATGATCGCACAGTCACGGCGTAAACGCTCATCATGCAGTACCGATAATTGTATTGATCCGCTTTTACTGGTGACCCTCACCCTATCCCCTAATTCAAAACCGCACTGCGGGTGCAGATAAATCCCATTTGAACGATGGAACTGTGAATTAAGCGATCTGGCAGATTTAGGCGTTATTAAAAACAGCCCTTCATCGTCATTAGACCCTAAATCCAACTGTTGCATAAATTCAAATTTACCGCTTTGCGTCTCAAATCCGTTTTCGTATGGGACATCAGGCATGTTCTTTCGATAGTTTACTCCATTTTTACTTACCATCTGATCATAAAAGAGATCCAGACACTCCTGCTGCGAAGGGACAGAGAGATTAAAATGGCTGCACAGCCCGTACGCCAAATCGTATTCGCTGATTCCTGTATCGCTATGGCGCAATTTTGACATTTTTTCAAAGCTGAAATCCCCATACGAGCTGCGCACATCTTCTTTTTCCAAAAAAGTTTTCGCAGGGATGATCAAATCAGATAAGCGTGAGGTTTCATTTTCATAGAGTCCGAAATATATTTTAAACCGCGATGCCGCAAACTCTTTGACAACTTTGGTACTGTCAGGCATTTGCCCCAGTGGATTTCCCCCCTGTACAAACACCGTTTCAAATTTTGAGAAATCGATCGTGGCCTTAGGGACAGTTTTTTGAAATTTTTGAAATGGAAGTTCTAATCCTTGCGTCGATGAGCCCAAAAACCCTACCCCACATCCTATTTTTCCAAATAATCCCAACATTGCTCCAAATGCATCTATCGCCCGAAGAACCTCTGCCCCATTACGATATTTTTGTACCCCAACTCCGACTAAAATCACTGTTTTTTTACCCCGGATCAACTCCAATACCGAGCCTATCTGATCCATGGTCACATCAATCGCTTGAAGTGTAGTTATAAGTTCAAGTTTCTGCGTCAATTGATAAAATTCTGGATATTTATTTCCGTACTTTTCCAAAAATACTTTGTCATGCATGTCACCAGAGACCAGAAAACGAGATAAAATCACTGCAAGCTGCAAATCACAATGCGGTTTGATCTGCACATGAATATCTGCCGTTTTTGCCAATTGCGTTTGGAGGGGATCAATCACAATGATCGTTTTATTTTTAAGGGATCCAAGTAAATGAGAATGAGTTACATGAGGATTTCTTCCCCATACAATCACGACTTCTGATGCATTGATCATCTGGGGGGAAAGTACATGATTCACTCCGCGGCCCGCAATTATCCCTGCTTCTCCCGCACCGTCACATAATGAACCTCGTGTCCCTGTAGCGCCCATAAGTGTAAAAAAATGGTCCATACTGCGCTGCATCAGACCAATATTGCCACTGCCGCGATAAAACAGCATCTTTTGAGGCTCGCTGATATGCAGTGATGTGTAGAGCTGTTGCATTGCTTCATTCATACTGATCGTCTTGCCATGTAATCGCGGTTCTAAAATTCGTTCAAACTCATCAAAATGGTTTAAATGAGGGCATAAATAACCTTGTGTAGTCGGATGGGTAAGATCGCCTTTTAATTTCCCATTACTATCGATTACAACTCTGCATGCATCATAACAATCCAACGGACAAGTGGTAGTTTGACTCATTTTAGGTACACTGCGCCTTTAGCATTACGATTTTTATATATTTTACAGTGCTACGGCTTTACTTTTTAGTAAAAAAAAGCCCTTATTTGTGATATCATTAATACAATAAATTAGCAGAGGTTTAGAATGTCTCTTTTAGAACATGTAGATGCGTCCACTAACCTGGCGAAAAACAATGAGGTACAACTCCTCATATTCAAAGTTGATGTCGCCGAGACTTCTCCCTATTATGCTATTAACGTTTTTAAAACACGCGAAGTCGTTGAATCAAAGCATCATCATTTAACTCTTATTCCCGCCTCACATCCCCTTTTAGAGGGTACCATTGTTTTACGTGGACTTCAAATTCCGATTCTTAATTTGCCAAAATGGTTAAATTCGGAACTAAATAGTGAACAAAAGAAAGCTTCCAATCTTTTGATTTGTGATTTCAATGGGATCATTATTGGTATTCGTATTATGTTCGCTCATCGTGTTATTAAAAAAAACTGGAGTGAGATGCACGCACCAGATAGCTATCGCTTGGGGGAAGATGGGCTTATTATCAATGATACCCGCTTGGATGACGGCAGTTTATGCTTAGTACTTGACTATGAAAAACTTCTAGCTGATGTTATTCCGCAAGCTATGGTCAACATACAAGAGTCACCCGAAAATATACAAAATTTGGTCATACCTGACAAACTTCGTAACGGTACTGTACTCATAGCGGAAGATTCTAAAACAGCGCAACGGCATTTACGACAAATATTTGCCAATGCTAATCTCTCCTACCAAATGTTTAACAATGGAAAAGAACTAATCGATTATATTTCAGCACATCCAAATCCTTCTTCGATCCCCGCGATCATAACGGACATTGAGATGCCAGAAATGTCTGGATTCACGGTTGTAAAAAAACTAAAAGCAAACAATGAAACTAAAAATATCCCTATTATCGTCAACAGTTCCATGACTGGAGACAATAACAAACGTGAAGCGGCAGGACTTGGAGCGAATGGGTTTATCAATAAAACAAAAAGTCATGACATCATCCCGCTTATCATTGAAAAAATGCAAGAGTGTTCACAAACTAATTTATTGCCAAGATAAAAAGGAAATAAGAATAAGAAGAGTTTCCCCACAGGGGAAAAGAAAGAAGATAAAAGTAAAAAATTACTCTACGACAGCAAGTACTTGACCCGCTACAATTTTATCATTTGGCACAACGCTAAGGCTTGTTACTTTTCCTGCACGCGGCGCAAGAACATCAATCTCCATTTTCATAGCTTCCAAAATCATAATCTTGTCACCGACATTAACGCTGTCACCAACTGCTGTAAGAACCTTAAACACAGAACCTGGAAGTTCTGCACAAATTGCGTTTGCATTTGCAACCGGAGCTGCTACTACCGGTGCCGCAACAGCAGGTGCTACTGCTGCAACTTGTGCTACTGGTGTCACTGATTGAACATTTGCATTACCATCTACGATTTGCACGTTGTATTGTTGTCCGTCTACGATTACTGTGTAAGTACCATTTGCCATATTAAAATTCTCCTGTAGTGTTGATTGAAGTGGTTCTGGCACTTTCGGGCCATTTTTACGTACGTTAACTGTAGCTTCCCCTTTGAGGAAAGCAATTCCTTTTACATCACATGAAGCTGCGATGAAAATATTTTCATCCGTAGCTTCAATACCCTCGTCATTTAGAACATTTGTCCAATACGCAATCGATTTCTTTTCATCACGGTCTGCAATATCAATTGCATTCTCGGATGTAGGATCAAGCTTCAACTGCTCTGAAGCGATACGAATGACTTCAGCGTCAGGTGCGGTTGGTGTTTTACCAAAGTAACCCAATACCATTTTACCGTAACCCGGTGCAATTTTTTTCCATGGTCCCATCAATGCGTTGTTAAGCGCTTGTTGGAAATAAAACTGAGACACCGGAGTAACCGATGTACCATATCCACCTTTTTCAACCACTTCACGCATAGCACGAATAACTTCAGGATAACGGTCCAACATGTTGTTGTCACGCATCATTTGTGTATTTGCGGTCAATGCTCCACCCGGCATTGGCGAAAATGGAATCAAAGGTGAAACCTGTGTCGCTTCAGGCGGAATGAAATAATCTTTCAAACAATCACCCAAAACGTCTTCATATTGAAGAATTTTTTCTAATTCCAAGCCACCGAGATCAAAATTCTTTCCCTTAACCGCATGCAGCATGGTCAAAATATCAGGCTGTGATGTACCACCACTCACGGGGCAAGCCGCCATATCAATACCATCGATACCTGCATCAAGTGCTGCAAGGTAACAGGCAACAGCCACACCTGCAGTCTCATGCGTATGAAGACGTAGATGTGTTCCTTCAGGAACCAATTTACGTGCCATTTTAATGGTTTCGTACACTTTTTGAGGACTTGATGTTCCACTAGCATCTTTAAAACAGATTGAGTGATAAGGAATCCCAGAATCTAAAAGTGCGCGAAGTGTTTTCTCATAAAACGGAACATCATGAGCACCTACGCACCCTGGAGGAAGATCCATTAATGTAACAACTGCTTCATGCTTCAATCCATGATGAACAATGCGCTCACCTGAGTACTTAAGATTTTCAATGTCATTGAGTGCATCAAAGTTTCGGATCGTTGTTGTTCCGTGCTTCTTAAACATTTTAGCGTGTAAATCTACCATCTCACGGCTTCCCGTATCAAGCATAACAGTATTTACACCCCGTGCAAGTGTTTGAAGATTTGCATCCGGTCCAACGATGGCACGAAACTTATCCATCATTTCAAATGCATTTTCATTTAGATAGAAAAAAAGACTTTGAAAACGTGCTCCGCCGCCGAATTCAAAATGGGTGATCCCTGCTTCTTTCGCAGCTTCAACGGCCGGAAAGAAATCGTTCATCAACACCCGTCCGCCAAATACGGATTGAAAACCGTCACGGAACGTAGTATCCATTATGTCGATGTATTTTTTTGCCATTTATCAGCTTCCCTACTTCTTTGTATTTTTGTGGTGGTGAATCGCGGCAACGAGAGCAGCAAGCCCCCATGAACCATTCTTCTGTGACGCTGTTTGCAATTCGTGATGATGCAATGCGACTGCAATTGCAGCCACTTTCGCTCTTACATCATTCTCAACAGTCTCATGATGGTGCAATGCCGCAGCGATTGCCGCAACTCTTGCACCGTTAGAACGATCATCAGGGAGTGAATCACATTCTGTGTTTTGGTTTTTACCCGTACACACCTGTAACTCTGAGAGATTTTTATCTTGAAATACATTTAAATATTTCATTACTTTGGTTAGTAACTCCACGTCCCACTGCCCTTGTATAATTTCCACGTGTTAATACGTTGACGTGATTTTAGTATAAAGTTCATTAAAAAAGTTTTACTCTATAGGTTTCAATTAACCTATAAGAATATTGCGTTACAATCCGCGCCAATTATTACATAATAGAAAAGGTGCCCTATGGATCTTAATAAAATCGGATACGGTGAAAATCCGGATAAAATAAAAGCGATTATAGAAATTGCGTGCGGTTCAAACATTAAATACGAAGTTGAAAAAGAAAGCGGTGCTTTAGTGCTTGATCGTGTTATGCACTCAGCAATGTATTATCCGGCGAACTACGGTTTTGTGAATAAAACACTTTCACAAGACGGTGATCCGGCTGACATTTTGATTCTTACTGAATATCCTATGGTTGAGGGATGTGTCACCAACTGTCGTTTAGTAGGTGTTTTAATCATGGAAGACGAAAGCGGTATCGATGAGAAATTGCTTGCAGTTCCAACATCTAAAATCGATCCAACTTTCGAGGAAATCCAAGATCTTGGAGATATTCCAAAGCATACTTTGGCAAAAATCAAAAACTTTTTTGAAACCTATAAAATGCTTGAACCAAATAAATGGGTAAAAGTAAAAGGGTTTGAAGACAAAGCAAGCGCGACTAAAATTTTACAAGACGCTATTAATAATTATAAAGAGTAAGATAAGACTATGATAGACTTAACTTCAAGCGAATTTTATTCTTATACTATTTTCGGCGTCATTCTTAATTTTGTTTTTTCAATGGCACTTGGAGTATATCTTAGTAAAAATATCGGCATAGAAGAGATGGTCCTCTCAAAAGGGGACCAAGAACAGCCATGGTGGATGTTCTTTAGCCTTATTGTCCCTTTTGCAAAAATGATCATAACCCTTTATCGGGTTGCCATCTTGCAGTTTTACTTTCTTAATGAAGGAAAGACGCATAAAGACTTTTGGATTTACCTCACCAGCAAGTAGACCAAAAACCCTTAGCGCTTCTTCTCAATGCATTTTTCTAAAATGTCGCTGCTGTGAATACTCTCTTTTTTCTTTTGTCCTCGTACAGAAGCCCGTTTCAATTTCTCATTCCACCCACGGTTATTATATTTTTCATCCACGATTGCCAACCCCTCGTTCAATAGCATCTCACTGTAACTCTCAGGACCGTTTGCATATAGAATACACCCTCCTGCGTCATCTTTTTCATAATGGTATCTCTGATAAAGATGTAAATGCTCTTGAGCGTACAGTCTTTCGTGCGGATGCGCATCATAAAAAGCATCCACACTTTTCTGACACTCACCAGAAGATGCAGCATCACGTATCAGCCATTCCAATGTTTTTATCCCATGAGGCTCACATTTCACCGGATTATTATTGTCCAAAAGAGACATAACGGAGTTGTTGTTGATACTTTTCAACTCACCTAGCATAATTTTTGCATGCAACGAGATGGATAAACAAAAAAATACGATATAAAGTTTAAACAATGTTTCTTTTTTACACATTATTATTTTTTTCCTTCATTTTTAGCTTAAATATAGCTTGATTTTTTCTCCAAACTTAAACCACCCAACACATAAGTCACGTACAATAACAATAAAGACCCGTATATTCAGCGAAACTTAATATTAGTTTTCCCTATGGATAGGGACAAAGTGATGATATTGATAACTTTATCTTAACTCAAACAGTTACCAGCTTCACACACCGCTTGGAGGTCATTCAATCGTTTAAAATTTCACTACCAAAATAAGGAGGTATTAATTTTGAAATTAATTTCGTTAATAATACTTTTAACCCTGTCATCGTTTGCAAAAGACATGCAAACGAAAATGACAGCAAAACAACTGCATGTATTGCAGACAATACGCGACGTAGCTAAAAGTATACCTGATAAACATGGGACAACTTACGAAAATACGTTAAGTGCCATCTGTATCACAGAAAGTGATGCCGGAGAAGCTTTAGTTGGTGATTATCATCATAAAAAATCCATTACAAAAGCCTCTTTAGGTGCTATGCAAATCCGTGTTAATACAGCACGGCATGTATCTCAATACGTCAAAAAACTTCGCTGGCTCAATAAGCTAAGTGATATTCAACTTGCCGCCCGTTTATTAGGCGACACACGTCTCTCAGCTAAAATAGCCACTCATTATCTTGTCCTCTTGCATGAGCAGCGCAGTAACTCATTTCATGCCGTTAGCGGATACAATGGTGGAATGAACAACCACCCCTACTACAATCGAGTTATGAAAAACATGGCGATTGTTGACCGCCTCGTCTCTGCAGGTAAACTATCCTAATTTTTAACTATCCTCAAAATAAGCTATAATATTCCTAATATGATTAGGAAGGCTATTCTATGGATGATGATAAACTAAAACTTATTCTTGCAGTGTTGGGCGGATTGGTTTTTAGTCTGATTTTTATTTTACTCGCCTTCGTTTTACCGCTTCAGAATAATTCTGTCAATCAAACCCTTCAAGCTAAACATACCCTAGAAAAAATATCCAAAGGGATCAAAGATGGCCAATATCGTCCGCCTCCGGGTGAAAAGAAAGTACAGAAGCACTAGGCTATGAAAGCTTTGCTTATTTTTATAACATTATGGAGTACCCTTATGGCAACACCATCGATTTATGACTTTGATGTCACAACTATCCATCATGATAAAACAACTTTGGCCTCTTATCGCGGCAACGTAATACTGATCGTCAATACTGCTAGCGGCTGTGGTTTCACGCCTCAGTTTGAAGGTTTGGAAAAATTGTACAAAACCTATAAGACCAAAGGGTTTGTCGTGCTCGGATTTCCTTGCAACCAGTTCGCGGGACAAGAGCCCCTCAATGAAGCAGGGATTGAAAATTTTTGTCGTATCAACTATGGGGTCACCTTTCCTATGTTTTCAAAAATTGACGTCAACGGGGTAAAAACACATCCACTCTACCAATATCTTAAACACCAAGCACCAGGAGTTCTTGGAAGTGAGACCATAAAATGGAATTTCACCAAGTTTCTCGTGGATAAAAAGGGGAAAGTCGTTCACCGCTACGCTCCCTCTACGACACCAGAATCGATCGCAGCAGATATCGAAAAACTACTCTTAAAATAAACTTTCGCATTTAAAGACTAAATACTAATTTCAACTGCTAAAGAATTAAGTTTTGTTATACTAAATGCATTAAAACGGCTATATATAGGAATAAAATATTATGATAAATACACAATCTGAAAGTATTAATAACCATTGTAAAGTAATTAAACACATTTTAATTATTGAAGACTCTAAAAGTTTAGCAAATCATCTAAAAGAAACTATTGATAAGGGTTTGTCTTTTAGGTGTGATGTTGCATATGATGAAAACAGTGCTCGGGATATGATTCCACGAAAGCGGTATGATCTTATCATAATTGATATCCATCTTCCAGACAGCAGCGGTAATTTTATCGGTGAATTGCTCCGTAATGATCACCGTCTAATTGTTATGACCGGGCAGGATAACGAAGAGTGCCGATCGAAACTTATTGCTCTTACTCTTGTGGATTACGTCATCAAAAGTGACGCGAAAACGCTTACCTCTTATTTGATTAAAACAATCAAAAGACTCAATGAAAATCGCTACACCGTAATCGGGGTATGTGATGATTCCAAGCTTGCACGAACGCAAATAGCGAATGCACTCAAATTGCAAAATATCGGCTATATCGAATTTGAAGATGGACAGCAGGTGTTAGATTGTATAAATGGTCAAGATGCCAATATTGATATTTTGTTAACCGATTATGAGATGCCAAAAGTGAACGGGCTTGAACTCATCCGCCGTATCCGTCATACTTTTTCGGAGGATACACTTCCTATTATCGCCCTCTCTGCTTCCGGTAAAAACCATCTTCTCGCCCAATTTCTAAAAATTGGAGCCAACGATTATCTCCCAAAGCCTTTCACGAATGAAGAGTTCTTGACCCGTCTTAATTTAACACTGGATTACTTGTACATTCTCCGCCGTCACAACAAACTAATCGAAGAGTTGGAACATATCTCCATACGCGATTTTTTGACAAAACTCTACAACCGTCATTACTTTTTTTCAAATATCAAACATATCACATCTAATGCCATTCGCAATAGTACTCCTTATGCTATTATGATGATCGATATCGATTTTTTTAAAAAAGTGAATGATACCTATGGTCACCATGCAGGAGATGTTGCTATCCAGCATCTCGCAAACGTATTAAAAGATACTGCTCGCGCATCTGACTACTGTTTTCGCTGGGGCGGAGAGGAATTCTTGATTCTTATTCCAACTAGTTCGCATGATGAAAGCTACCAATTTGCAGAGCGTTTGAGAAAAGCTGTCGAAATATCCAGCGTATTTGTTGAAGATGAAGATTTAACATTTAATATTACCATTAGTATTGGGATCGCATTGGGACTTGATAAAGATGCCAATCATCTTATATCAAAAGCCGATGGGATGCTGTATGAAGCAAAACTCTCAGGACGAAATTGCGTCAAAATAACTGACTGATTGTAAGTATTCATTATCCATTTAGCGCTACTATGTCGTTTCATTTTTATTTTTTGAGGACGACATGACACAAATTTTTCTTCTCGCCTTTTTAGTCGCGATTTTTTACTGGATATCCAAAGGGTATTCAAAATACGAGGGAAGCGAATATTCCCAAAAACAGTTCAGAGGTTTTGTTCTCACCAAAGAATCCCTTGCCAAAAGTGAATTGGGGCTTTTCGTCGCCCTTACGGCAAAAGTTGCCAAAGCCGATGGGAGGGTCGATGAACTCGAAGCAGAACTGGTAGGCAATATGTTCAATGACATCAGCTCACTGTTCCCAGACCCGAATGCTGCTAAACAACTACTCAAAGAGATTTTTGACATTGAAAAACAAGTACCTCATAATCTCGATACCGTAGCAGTTGCACTGTACGCTATCATCCAAAACGATTCGCACAAACGCATCCAGATGATGCAGTTTCTCGTCAATCTCGCCTACATCGACGGAACTCTCAGCCACAGCGAAGAAGCAATGCTTGCAAAAATATCCGCATTTTTGCATTTCAATCCCAATGAACTTACAGCCATGCTGCAGCAATTTGGATCGTTTCACCACAAAAGCGTCAAGGAAAGCTCTATCGATCAAGCCTACTCCCTTTTGGGAATCACCAAAGAGGCCTCCAATGATGATCTCAAACGTGCCTATCGTGCCCTAGTCAAACAATACCATCCCGACATTGTCAAAGCACAAGGGTCCAGCGAGGATTATATCCAAGCGGCAACGGCCAAGGTGCAGGAGATCAATGGCGCATACGAGATGATCAAAAAACAACGTGGAATTTAGCGAAGAATAAAATACCCATTGTTGTACATAGTGTCAGGTAATATAGGTGTAGTCACTCGGAATAAGGTTATCATGGCCAAGGTAAGATACAAAACCACAGAGTAAGAAAGGCAACCGCCTATGCACATTAAGCAGAGTGGAACGTGTTTTTTACACAACATTAAAAACTCCTTGCATTAAAAAAAGTTAAAAATTGTACATCAGTAATTTAAAATTAATTTTTAATTGCATTAGTTAGTTATAGTTTATATCTATCAGTTCCCTTTTAAATATGCTAGACTATTATCCATGATAACTTTAAAGCCAGATGCAAAAATCTCTATTTTGATGCCCCATCAAAACAAAGCGCTCAATCTCGCACTGCAACAAGCCACTCCTCAACAATTGGAATCGCTAAAAGAGGGAAAAGATTTAAAATCGCTTCTAAGTTCCCTTTTCCAAGCCAAACTCACCCATATAAAATCGGATCAGGTGCTTCTGGATATTCTTAAAAGCAACAATACCTTTAAACAGTTTGGAAATTTTTCGAAGGAACTTAAAAACGTCATCACAACCCTAAAAGCAGAACCAAATCTTGCACCAAAACTCTCTAAACTCGAACATTCACTGCAATCCATAACAACCCTCACTGCTCCTGTTTTAAAAGAAAAAGTTGCAAATTCCGGTATCTTTATGGAATCAAAAATCGCATCAGCGGCCCTTACGGTACAAACAATTGGCGAAACACTCCAAAAACTTCAGCACGCATTGGTTCAAACCAATCACAGTGAAGCCAAAAATCTTTCTCAAAGTCTTGCAGAGTTTCTGGAACATCCTGTTCTTACAAAAGCAAGTGAAGATATGAGTTCCGCGCGTATTCTCATAAAAACCATCCAAACGCTTACCGATACGGTTGAACGCATCCTCCCAAAAATAGATCCACAGACACCCCATCAGGCCAAAGCGGTAGAAGAGGTTCATGTAAGCATTAAACAATTGGCATCTTTTACCAAACCCGAGCACCTTTTGATACAAACCCAACTCGAAGAGCACCTGGGACATGATATAAAATCTCAACTCATGCAGCTTAGTGATGATATCAAAGCGCTTTCTACCCCCATTTTCAATGATCTGCAGACACAAATCGATAAACTTGTAACCCATATCGATTATCATCAACTGCTTTCGCATCTTGACGGTTCTAATACTCTGTATTTCCCCTTTTCATGGGACATGCTCGAAGAGGGATCTCTTGCTTTCAAAAAACGTGAAGAAAAAAAGTTTTATTGCGAAGTACATCTTCAACTCAAAGAATACGGAAAAATTGATCTCATGATGGCACTGTATGAGGGAAATCAGCTCGAGATACAAGCACACACGCAAAACCCTGAATTTAAAAAACTCATACAAGAGCATCTAGGCACTCTAAGAACGCTTCTGACACAAGCTGGTATTAATCCTAGAACTATACGGGTATATGACGCTACAGAGTCCCAAGCACCTTCTAAGAGTGCTTATGCACCAGAGGATACTGATTTTCAATCAGGATTTGAGGTCAAGGTATGAAAAAAGCAGTTGCTCTACGATATGACCCATCCAAAGAAGACTCTCCGCGTGTCATTGCAACAGGCAAGGGAATAAGCGCAGAAAATATCATCAAGATTGCCGAGCTTCATAATCTACCCATCCAAGAAGACGCTGACCTCGTTGAGCTATTAAGTAAAGTAGAACTCGATAAAGAGATACCTGAGAAACTTTACATTGCCGTTGCGGAAGTGTTTCGATTTTTATACGACATTACACGCAAGGAATAATTGGACTGTTTTTTGCTCTAACTTTTCATATAAAATGAATAAGGAGCATAAGTGCAGGTTCAGTCAAATAACGTGCCCCCTTCTTTTAATCCCTATGAAATACAAAACGACCCCACACAAGAACAGCTAAAAGGGAGCTTTATTACGGTTGCTGAACAGTTGACCCCATCTGAAAAGCGTCTCTATAATTCCATGATGTACACCCAAAACTATGAAGGGGCAGAAGAGATCATCAATATCGGATTTATGCGTGCTACCGATATGGAAAAAGCCAAACAGCCTACTCGACTGTTGGATATTAAAGCTTAACTATCCTAATCATTTGTAAGCACAAGTATAGTGCTTGGATATTCTTTGGTCTCATAGCCTCTTTCGTTGGCACTTTTATCATCAAGTCTTAGCATGTTGTTAAACTTTTGTGTTTTGGCCAAATAGAATAATTCATTATCTACCCCAAACAAAGCCGTATATTGCTTAATCGTCCGCCCAAAATCAAGACTTGAAGAACGCGTTTCACACGCCTGTCTAAATTCTTGAAGATATGACTTTTTGATAATCTGTCCTATAGTATGCATTGTACACTCTTGTCTGACATACGGTGATAAGTTTTGTACTATCCATGCTGAATTACCCTGTTTTGCATATTCCCACGCCTGTTTTTCTAAAGCGCGGAATGCCTCATGATAACGGATAAATGGTTCAATCGATTCGAGCTCTCTGTATGTATTGACACTCTCATAGACTTTGCTGATCTGATTTTGATGTATCCATAATATCATCTGTTTGATCAAATTCAGTAGTTCAACAGCACTGGCGACCTTTTCCCGTAACGGTGTAAAGTCTTTTAAATACATGGCAACTTTTAATGCATCATCATACTGTTCTTCTTTTTGAAGTGCCTTAAGTTTATCATACGTCTGGTTAGCAATTTGAATGACACGGTTATACATCTCTTCAGACTTTAAAAATGAATTGTTACCTACCAATTCAAAATACCCCTTAAAATTCCGTTCGCGTATGTACTCATCAGCTTTCATAAATGTCTTATATTCTGAATGTAGATTTTCAATCAATATTTTTTTACTGGGAACCGATAAATAAGGTTTTAGCATAGCCTTGGCACTGGCATGAGAAGTCGAATCGTTTTTAAAATAAAGATGCTTAGAGGATTGAAAGAGGCTGATCCATTGCTTATCCAGCACTTCATACTCTTTAGTCTGCTTGAGATATGTATACTCGTCACAATAAGCATGAGCCTCGACATATTTTTTCTCTTCTATAAACTCAAATAACTGCTGAAAGCTGTCAATATTGCCCAGGCAAAAATTGTACTGCTCTTCTTTACGCGGATCAAGGAAAAAGGGATTCGCCATCTCAAATGCTTCATCGATTTTACCCGTAAAAATCAGTTGCTTAACCTTCTCTAATGTCGATGGCCATAGCTTATCGTACTTATTTACCATTTCTTTGGTCAATAAAAACAGATTTTGACGGATTTTGGCGGTCGCTTCCTTGAAGTCATTAATACGTAGATGCCCAGCCAGCTCTTTGGCATACAATTGTGTGTTGATGATCTGAACTTCACCATCTAAATAACTGATATACAAATAGTCATTTTGTAATACCATCTTTGTGACACCAGCATTACTTAAAGTCAGTGATGTTGTTATTTTAAATGTAGTGTGATCGATAATGTAAAGCTTTTGTGCTTTGGTTGCAACAATAACATGATTGGACCCTATTGCCACGATCTGTGTCGGCCATCCCTCAATTTCAAACAAACTGATAGAAGTTGCACGTGACTGGACGTCATACATTACCAAAGTCTTATGACGCGTCAAACCAATTAGTTTAGTGTCATTAGCGACAAAAAGTGACTGTTCGATCGCAAAATCTTCAAGTTTAAAATCTCTAAAAACAACATTGCGATCAAGATTGAATATAACCGTTCCCTTATCAAAGGAACTTACGGCAACAAAACGTTTATCCTCAGAATAGGTGATTGCAGAAATTGAATCGGGCACTGTCTTAAGTGAACCTATCAACTGCTTTTGCTGCATATCATAAAAAAATACCTTGCCATCCTCTCCACCGATGGTAAGTATTCTATTATCATGACTAAAACGGCTACATGAGACAGACTTGTCATTATAATCTAATGTCTCTATGACTTCTGGTTTACTGGTATAACGTACCAAAAACGATTTCGCATCATCAGGAGAAGCGATTATTAGCTCAAGGTTCGATGATATACTCAAAGCATTATCATAGGGGTGGCGTATTGAAAATTTGGATGCAATAGGGATCGGTTTGCTAAATTCGAATGTCGACTTGTCTAGAATGTACAAATTACAACTATTGTCAATCAAATAAAGGAGTTTGTCATCACCATTCATTGCAATTACAGACGATCCTAAGCGAAATTCCTTATCTATTGTCATCATAAACGCTGCCTTAAGTGTAATTATGATGATTATAACATAAGCGTATTGAGCAAATCTTTTGCGTGTTGGTCTCGATCGGTAAGCGATTTTAGATCATAATGCTGCTCAATCATTTTTAAAATTGAAGTCGTATCGTAAGACGTATCCCCATTTGGCATATGGTGAGATGATGACAGCGGGTATACGCTTTTGTCGAATGATCTGAAGTATCAGCACCCTCAAAACCCCGAAAGAGGTTATCAAAACTGCGATTTTCAAGATAGACCACTATAATATGGTCAATATTGCAGAAATGAGATTCTGCTTAGCTCTAGTAGACTTCAAGAAAATAAGGAAATTTTTATCGTGAACCTATCTCGTATACTTCCTCTTCTACTCGCATTATTTTCTTACACGCTGATGGCTGAACCATTGGTGAGTATTGCGGCATCATCAGGTAAGCTGTTGCCCTCCGTCGTCAAGATTAAAATTCAGCGCAGTGAGAGCACGTCTGAGGAGAGTGAACTAATTCAAAACGACTCTGGAGGATCGGGATTCATATTTGACAGTTCTCATCACATCCTCACCAATGCCCATGTTATCAGAGATGCCAAAAAAATAGCCGTTGTAGATATCAATAACACCGAGCACCCTGCCACGTTACTCGCAAAAGATGAAAAAGCCGATATTGCTATTTTGGAAGTACCGACGCTCAATGCTGCGATGATTCCTTTTGGCAACAGCACACAAGTATCACTGGGGGATAATGTCTTTGTTATCGGTGCCCCCTATTCACTGGGACTTGGGGTTACGGTAGGAGTTATCAGTGCATTGGAGCGTTATCTTCCTAATTATCCCTATCAGTATTTTATACAAACCGATGCTGCAATCAATCCCGGTAATTCAGGCGGTCCGCTCTTTAACCAAAAAGGAGAGCTCATAGGAGTGGCCACCATGACATTCTCTAAATCTGGAACGTATACCAATATTGGATTTGCCATCCCTATTAACGAAGCCTTTAGAATTGCAAACCTTTTGGTCTCTAAGCATAAAATTGATCGTGGTTATTTGGGAGCCGACTTGCTCATCAGCGATAAAGTATCCCGAAAATCAGGCTATCAGTCTTCCTTGCTGATCACCCATATCGATCCTATTGGACCTTCTCAAACAGCGGGGCTAAAAGCCGGAGACATCCTTACGCAGCTCAATGATGAAAAATTTACCGACAACGGGATGCTTCACCGATACATGGAACAGTCAAAACCAGGCGATAGTCTAAAGTTGACCTACATTCGGGATAAGAAATACGCCAACACTATGATCTCGTTGGGCATAGTGCCAAATTTTACTACCCCAATAAGTAATATAGGAACAGCAGACCAAGCCGAAAAATTGGGACTGATTTTGGAAGAAAAAGAGCGCGAGATAGCGACCATTATCAGCTATGGTTCAGCCAAAACATCAGGATTCGTCAAAGGGGACAAAATCATTAAAATCAATGGTTCCAGTATTAAAACACTCCAAGAGTTTAATACGCAACTCTCAAAGCTCAAAGACAATGAGATCGCCATGATCTCTGTGTACCGAAATAAAGATCTTATAACACTTCCACTTGGATCAAAAACAGCCCTTGGAGGCAATACGACCAGTAACTAATGGAATCAAAAGCCCTCCTTGATTATTATTCAACACAATAATGAGTGGGAGAGCGTATGGAACAATTTGTATTTATCATCGCACTGCTACTGATCGGAATACTGCTTCAAAAAGCGGATGCTCCTGCTGATTTTTCCAAAAGCCTCAATTTTTTCGTCATCTACGTCTCTCTTCCTGCAACGGTTTTGATTCAAGTTCCAAAAATCGTCTTGAACGGTTCCGCCCTCAGTAGCATCTTGATCCCATGGCTCTTGCTTCCCATAATGTTCTACCTCGTGATCCTGATGACGAAAAACTATGCGACGGATGTCAGAGCAGCCCTTTTACTTGTCATTCCGCTGGGAAACACATCATTTGTCGGAATACCGATTATCAAGACCCTTGTAGGTGCTGATGCGATTGGCTATGTACTCATGTATGACCAGTTTGGGACATTTTTAATACTGGCTTTGTATGGAAGCGCTGTCATCTCCTATTATGAAATTGGCAAAGTACATAAACGTCTTATTCTTAAAAAGCTGTTCATGTTTCCACCATTTTTTTTCCTGCTTTTTGCTCTGTTTTTTGGAAAAATGCCTTTATCACTTTCTCCCTATCTCGAGATACTCGCTTCTACACTGGTGCCTCTCGCCTTGGTCTCGGTAGGCTATTCACTACGCCTGAGCGGTGAGATCGATTATCCCCTCCTCTCAAAAGCGCTGGTACTCAAACTCATCGTGATGCCACTCATCGCATTTGGATTGTTATTTAAACTGGGAGTTGACCCCATCGCTATGCAAGTGTCTGTTTTGGAGTCCGGAATGCCCTCTATGATCACGGCAGGGGCATTAGCAATCGCTGCGGGCTTTGCCCCTGCATTGAGTGCGGCAATGGTCGGATACGGGATCATTTTGTGTTTGATCACCCTTCCCCTGATTGCCTATGCAATGCAGAGCTTTTTATAAAACTGCCTATCGTCTCATCGGTACTTCAAAAAGGATGAGATGAGACTCGCTCATCGCATGAATACTAAACGCTTGCGTCTCTTGTGTCTGCAGTTCATCACGCCGTCCCAACGTCTCATCCATGCACTGGATCTCTCCTTCGATTACCAGCAACAATCTTCCGTATCCTACTGAAGTTTCATCACAGAGTAAATCGGAACCTGCATTTAAACGTGCCATTTTGATATTGGCATCCTGAGCAATTTTCATCGATCCCTCACGCCCATCACCGCTGACAAGCACGCCCCATACAGCTAATACTGAAGCATCGCGAAAATCCCGCTGTTCATAATGCGGAGTCAGATTGTGCATATTAGGGAAAATCCAGATTTGAAACAATTCCAATGTCTCATCCATAGACGGATTGCGTTCGGAATGCTCAATCCCACTGCCTGCCGATATCATCTGTATCTCACCTGCATTCGTAAATCCATGGTGACCTAATGAATCGGTGTGTTCAATGGAACCTTTTAACACGATAGTAATGATTTCCATATCACGATGGGGATGCATCCCAAATCCGCTTTGCGGTTCGATAACATCATCATTAATAACACGAAGTACTCCAAAACCCATTCGTTCACGGTTATGATAATCGGCAAAACTAAAACTAAATCGGCTATGAAGCCAGCCATGCTCAGCGAGTCCCCGCTCATTGGCTCTATGAATCGTATGGTTCATCTCACGCTTCTTCGAGTTGCGAAAACTCCTCTTTGTGTGCACCGCAATCAGGACATTCCCAGTCTTCAGGCAGATCCTCAAACGGCGTTCCTGGTGCTATACCATTTTCAGGATCTCCTAAAAGCGGATCATAAATGTACCCACATCGATCACATTCATACTTTTTCATAATAAATCCTTATGCGATAAGTTCCCATATCTTGCCTCGAAAAACATCATAATAAAATTAAAAATAAAATTACCTCAAAACAGCATCCATTGACAAGTGTGCTTGTCTGATGTAGAATGCTTGCAACAAACCATAAAGTTTGTCATTGGAGAACCCATGAAAAACGATGTTCGAGCACAGCTCATACATACCATGTTCACCTCCCTCTATCATGAGGGCTATCACGCCTGTAACCTTATTGATCTTTTGAAGCGTGCAGGATCTTCCAAAGGTGGACTCTACCACTACTTCGGCTCCAAAAAAGAGCTCGCACTCGAATCGATTAAAGATGTACTAGAAGCGTTTATCGATCGTTTTTGGGTACAGGGTCTACAAATGCATAACGATCCCATTGTCGCGCTTGAGTCACTGCTCAAAGAACTCCCCCGTACGACACTTACTCAAAACGTCCTTTTTGAGATCCAATACGGATGCCCGATAAACAATCTAATCCATGAACTCAGTGCCAATGATGAAGAATTTTCAACCCTTTTAGCCGCCATAATGGACACCTGGCACGATGCGATCACAGATGCTTTACAGCGGGGTATCAATGCCAATATCATTCGCTCCGATGTCAATGTACAGCAACTCGCCCAGTTTATCATCGCTTCCATCCAAGGGTCACTCTCTATCGCAAAAGGGTATCGTGATGAAGAGACCTATCATTCCAATATTGCTATTTTAATAACCTACTTAAATATTTTGAAAATCGTTAAAAAAACAACTGCACCTAAGAAACAGCCAACACATCAATCGCTATTCGAATAAAAAGTATCATCAAGAAAACGCTACAATCATGCATCTATAATTACAGGAGTAGATCATGCGTTTTTCTTCATTTATTTCTTCCCTTGTGTTGCTTGGAACTACTACGCTATTTGCAGGTGGATTCACCCTGCACAGTACTGAGCTGTCCGGTCAACTGACAAAAACGCAAGAATTTTCAGGGTTTGGATGCGATGGACAAAACATCTCTCCTTCGCTTATGTGGCACAATGCGCCAAAAGGGACTAAAAGCTTTGCTATAACCGTCTATGATCCCGATGCACCGACAGGAAGCGGATGGTGGCACTGGGTCGTTTTCAATATCCCCTCTACAGTAATGTCTCTTCCCTCAGATTTTGGCAATATTGCAAAAGCGCAAAATATGAATGCGACCCAAAGTATCACTGATTATGGCAAAGTTGGATTTGGTGGAGCATGTCCGCCAAAAGGTGACAAGCCGCATCGCTACATGTTTACCGTTCATGCTTTGAATGTCGATCATCTCGATCTTGATGCAAAAGCCTCTCCAGCTCTTGTAGGCTATATGCTGGGAATGCACTCTTTAGGTAAAGCAACCCTCGTATCCTATTATGGACGATAAACGATACTTCTTTTGAAACACACTACCGATACCCGTCGCGGCGTAGTGCTTATGCTTGCCGCATCGTTTTTGTTCGCACTGACCATGCTCTTTGCCAAACTCCTCTCACACTCGATGGGCTCTGTCGAAGTCACCTTTTGGCGTAATGCTATAGGCTTAATTGTCCTCTTGTTGGTTGTTCTGAAAAAACCGATCAAAAACAGTGGAGGACGACCGTTTACCCTTATGTTCCGCGGAATTATTGGGACGGTTGCCTTGCTCACCTTTTTTTATACCATCAGCGCTACCTCACTTTCCAATGCAATCATATATGCGAAAACCGAACCTATTTTTACCGCCCTTCTCGCCTTTTTTTTATTAGGTGAGAAGCTAAAAGCTAAATCTATAATTGCGATCTTTATTGGATTTTTAGGAGTTGCAGTCTTAAGCGGTTTGCATTTTGATTACCTGCATGTTGTGGGGATCTTGACGGGTTTTCTCTCAGCGCTGGCCTATACCAGTGTTCGAAGTCTCAAAGCCTACTACGATGCGCGCACGGTTGTTTTGTCCTTCATGTTTTTTGGTGTGATCATCCCCTGTATCCTTATGATCGCTTCGGAAGTTTACACTTCACAATTTTTTGCATTTGCCCTTAGCCCTTTTATAATGCCCAAAGGCAATGATTGGATTTGGATTATTCTAATGGGGCTTGCAGCGGCATATGGTCAGCTGTTCATGACTAGAGCTTATTTTTACGCAAAAGCAGGATTAGTCAGTACAGTGAGTTATTCAGTCGTATTGTTCGCGTCACTGTTTGGAATACTTTTGGGGGATATACTGCCTACTGCGATGATGCTCGCAGGGGCTATTTTGATTGTATTTAGCGGTATTTTACTCTCACGAGAAAAATAATATTATTTAACTTTGATTTTATCTTTTAAAGAATCACCAATACTGTCTCCCAATCGATCAATTGGCATACCTTTTCTACTTTGCCATCCTGTTTTGTTATTCTCATCCGTATTTGTGGCTTTTACAGGTTCAGCCGGTACAACGGCTTGAGGCTCTGGCTCAATAACTTCAGGAGCTTGCGTTGATGTATTCACCTCTGCGGGAATCTCTTTTTCTTGATAATCATAATAAAATGTTTTATACAGCATTGCCACTGCTGCCAAAATAAGGATATATTTAACTATTCGTATCACGGTTTCTCCCATACTTCTAAAAAGTTAATTCGCAGATGTCATAAAATTGTATTATATTAGTTAGTATACCAAAGATATTCAATGCTATACTTTCATTATGAAAAAGAATGATACTCCATTTTGGGAAACGAAGCAACTAAGCGAACTCTCTCACGATGAGTGGGAAGCTTTGTGTGATGGCTGTGGATTGTGCTGTTTGCATAAACTTCAAGATGAAGAAGATGATAATGCTCCCGTCTTAATGACCCGTGTTGTCTGCCACTGTTATGACATCAACGCAAGCCAATGCAGTGATTATGCCAACCGCCACATCAAAGTACCCGAATGTACCGCATTAACGCTCAGTCGTGCTGCCGAGTTTGATTGGCTTCCGGCCACTTGTGCGTATCGTTTGCGTCATCATAATCTCCCTTTGCCCTCATGGCATCCGCTCATAACCGGATCAAAGGAAAGTGTAAGACCCTATAGTGTACATTCCCTAAATCCTGTATTGGAAACCCAGAACATTGATTTGGAAGATTATCTCATCGAAATAAAACCCACCTTGGCAGCAGACTAGTATTCCATGCAAAAAGAGTTCTCCTATTACGATCAATGTTTTATAGAAATGAGAGAGATGTTTAATCTTCCGGATGACGTTTTTTTTGAGCTTAATGACGCATTTTTTGAGATTGCATCTGAGCAGATCGAACTGCTTAGAGTTGCCCTATTGCAAAAAAATATGGAACAAATCATTTTACACTCCCACACGCTCAAGGGAAGTGCCGCATCACTGCGTCATCTCTCTATCAGTAAGGCATCGGCAGAAATTGAACATTATGCAAAACTCAAGGGATCATTTGATTATGCAACGGCTATTTATAAACTTTCAGAAACGCTTGCCCTGCTTAGAAGCCAATATATGAATTGGAAGCCGCATCATCAATCAACTACTTCTTAAGTTATTCTCATGGTTACGGTAGAAACCTCCTATACACTCTATCTCCTGCGATGCAGCGATGAAACCCTCTATACCGGCATCACTGCTGATCTGAAACGAAGAATCCATGAGCATAATACCTCCGATAAAGGGGCAAAGTATACCCGAAGCAGACGTCCATGCGTATTGGTGTATTGTGAACAATTAGAGAGTAGAAGCGCTGCATTAAAACGTGAAATAGCCATTAAAAAGATGACTAAAGCTAAAAAAGAACTGTTGTTGTTAAATTCCACGTTCAATATGATATGATTACTATCATAATATGCGCATACGGGAGTTTTGAATGAGCCATTCATCAGACAGTATCATCTCTGAAATCGAAAATAATGAGTGGAGTAAGCTTTTTGCCTCTGCAATCGATACCCAAAAAGATCTCGTTGTCTTGATGCATAAACATACTCCTATTCTTTTTAACAAAGCGTTTAAAGATTTTTCCGGTGTTTCTTCTGTCAAAGAGTTTTTGCGGGAATTCGGTCCTTTGCATGACCGTTTTGTTCCGCACAACTCCTATTTTCACAGCGGTAAAACAGACAATCCTGATGAATGGACCGTAGCCCTCATGGAGTTGCCGGAACATGATCGAATCGTCAGTATGTTCAATTCACGAACGGAACCGTATGCATTTTCCGTAGGTGTTGACAACTGTGTCAACGACTATGAGATCATCACCTTTACCGATATTTCTCAAGATTTCATCAAACGCATCATGATTGAAAATGATGTCAGTATCGACAAAGAAAGCGGTGCATATGATAAAGAGTACTTTATTCATACGTCAAAAAGTTTTAATGATGCAGCAGAGTTTAATCAAAAGGCGATTGGAATTACAATGATCGAGCTCATGTCTACCGACCATGAAGCTGAACAATTCCTACGAGATTTTACGGCAAGCATCAAAAGCAATATCCGACAAAGTGATATGCTCGTACGATGGGATAAAAAGACTTTTCTCCTCGCATATCTTGCAAATAGCGCAGGCGATGTCATAGCATTTAGCCAAAAACTGTTACTCGTCATGCGCCAAGAACCCTTTGAGCGCTTAAATACGATCAGTATGCGTATGGGGGCAACCATTCAAAATAACAAAGAAGACATCACTGTCATTATCAAACGTGCCCAAATGGCTCTAGAACAATCCGATAACTTGCAAGTCACCCTGCTCTAGCGGTATTTAGACGAGCAGTTGGGTAATGCTTTGTATCTCTAGTCCTGAAAGCTCAAACTCAAAAATATTCATATCCTGAGTCATATGTTCTTGTGAAGTTGAACCAATGAGGGGAGTAATACCTACATGATTCAAATAACGATAGAGTATTTGAGCAGGTGTTTTAGTGTATTTAACCGCCATATCCCCTATGATTTTATTCCCCAAGATATGCGGATTGGCCGTCAGACTCCAAAAGCTTTGATAAATAATCCCATGTTCACTGCACAACTGCCGCAAAGCAATATCATAACCACTCTCACTGTAGAAACGATTTTGTACTACAGAAGGTTTAATCTCGGCATCCTGATAAAGCCGTTTTAAAAGCTCCAAGTCATAGCAGTTACTGATTCCAAGCGCGCGGGCACCGCCGTTATTATAAATTTCTTCCATCGCTTTCCACACCATCCAAAGATTGGAATAAGGAAACAGTGGAGAATGCAGTACCAGTGAATCTACATAATCCGTACCTAAGTTACGCTTTGATGCTTCAAAAGAGTGTGCAACTTGCCCGTCCAAGGGTAGATTAGGATCATACGGAATACGTTGCGGATCTTGTCCTGAGAGCGGAGTGAACTTGGTCTGGACAAACAGTTCCTCTCGCATAACCCCATGTATGGCAAGACGTTTTAGAGCTTCACCCACCAACGGTTCATTATAGTGTTTAGGCTGACAGGCCGTATCAATACCTCGAAATCCGCTCAAAACAGCCTGAACAACCAAATCTGCGGTGCGCTCTTTTTTCCATGCCGTACCATACATCAAAGAAGGCATTTTCATTGTATTACCTCATACTTCACTAATCGCGGATCATTTTTATACTCTATTAATATGCGTTTTACCCGATCTTGCCACAAACTTCCAAAAAGCTCTCTATCCTCAGCATCTGCACTACCTGAGGCAATCCGTACCAATAATTCGCCCATACGCTCATCCGTAGTGACAAAAGAAGGATCATAACTAAGCTCTACGCGCCCACCGGTATCGATACGTTCGAGTATCATATCCACGTCCATATTCGGTACGTAAAAAAGTAAATCACGCCGATCAAAGTGCCCCGCTAACCCGTGAAAACCGCTTATGGTGGTTGCGCCCGTGATCATCGATGCAACATTAGAGATGACGCCTACGACCCCCTCGCCCAGTTTCCCTTTGATAAAAACCTTGATAGCTCCGCGTACAGGAGTTTCCTGCGTATAAAGAGCACTTAAGCCTTTTTCCACCATCAAATACGTACCGGCTACCGTAGGGCACGCATGACCTGCAAGTTTCACTACATCGGAATAGGTATATTCTATCATTCCCCCACGTGCAGCACCCAGGACTTGGGCCAAGGGATCATGCATGGTAATAGGAGTAATGTCATTAAAAAAATCAGGTGCTATCATCTGAACTGTCTCCATCTAAAAAGTAAATTATAATCTCTAACACTACCGCTTAGGTTGAAATAATTCAACTATTATTTAACACGCGTACCCACAATATCTCCAAATAACAAAACATCTTCCAATACTGCTTTTTCACACAGCCACTGTGCGTCTAGATTGATCAACAACTCACCATTACGACTTGCGAAGATGCGATCATTTAGAACTACTTTTAAAAAGCTTCCTTCATCCATTTCCAGCGATTTTTTGGTCTTTGATAACTCTTCATTTTTTGGATACATAGCATCGATACGGCCATCTTTTTTATTTCCGCCAATCGCGTAAAATGTATAGTATTCTTGCTGTTTGGTGTAATATTTCAAATTAAAAAATAAACTCAAAAAATCATCATGGGCATAATAATCATTTTTCTCTTTTTTAGGACGCGATGGAACTTTCTTTCCTTCTGCCACTTGGAACCATACTTCCTTTTTTTCATGATCAAACGTATAGGTTTTTACATTTTTACTCGAATTTGTTTGACGTATTTTTATAAAAATAGACGGAATGAGCCTGCCGTCCTTGACGATTCCACGACTCTCATAGATTTCAATACGATTGTTAGAAAGTATCTTTGCAACTCCTCTTGTTTTTGCACTGACATAAATCCGATACGTATGATCCTCATTTTCTTCAAATGTAGTTTCTGCTATCCCCATCGTTTGAAGTATTCCAAAAGAAACCTCGTACCTTGCACTCAAAACTTTACCGCTTACGATTTGTGCCAATAATAAAAACAGCCATAGTGTTTTTTTCATCTTAAGATCCTTTTTTATCCAAAATATTATAGTCTAATTGTGAAGAAATAAATTGTATTATTCAAGATATTATATTTATGTACATGAAAAAGAGATAGGGAGCCATCATGAGCGAAGCAGAAAAACTAACCATCTATCTTGAAAAACTAAAAGCTCTATCCTTTGAAAATCTCCAAGAGAAAAATACAACCGCCATACAGGCATTAAAAGAAGCGCTCAATTATATTGAAGGTGAAATGATTGGATACTAAATACGAGTTCAGCCTGAATAGCAATTATGATGAAAAAGTATTAGTCGATACCACAATATTAGAATGGGAAGCAACAGAAGTAAAAGGTGTTTTCCAAAAACTTCTATCGTCCAAAGATGACACTCAAACAGCCCTCATAAAGCTAGAAGAAAACAGTGTATTGTCCCAAGTGCCTCAATCAAACAGCGTAGAAATTTTTGTCCTTGAGGGGACCTATCTCAATGAATTTGGAGAGTTTGCACAAGGCACCTATCTACGACTGCCAAAAGAAGACGAATCCCTTGTCAAATCAATCGATGGATGTGTTGTATTTCGTAAAATCAACTATTTTGACGATGATCAAACCACGATTGTACCTACTTCCTCCTCGCAGTGGCTAAGCGGGCATGGAAATCTAGAAGTACTGCCTTTGCATCAACAAACCGCACTGGTAAAATGGCCTAAAAACGAAAAGTTTGCCCAGCATAAGCACTGGGGAGGGGAAGAGATTTTCGTGTTAAAAGGGATTTTCATGGATGAGCATGGAAAATATCCGCAAGGCAGCTGGATTCGAAATCCCCACCTGAGCGTCCATTTTCCCTATGTCGAGGAAGAAACAATTATTTTTGTCAAAACAGGGCATCTTTAGAAAACGATAGAAACCTCTTCTAAATAAGTAGCCTTGCCTCTTTATCTTTTTCTCAATTTACGCTTCTTCTACTTCTTCAGTATAGGTTATGCTTTTTTTAAAATAAGCCAAACCAACAAACATAATGGTTGTTCCCAAAAGAAGGTAAAACGCAGAGAGCATATTTCTATAATCATCCAATACAATTTTAAAAACAACCATAAGTGTCTCAATGGAGAGTGCTATAATGATGGATATCAAAAATTTACCCAGCATCTTAAACTCGCGCTCTTCTTCTTTGTGGAAAGATTTAAAAAGCACTTCATTCTCCATAACCTGGCGTGAGAGATCAAACATAGCCAGACCAATAGTAACCGCGACAATAGACTTAAATACATCATGCAAGAAATCGTTTACAGACAGAGACAGCATAATTGCAATCAAAATATATGCTCCATACCCAATAAGAAAGAATGAAATCAATCCCAGTATACTCGCACCAAAAATATAAACAAATTTGATCACGCTTGCATGCAAGCTATTGTATTCAATGAGCCTGAGCTCCTCTAGAAGAAATATCATATTTATGTCCATCACATAGTAGGTATCCTCAACTCTATGAATAACAGATATGCTTGGTTTTCCAGAGGTTTGATGTATGTATGGGCTTGAGATGAAGACATCATTATGTTTGAGATTTAGATTAGTAAAGTATTGGCTCTTGTCACTTCCAAGACTCTCTTGCGTCACTTTATGTCTATGAATCGAAGGACTGTTTTGTTTATACTCACTGTCTACACTGTAAATCATATCAATATATTTATGTTTTTTGAAAATGCTTCGAGACTCTTTTAAAAAGTCTTTAGGCAGAGAATTAACCATACCTCTTATGTGACCTACGATATGTTGTTGGTCTTTTTTATAAATCTGTATAATTTTTTTCATCTTAGTCTCCAAAATGGGTTATGAATATTACTGTGTATATCATAGCATTATTGCTATAAATCTTGAAGGTGCAAACCTCCCCTAAAGCCCAAACTCCCTAAAATACGTTTATTACTTATGAGGACTTATTTCATGTCATTTACAGCACTCGGTCTCTCACCACAAATTCTGCGCGCATTAGATAAAAGCGGCTACAATAAACCTACCCTCATTCAAAACGAAGTGATCCCTCTCGTACTCGCTCATCATGATGTCTTGGCACGCGCGCAAACGGGAAGCGGTAAGAGTGCGAGTTTCGTATTGCCTATCTTGCAGCTTTGGTCGAAAAATGTCGGTGAGGGGAAGAGCAAGATTAAAGCGCTAGTACTCACCCCTACACGCGAGCTAACCCTCCAAGTAGCGCAGACGTTCGAAACAATGGGAGAATTTTTACCGCAAAAGCCAAAGATTGTGAGCATTATCGGGGGAGAGAGCATCGGTGATCAGCTTTTCGCTATCCAAAAAGGGTGTGACATCGTCGTAGCCACTGCTGGAAGGTTTATCGATGTACTGAATAAAAAACAGATGAATTTGTCTCATCTGGAATTTTTGGTCCTCGATGAAGCGGACAAGATGCTGGATCTGGGCTTCGCCGAAGAACTCGAACTGATTTTAAAAGAGATCCCTGCCAAACGTCAAAACCTCTTATTCTCCGCAACCTATCCGCCGAAAATGCAGATGATAGCCTCACTCATCACTCAAAACCCTATCGAAGTAACCATAGAGTCTGATGTACCAACGGTTCAGACCATTCATCAGCGTGTTATACAAGTCAATCATGCCAATCGCGGTCCTTTGCTGCGTCATCTGCTCGAGTCAGAGAAATGGGAGCAGGTGCTCGTCTTTATGGCTAACAAAAGAGCCACCGATAACATCGCCGCCAAGTTTAAAAAATACGGTTTTTTAGCCGAATCGTTTCATGGGGATTTGCTTCAAGAGGATCGTAACTATACCCTCGATGCTTTTAAAGCTAAAAAAATCCGTATCCTGTTCGCTACCGATATCGCGGCACGAGGACTGGACATCGATAACATCACCTGCGTTATCAATTTCGATCTGCCGCGATCCCCTGCGGATTACATCCACCGCATCGGACGCACCGGAAGAGCGGGAAAATCAGGGATTGCGGTCTCTTTTATCGATCACGAGGATTTCGACCATTTTAAACTCATCGAAAAACGCTCCCAGATAAAACTTCCCCGAGAAGAGATAGAAGGGTTTGAACTAACAGGTACTGCTCCCGTAAAAGTGAAAGGACCCGAACCCCTCAAAGGAAAGGGAAAAAGCAAGAAAGACAAGCTCAGAGAACAGGCGGGAAAATTTTAAATGCCGTGCCTTTCATACTACTTAGCAAAATAACTAACAATTATTGCTATAATTAGCAAATTATATACATTAAAGAAAAGAAGTTGGTTGAAAATATGAATAATGTTTACTTGGCAAAACAAAAAATATTCAACCAACTAGGAGAAGTTGTTGCGTATGAACTTCTTTTTAGGGACCATAAGCTTGGTATCAAAGAATTCCCAAGTAACTTGCAAGCAACTTCTCACGTTATCTTAAATACACTTACCAACATCAGTACCCGTGAGCTCCTAGGAGATAAAGCCATTGCTTTTATCAATGTGGATTGTCATGCGCTTACTTCCGGAATTATCGATCTATTGGATAAAAGTAGATTTGTTTTAGAAATTTTAGAAACAACGGACCTCAATGATAAAGTGATTGGAAGAATCAAACAATATCACAAAAGAGGATTCCAAATTGCCATCGACGACTTTGATTGCAGTACCCAGATGATCCAAAAATTTGCCCCTATACTGAAATATGTCCACTACCTAAAAATGGATGTGATGGTTGCAGAGGAAGAAAATCTAAAAAATGTTATGAAAAAAGTCAAACAACTTGGGATCAAAGTACTCGCTGAAAAAATTGAAACAGCAGAAGAATACAAACTCTATGTCAGAATGGGATTTGATCTTTTTCAAGGGTACCATCTTCATAAACCTGAGGTCATAGAAATTGACAGATTTAAAGATGCCACGAAGCTTGTACTTTTAAATTTGATTAAACTCATCAGAGATGATGGTCATACCGTAGAGATAGAATCTTTTATCAAACAACGAGTGGAACTCTCCTATAAACTAGTCAAATTTATCAATAACGAAGCGAAATTTGAGACCAGAGTTGAATCAATCACTCAGATCATTACTCTACTAGGAAGAGATAAACTGTTACGATGGTTGCTTCTTTTCCTGCACTCTGAACTTTCAAATAATCCGATTTCAGAAAGCACAATGCAAATCGCGATAAAAAGAGCAGAAAGAATGGAAGCGGATGCCAAGCCCGCAGAAAAAGACAAAGCTTATATTGCAGGGATGTTTTCAATGCTCGATTCTCTGTTTGAAACCGATATGAAATCGGTGATGAAAGGCGTTAAAGTCGATAAGGACATCAGCGATCTTGTGATTGATAAAAAAGGTAAATTCTTGGAAAGTTTTCAAAACGCGGTACTTTCCGAACGCGAATATTTAAAACAGCTCATGATCAATAACTTTGACAAACTTGATATTAGTTTTATAAGCAAGGCATTAGAACTCAGTAACATACAGATTGATAAGAGTAGACTGTAGGCGTATTACGCCGTAAAAACCTTGTCAAACTCTTGGGCTGTCTTAGAAATACTTACCAAGCAATCGTATCCTTTTATTCCCCTTTATTAACTTTCCCCCGCATCTTCTTGATATTCCCGTGCTTTGTTTTGCTGTCCATCCGACGTTTCTGCGAGTTTCTCGTCGGTTTGGTCGCTGTGCGTTTTTTCTGGGTCACCATGACACTTTTGATCAGTTCTTTGAGCCGCTGTAGCGCCGCTTCTTTGTTCTCTTCTTGACTTCGCGATTCTTGGGATTTGATGTTGAGTATTCCCTCTTTGGTAATGCGGTGATCCGTGAGCGCTAATAGCCGTTCTTTGTAGAGTTCGGGAAGTGTCGAGGTGTTGATGTCAAAGCGCAGATGGATCGCGGTGGAGACTTTGTTAACGTTTTGCCCCCCTGCTCCTTGGGAGCGGATGGCCGTGATCTCGATCTCTGAATCAGGAATAGATACTGTGTGTGAAATTTGTAGCATTTTTTACCCTATGTTTACATGATTGTATCATAGTATATGGGTCAATCTGTATTGAAGAAGATTGTTACGAAAGCGGCAACGCATTATAGTTAAGTAGGGATGTTGTATAGTGAGGCATAGTATTCTATAAAATAGATATAAGCAATATAATAATTTATGAGAGATAGATAATTGACATGTAAAGGTATTTAATTTATATTAAAGAAATCCTATTCTTCCATCTCCAAACTCATCAACATCATATCTTCGCCATCAACGACCTGAATATCAATGCTTTGACACACGGGGCACAGATAATGTGGCTGATCCAATACACTCTCTTTTTGACAATCGGTACACCTAATCACCAGCGGTTGTAGGATCATCACAAATTCGGCATTGGTACAAACTGTTTGGTCTTTAAAGGTATCAAACGCGGTTTCCAGCAAATGGGGTTCAACTCCGCTGTATTGTCCTATTTTGACCACTACTTTGGTAACGCTCGTAGCTTTGTTGCTCCTTGCTAGTTCTTCGCATTGATCGATCAATGCCTGTACGATCGAGTATTCATGCATCAGCAGATCCTAGGTAGCAGCTCGCCCTTGGGACGCTCAAGATAACGCGAACTTCCCCAGGGCGATTTTAGTATCACCCGTTTTGCTTTGTGCCTCGTTACCTTTCCTATAATCGAAGCATTCGCACACATGTTGAATCGATGCAATATTTCGATTGCTCTTTTGGCATCCGATGGATGAATGGCCAGAATAAATGTCCCTTCATTGGCAAACTCGAACGGTTCCATCCCCAAAAGTTCGCAAATCCCCCGTACCTCATCACAAACCTCAACCGTCTGCTCCTCTATTTCGATGCATACATCACTCGCTACCGCCCACTCGTTTAATACCGCTGCGACACCTCCGCGCGTTGCATCACGCATGGCACGTATGCCAATATTTTCACCGATCAATGCCTCAACAGCCGGCCATAAGGTGGCGCAATCGCTACATAAAGCACTTTCTAGGTCAATTCCCTCACGAGAAGCCAGTATAGTTGCTCCATGCGTACCGATATCACGTGAGACGATGATAATGTCGTCTTCTTGGATATTATGCGCTGAGAGCCCTTCTAGAACTATCTCACCGATCCCTGAGGTATTGATAAAGAGTTGATCAACAGAGCCTTTTGGAACGACTTTGGTATCACCACAGACAATTTTAGCTCCACTGTGAGAAAGCTCATCTTTCATAGAGAGTACAATGCGTTCTAATACCTCATATGAAAGACCTTCTTCGATGATAAATGCACAGCTGAGGTACAGCGGTCGAGCACCCATCATGGCCAGATCATTGAGTGTCCCTGCAACGGCAATTTTACCGATATCACCGCCATTGAAAAACAAAGGGGTCACCGTATAGCTGTCGGTTGTAAAAGCGATCTTGCCGTTTATCTCCAAAACCGCCGCATCTTCACTGAGCAACAAAATATCATTGGAGAAATGGCGATAGAAGAGATCACGGATAAGGCTGTCCATCTCTTCCCCCCCTCCCCCTTGCGAAAGCTGTAATCGCTTCATAAAGCACTCCCATAACGATAATAGGCATTGCATGAACCCTCTGAGCTTACCATACAGCTTCCAAGCGGAGAATTGGGGGTACATGCCGTACCAAATACCGTGCACTCTATGGGTTTTGCCAACCCTTTTAGTATCGAGCCGCAGATACAGAGTTTATGATCGTCGATGGGTTCATAAGAGAGAACTTGCGAAAACACAACTTCAGCATCAAAATGAGCATATTCATCGCGCAATCTTAATGCGCTGTGAGCAATATCTCCAAGACCGCGCCATCGAAAGTTCTCTCGTACCGACATGGTTTCGTCAATCATCGCCTGAGCTTTGTGATTTCCCCCCTGCGTAACGGCACGGCTGTATTGCACCTCTACTTCACTGCGGTTTTCGTTTTTTTGACCGATAATTTTAAGAATCCCTTCCATCACATCCACCGGCTCAAAACCACTGACAACCACAGGTGTGCCGTAACGCTTAGCGATAGGTTCATAGATCTGTGATCCCGTAATGACACTCACGTGTGAGGGGCCGATAAACGCATCGATACGGTTTTGGGAATCATCCATGATAGCACAAACGGCAGGAGGGACAAGAACATGGTTGATATGAAAATAGAGGTTGTGAAGATTCTCCTGATCGGCTCTTAAAATCACAGCCGCTGTCATAGGGGTCGTCGTCTCAAAACCGATGGCAAAAAAAATGACGTTTTTGGTCGGATTCTCTCGGGCTATCTTCAATGCATCCATAGGCGAATACAGCGGTCGTATATCATAGCCATTAGCGCGCTCCTGTACCAATGAGCTCTGTGATCCGGGGACACGTATCATATCTCCCAGTGTCAGAAGAATCGTATCGCTCATACGTGCCAATGCTATCGCCTGATCAATCCGCTCTTTTGGCATGATGCACACAGGACATCCGGGACCGTGGATAAATTCTATCATCTGGGGCAGGAGCTGTTTGAGGCCGTACTTCATGATGGTGTGGGTATGCCCGCCACACACTTCCATGATCTTCAGCGGTTGAGAGAGTTTGAGCGCTTCTTGATGGATCTTATGTGACAGTGCTCTGATAGTCTGAGGATGACGGAAGATGTCAAAAAGCGCTTTATCGTCCTGCATTCTTATAAGCTCCGATTAGAGCAATGGTCATCTTGGTCAATCAACGCTTTGCGTTCTTCCTCGTCCATGGCGATAATCATCTGCTCATAGACCTTGAGACTCTCCAGTGCGTCCTCGTGGTCGATCTTGCCCATCGCAAAACCGATATGGATCAACACGTAGTCGCCAATGGCTGCCTCATCACTCATCAGATCCAAGCTCACTTTTCGCCGTACGCCCATCGTATCAACCGTTGCCATGTTATCCTCGTCTATCTCAACGATTTTTGAGGGGATAGAGAGACACATCAGCTTCTCATACTTTTTTTGAAACTAATCCACTGTATGACGTTTTGGATGCTTTTAGGGTCTTTGATCGAGACTTCTATAATGTCCACAGAGGGTTTGATCTTGCGTGCTTGTTCTTTGGCATGCGCCATGTCAAAATTGATATAGGGGAGCAGATCGCACTTGGTGATAAGCACTAAATCTGCGGTACGAAACATCACAGGGTATTTTTCAACTTTGTCCTCTCCCTCAGGGACAGATACGAGAACGATGTTGAGATGCGCACCCACATCGTAACTCGCTGGACAGACCAGATTACCGACATTTTCAACAAAACAGACCTCAAGGTCTGCAATGGGAAGTTCATGCAATGCATGATGGACCATAAACGCATCGAGATGGCAGGCACTTCCGGTTTGGATCTGATGTGCAGGGATTCCTTTTGCTCGGATACGATCGGCATCGCGCGATGTCTCCAAATCACCCTCAATGACTCCAAATTTAAAAGGTGCAGCATCGGCAATGGCTTCCAAAAGAGCGGTTTTACCGCTGCCGGGACTGCTCATCAAGTTAATAGCAAGGACACCATGAGACTCAAAGTGCTCTCGATTATGATCCGCTTCATGATCGTTTTTTGCCAATATCTTAGTAATAACCGAAATTGTTTTAGGATCGTTGAGCTGTGGATTGTGGTGCAATGTCTCGTGCATATGGTGATGATGTCCGTGGTCATGGTCATGATGATGGTGCTCATTATGATCGTAATGATGATCCATATCCGTGATTGAACAGCCGCAGTCTTTGCACATAGTGATTTCCTCGATTTGTTATCATAAACTTTTTTTTCGTTCGTGGTGAGCTTGTCGAACCATGAATGAAAACACCCTTCGACGGGCTCAGGGCGAACGGAACCATATTATAAACATTAAAGGTTATAAATACCCCACCATGCTTGACCAAGCGCGATGGAGCCGTCATTGAGTGGCGTTTTTTGCTGAAAATAGAAGTCTCGATCACCTAGTGAGCGTTGGAGTCTTTCCATGAGCACACGGTTTTGAAAGACTCCTCCCGACACGACGATCGGTAAATGACTGTATTGGTTGGCAAAACTGTGAATGATTGCATCCACCGTAGCGATAAATCGGCTGGCGATAATCCGTTTTGCTTCTTCTTTATCCGACATGGACGATTCGAGATCAATAATCTGCTGTATCATGAGTGCAACATCCACTTGCTCTCCCACGATATGAAAGTCAAAGGGCTCACAGATCGTATTATCAACGTATTTTTCCATCATCAGTCCTGCTTGCGCTTCATATTCCAGCATTTGAACAAAGCCTCCCAGACTCGCGACACCGTCAAACAGCCGCCCCATAGAACTGCACATTGGAGAATTAAGTTTTTTAGACCACATATAATGCAACTGGGCTATCTCATGCGGTAAAAATGCGTCTACTGCAGGAGATGAGAGTGATAAAACCTCATCAAGCGTATGCGATTCGAACAGCAATGAGAGGGCAATACGGCGAGGTTCTTTGATCGCACGCTCACCACCCAGCAAGGCAAAAGGTCTCAACCAGCCTATACGCTCAAAGGAATGGGCATCCGCAATCATCACCTCTCCCCCCCACAGCGTTTTATCTCCACCATATCCCGTCCCGTCGAACCCAAATCCTAGAACTTTTTGGGTCAATGAATGTTCGGCCATACAGGCTAATATATGGGCATAATGGTGTTGAATCGCGTGATGTTGATAGTTGTGTTCCAATGCGTAGCGGGTTGAATAATAGTTGGGGTGCAAATCATGCATTATCACAATTTTTTCACTGGGATAAAACCGCTCAAACGTATGGATGGTACGCTCAAAATATTCCTGCGTCCCAATGGTTTCTAAGTCTCCAATATGACCGCTTAGAACGAGGTTGTCTCCAGAAGCAATCGCAACCGCATTTTTTTGGTGTGCACCAAGAGCTAAAATACGTTTAGACATTGTTTTTTGAATTTGGCTTGTGTAGGGTGTATGGCCCCTACCCATACGCAACATCACTGTTTTACCATCGACCGCTTGAACAACAGAATCATCCACAGCGTTTACGATCACACGGTTATGATTAATAATCCCACCCAAAGCATTTCCAAAACATGCAATAACTTCTTTGGAGCGAATCATAATCGGTTCATCGCTCACATTGGCACTTGTGACAATAAGGGGGAAATTGATGATGTCAAATAGCAACCGATGCAACGATGTATAGGGGAGAAAGACACCCATACGATTCAATTCTGGGGCAATTTTCACCGAAAGGTTTGTTGAACTTTTTTTGTCTACGATGACTATGGGTTTGATGGTATCATCTATTAATTGTTCTTCATATTTATTAATATAAGAATATTTATGAGCCTCTTGAAGCGAATCAAACATCACCGCTAATGGCTTGCTGGGACGATGTTTAATACGACGCAGTTCTTTTACCGCCTGATCATTGGTGGCATCGCACAGCAGGTTAAATCCGCCCAACCCCTTAAGTGCAATAATTTTTCCCGATGCAAGCATTTCTGCAGCCAGGCCAATGGGATCACCCTCTATCATAGAACCCTCTCCATCCATAAATGAGAGACTTGGCCCACAATCAGGGCAACAAATCGGTTGGGCATGATAACGACGTGAATTGGGATCCAGATATTCAAGCCGACATGCATCACACATACTAAAATGCTTCATAGAGGTACGTACGCGGTCATAGGGAGGGATTTGCATGATGGTATATCTCGGACCGCAATGGCAGCAATTGATAAATGGATATCCGTATCGCCGATCAGCGGGATCGTGCATCTCTCTCTCACATTGGGCACACAGTGCAGTATCCACTGGAATTGCCGTATTTCCATCACCCTGCTGACTTTTACGTATCTCAAAATCAGTGTAGTGCCCTGTATCGATCATAACTCTATGCATCGTATCAATACGAGCGCCCATAGGAAGATTATGGTGTAATGCATTTATAAACGGCTCTAGATCATTACCTTGTACTTCGACAACTGCTCCATCGACTGTATTGGCAACAAATCCGGCGAGATGATGACGTTTGGCTTCCCGATACACAAACGGGCGAAACCCAACCCCTTGTACCAATCCTGCGATTTCCAGTCGCAATGACTGCATCATCGATCAACCTTTGGATCACGATAAGAGTCTATGATCCCATCCAGGGATCGTAAATCATCATTGGGTGTTACGGTGATCCCTGTCTCTTCCACTATTTTGAGGAGAGTTTGGATAAATGGACCAAATTGTTCTTTGACTGTAGGGCTTAAATCCATCGCAACGGTGTGTATGTCCCAGGGAATGATCCCCAGAACGCTGATGCGTGCCCTCTCATCCATCAAAGACGCAAGCTCGATCATTTGGGTAACTTCTACCTCATGAACCGTTTTACGTGTATCTCCAAGCCCCAGAAGTACCTCCGAGGGGAGATGATAAATAGTTCCTGCCGCTTCGTCGGTTGAAAGGGTATCAAGGATAATCACCTGATCATAATGGGTAAAATAGCGCATCAGATTAAATCCAAGCGTCCCCCCGTCAATGATGTCGATTGCAGGTTCAAACCCGTAGTTTATTTCCAGATACTTAGCCGCATAAACCCCTATCCCATCATCACAAAAGAGGATGTTTCCCACCCCGATGACTGCGATACTGCTCATGTTATTCGCCTATACAGAACAAACGGTCTGTATTTTGTAGTGTGAGAGTTCACGGCCTTTGGTATCGATCACATGAACCGCACACGCCAAACACGGATCAAATGAGTGGACAACCCGTAAGACTTCCAGCGGACGTGAGGGATCACTCAATTTGACCCCTATGAGTGCCTCTTCATACGGTCCGCGCTGACCCGTTGCGTCTTTGGGCGATGCGTTCCATGTTGTGGGTGCGACGACTTGATAATTAGCAACTTTAGCTTCTTCGATACGGACAAAATGGCTCAAAATTCCTCTAGGTACTTCGAAAATTCCTGCCCCCTTGGTGGTTTTCGGCATCTCCTCAAAAACATACTTCGTCCACGTCGTCTCATCGTAATATTTGATATTTTCGATCAATTCACTCATAAAATCAAAGAGATAATCACAGCAAATCTGAGCTTCTATCGCACGAGCCGCATTGCGCCCCACACTGCTGGAAAAATCGATCAGTTTCATCCCAGTCTCGCTCATAAAACGGTCCATATAGGGTTTGATCACTGGAGAGTTTTTCACTGCACCCACGATCATACGCGCAACGGGACCCACTTCCATCACTTTGCCCTCATAGCGCGGCGCTTTTACCCAGCTGTATTTTCCCTCGGATTTAAGAGTTCCGTCTTCATTTAAATCGGTATAAAATGGGGTGCTGTCTTGATCGTATGGCGAACATGGCTTATCGCTTTCATACCACGCTCGTGAAGCCTCTTCGGTAATTTTTTCAGGATCAAACGCCTCTACCGCATCAAAATCATGCCCCGTGATGACACCGCCCTCAAATAGCTGGTTTTTGTTAGGCAAACGGTATCCGCCACAACACAAAAAGTTCCCGCTTCCGCGTCCTTCACCGCGCTGTATAGATTCTCCATACGCCTTGACCACCATTTTGATATCAGGGATATAGGCACGTTCTAAAAACTCCCTGACCTCTTTGATAATAAACATAAAATCATTGAGCCGTTGGGGGTTGAGCATATCGGCAACACTCGTCACCCCGCCTACCACGAGATTTTGGGGATGTGGTGTCTTACCTGCAAAAATAGCGATCGCTTTGGAGATGTCGTGCTGGATGCGCAGAGCTTCGAGGTAATGGTTCATGTGCACCAGATTCTCTTCAGGACTTAGCCGATACGTCTCATGTCCCCAATAGCCGTTTGAAAACAGCCCCAAACGCCCTGCTTTGACAAAACTGCCCAGTTTCTCTTTGACACTTTCTAAATGTCCCTCAGAGTTACGATACGGATTCTCGTGATACAGTTGTGCCATCGTGACCGCTTTTGCGCAATCGGCTTGCAGCGCGCTGGTAATGTCCACAAAATCAAGAGAGTGCAGATGGTAATAATGGATAATATGATCTTGTACAAATAGGGCTAAAGTGACAAGATTACGAATGATCTCGGCATTTTTGGGGATAGTGATCGAGTAGGCGTCTTCAACGGCACTGATGGAGGCACGATAATGAACATTGGTACATACACCGCATATGCGCTGTGCAATCAGCCCGATATCTCTTGGATCTCGCCCTTTTAAAATGATTTCTATACCTCTAAAAAGCTGTCCTGAAGCCCATGCTTCAGTGACAACATTATCCTCATCTACTTCTACTTCGATACGCAGATGCCCTTCGATACGGGTAACGGGGTCGATGACTATTTTATTCTTACTCATGTGGTTCCTTGGCAAGAGGCCGATGATTGGCGTATTGATCGAATGCTATTTTTCCGGCACCACAGGCAAAACAGCCATGACCTGCCTGAACAGGCCAACTGGTCCCCTCATTAAACTTCACCTGAGAACAGTTCATCTGCGCATACGGTCCTTTACAACCCATCATAAACAAACACCATCCTTTTTTAGCCCCTTCATCTCCCCATTCGAGGACAAATTCACCCAGATCAAAATGACCGCGCCGCTCACAGTTGTCATGTACTCTTGTGCTATACGCCCAAAGGGGACGATTTTTTTCATCGAGTTTTGGAAACTCCTCAAACATCATAAAATGCAGCAGTGTCCCTACGATGTTGATCGGATTGACAGGACAACCCGGTAAATTGATAATGTCCGTACGCCCCAGTGCCTCAGCAACTCCGACAGCCCCCGTAGGATTGGGAGCTGCGGCAACGACTCCCCCATCATAGGCACATGACCCTACCGCGATCACTGCTGCCGCATTTTGCGCCACACGCTGAAGCAGCGCATGTCCCGTTTCTCCTTTGGTACCGATACGCAAAAACTTCCCATCAAGCCCAAGAGGGACCGCCCCCTCGACAATCAGGACGTATTTCCCTGAGTCATATTTTATAATATCATCCAGTACCGTCTCTGACTGATCGCCTGAGCCAGCCATCAATAGCTCATGATAGTCCAATGAGATGTATTTGAGTATCAGATCATCGATTTTGGGATGGGATGATTTGATAAATCCTTCTGAGTTTCCACTGCAATCGGCCAGTTCGAGCCAGATGATCGGAATCTTATTGAGCTGTGCGACCCCTTCTTTGACCACGTCCTCGTATCCTGGATGCAGGTTCATGGTTGCGGTAATCATCGAAACCCATTTGTTGAATTCCTGACTCATATCAAAAGAGTCCATCGCCTCTTCCAAATTCTCAAAACTGAGCTGATTTTTGGGATGAATTGCATTGTATTTTTCTATGCGCGCACGCACCAATGCCATTTCGACTTCTTTTGCATCCGCTTCTCTTTGCGTCCGTAGCTGTTTAGCCATTACGGCATCTACGGGTGTTGCCGCAATCAACGCAGAGATATCTTGTTTACAGCGACCGCAGACTCGTCCTGCCTGAGTATAGGGTTTCAGCTCTCCAAAAGAAGTAATAGCATTGAGTTTGATGATATCGATAAGTTCATTTTCATAAACACTCTCACAGCTACACACAAGACGTCCTTTACCACTGTGTAAGCGATTTGAATACAGATAGTTTGCATCAATGGATTGATTCATTTCTATGAGCTGCTTTAAACGCATTAAATCTAAATTGGTATTGATTCCGATAAAGCGCTTTAGCCTGTCATGATTGACGATGTATTGGTCAATTCGATTTTCATGGGTTATTAAAATCGTTTCATTTTGAGGATCTTTTGGATCATAATCAGGTGAACTGACATCCGCAAAAAGAAATGAACCCACTTTTAATCCATCAATAGATACATCTTGAACAAACTTTTTATTTTCCAATCCCAACATGTTAAAAATTGCAACATCTGCTTGCAATGTACACTCTTTTACACGTCCTGCTATAAAACCGCTGCTACGTAGCTGTGCCGCTTCACCCACACAAAAAATATCGGGATTAGAGGTGCACATACTATCGTCCACCAAAATACCTTTATCACACTCAAGCGCTCGACGTGCAAAATCAATATTAGGTTCAATCCCGACACCAAAGATGAGAAATGGGTCTTCAATGATTCTCTCTCGTGTCTGTAAACTCGTAATAGTGTTATCAGAGATAGTTTTATCGATAATCTCATCATTAAATTCAATATGTATACGAGGATCCTGCTCAAAAATACCCTGGAGTAAGGCGACTCCCTCTCGGCTTAAATCCTGCGAATAAAGATATTCTTTTCGAGCGAGCAAGGTGATTGATTTGGCAGATGGGCTTTGCATCAATGTATCAAGTAATTCTAGGCCAATTGGTCCTACTCCAACAATGACAACATTTTTTTCAACTATTCCATCCGCTATTTTTTCACTGTCTTTTTCACTTCGAAACGTTGATGCATTGGTAATATGCTCTATATCGAACAGTGTTTTGGGGATTGATCCCGTTGCAATGATCAGTTTGTCATAGGAAAATACAGCATGCTCACTCAAAACGCGTTTTGCAGAAGTATCAATGTCAATAACCGTTTGATTGAGTTCCAGACGTACTTTTGGATGTATATCCAATGTGATGGATTCAACACACTGACTTTTATCTACAAGAGCACACAGATGAATACGATCGTAGGGAGGATGTGTCTCATCGGATACGATAAGTACCTCGGATGTAGGAGATTTTTGCAGTAGTGTATTGGCCAGGTACACCGCAGATATTCCACCGCCAACAATCACAATACGCACTGCATTTTCCTTTTTGGATGATTCATTATTATGACATAAAATGAAGCAGATTCCTTCACATTCATTAAAGCCTATAAATACTATTATAGCGCTTCTATTTACCTTGGAGCTACACATGACAAAAAAACAAATCACCAATATTTTTTACTCACTTGCGATTGCAGCTATCGCTGTCTATATTGCCTATGTCAAGGGCTGGATATTTTCAGATTTTGAATCCATCTCTCCTAAATCAGCCTATGAGCTATTACAAAATGAGACCAATGTAGCCCTTTTGGATGTCCGAACACCGGATGAGTTTTCCAAAGAGCATATCCAGGGTGCAACCCTAATCCCTGTACAAGTATTAGCCCAAAACCTCTCAATGCTCACAGAGGTCAAAAATAAAAAGATCATTGTCTACTGTCACAGCGGTACTCGAAGCATTGCCGCCTCACGTATCTTGGTTGAAAACGGGTTTACTCCTGTGAATGTGACCGGAGGAATCACGCAATGGAAAGCGGATGGATTGGGCGTTACCGCAAACTAATACTATGGATATCTGGATCAAAATTGCCGTTGTTGTTGTATTTTGCCTCCTTATATACCGAGAAATCTTAAAATCCGCAGCCAATAACAGCACTGCCCTCACAGCCTCTCCTGTAAAAAACAAAGCCGGAGTCATGAGTCTGCTCATGGTGGGTCTGAGCGTTGGGTTGTTTGTCTATGTCGGACTCTCCATCACGAACATTGAAAACAGAGATTTGCAACCCTATCGCCCTGCCAACACCCCTGAGTTTGTGAGTATTTTTGATCAGGGGGTCATAGAGCTAAACGGTCACTACATCAAAACAAATCTTGCCAAAGCAGGAGAACTCCAAGATCTGGCAAGCGATTTAACCCAACAGTGCCATGGTGACGATGCGTGTGAGATGGAAAAGATGTTTGATTACGTCGCCCATATCCCCTATCGCACAGACCATACTAGCCGCAGCCCGAAAAAGGTACTGCAAACCAACTGGGGAGATTGCGACGATAAATCCAATCTCTTTGCCTCCCTGCTCAACGAGAGAGGCTTTGACTACCGATTTGTGTATGTACCTCATCATGTTTTTGTCGTGGTACATGTCGAAGATGAAAAATCACTTCCCTTTTTAAGAGCCAGACTCACCATTGATGGTAAAAAATACTATTACGCCGAAACAACCGCTGCCGGATCGGATATAGGGACTTTTAACGGTCAGTTTCCTTATGCATTTGAAGGTATCTATGACATTAAAAACAATGAAGCTGTGGATATGGACAAAGTTTCTTTTAGGATGCTATAAAAATGAAAACACTGTATATAATCCGCCATGCCAAATCCGACTGGAGCAACCCGCTTCTAAGCGATTTTGATCGTCCTTTGAATAAACGGGGAGAAAAAAGTGCTCCGTTTATGGGAAATGTATTAGCAAAAGCCCATATTCACCCAGACCTTATCCTATCAAGTCCTGCTGTTCGCGCACAAATGACAGCCATAGAGATTGCCATAAAAGTCGGCTATGACAGCGATTCGATTGTTTATAATGAGCGCTTGTATGCTGCCGATTGTACTGCCATTGAGCGTGTACTCCAATCGATTTCATCGAACCATAAAACCGTTTTTTTGATAGGGCATAATCCGGGACTCACCGAATTTGCGCAATACATCAGCGGACACTCCATCGAAAACATACCAACCTGCGGAATTGTATGCATGACACTAAAAGAGGATGACTGGAACAGTATCGGAAAAAATTCAACTCAATTTATATCGTTTGATTATCCTAAGAAGCATAAAGAGTATTGAACTTAAATAGATGTCTTATCAGATATAAGGCAAGATTTTATAAAAAAGCGTAAAATAGTTATGATTAATTGAACTAGACATTTAAAAAAGGGAAGTTGAATGCAATTTAATGAAAAGATCACTCCAGATGAACAATGGCTATTGAGCATTATCCTTGTATTGGCGATCAGTGCTTTTATCGCTTTGACATTTTTCATGCGCAACGGCTATCTGGCACAATTCGATCACGCTGTACTAAACGGCTTTCATAAGATCAAGAGTCCGGCACTGGATAATTTCTTTTCGGGTATAACCTGGCTGGGTTCTATGTGGGTATTATTACCTCTGTACATCGTTTTGACACTCTGGCTTTCCCGCTATTTTGAAAACTTTGAAAAACTGTTGGGTATCGGATTCTGGGGTTCATTTATCACAACTTATGCGCTCAAATTTGAGCTTGACCGTAGACGGCCCCACTTTTTCCCCACCATCAATGAGCTTCCCATAGATCCCTCTTTCCCCAGTGCCCATACGTCCCAGATTGTCGTCTTTACCCTTTTGCTCTGGCTGATTGTCTATAATGGTCCGTCCTTGTTCGGCACTCTTTTTACCGGCACACTCGTATTTATTGCACTGGGAGTCGCACTCTCACGGATGTATCTGCAGGTTCATTTTCCAAGTGACGTCCTAGCAGGAGGACTCATCGCGCTTATATGGAGCTATACCGCCGTATGGGTTGTAAAATCAGGAGTGTTAACATGAAAAACAAATTTTTAGAAACAGGCGAGCATGGATATCATCCGTTTAGAAAATTTAAAATCATCCTTTCGGGCTTACGGTTTGCCGTCATCCATGATTTTAGCGTCATGTATAAAATCGTCATATCCATTCTCATTCTTATACCGGTCTTTATTTTCAATGCATGGATTGACGCTTCTTTGATTATCTTGGCAACCGGAGTAATGCTTTCAGCAGAGGTTTTCAACACCGCCATTGAAGCAATCTGTGACTTTATGGAAACCCGTTCCAATGAAAAAATAGGGAGCATCAAAGATATTGCCGCTGCAGCTGCAGGAATCGCTATTTTTGTATGGATAACCGTTTTGTCTCTGGAAGTCATAAAAGTTTTTAAAGCCCTTTAGCTATAATCCAAAAAATAGCTCATAATCGATTAAAATAATAGGAAGAAAAATGTATCCAGGATCAAAGATAAGAACAGGTTTTTCAATGAAAGTTCATGGGGTACAGCTTAATCGTCCAGATTTACATAATGTAGCGGCAGAGCTAGGTATTGCCACCAGGGATGTACTCACACAAGATGGAATACTTACCATTTACAACACCTCTAAAGTATGCCAGGAGATTATAGACGATAATAATTTGGCTTCATTTATCTCAATGGCACTCGATATCTCAGCTGAAGATATTACCGATATAAAAGAAGTGATAGAAATACCCGTAAAAATAGAGTTTGATCCCAGTGAATTCGAGGATGATGAATAAACGAGATATCGTTTTTTTCATTACGCCAATCTTACATGCTATGTCGTATAACTACTGTTCTTCGTATATAGTCTACATTATTTCAATGCATGTTTCACAAGTAGATTTGCGACTTCAAAACTTGCATCGACAAACTCCAATTCTGGCAAGTCTCTCATACTTTTTCGCTCATCGGCACTCTCTATTCTAATGATAATATTGGCCTCTTTACTGTGGCCAAGCACGGCTTCGCTAATGAGTCGACGGGTGTGTTCACTGCTCATAGTGATAATGATTGCTTTTGTCTCTTTGACCATAAGTGATTCCATAACAGGAAGTTTATTTAAGTGCCCGAAATAAGCCATATATCCAAGCTTTCTGGCATGTAAAACGTGTTTTAAGTTATCAGTGATGATAATAAAATTTGTCCCTTTTGCCTGTAAGGAGGCAGCAACGATCTTGCCAAGTATTCCAAATCCGGCAACAATGATGTGATCTTTACGCTCGATTGGGGTAATGACATCCGACTCATAAAACTCTTTTTCAAAATAAGATGAAAGCTTATAGATATTGCCGATAATAAACGGTGTGAGGATCATCGAAATGACACTGACTAAGATCAAAAAACTCGCCATTTCTTGCGATATAAGATTTTGCCCCCCTGAGAGGGTAAAAATAGCGAAGGAAAACTCCCCAATCTGGGCTAGCGCAAGTGCCGTTTTTGCCGAGGTATTTTTGTCCGAGTTGCGTCGTATAATGGCATAGATGACGACCGCTTTGAAGATCATGGCAAAGATAAAAACAAACGTGATAATATGAATGTTTTCAAGAAAATAATAGAGATCGATTTTCGTTCCAACACCAAAGAAAAAGGCTCCCAACAGCAGATCTTTGTAGCTGGCAATATCGGATTCTACTTTAACATTGTAACGTGTATCCGCGATGATCATCCCCGCTATAAATGCTCCCAAAGAATAGGTAAATCCCATAGTATGGGCAAGAAGTGAAGCGCCAATAAGAATGGAAAAAACGGAGCCTAAAAAAAGTTCTTCCAACTCTGTTTTTGCGGAAAACTGCAGCAATGCATTGACAATCTTTTCGCCCAATGTAAACATAAATACCACAACAAAAATAGCTGAAATGACGGTTTGAACAAGAACTTCACCAAGAGAAAGGGAATCATTGGATAAAAACGTGATGAGCAGTAAAATAGGAATGACGGCGAGATCTTGAAAAATCAAAATTCCCATCGATTTTTGCCCGTATGGTGTGTGTATGTCTTTGGACTCTTTGAGGTAAGTGAGCACAATGGCCGTGGATGAGAGGGAAAAAGCCAAAGAGATGATGAGAGATGTATTGAAATTGAGTCTAAAGAGATAATAAGAGAGAATAAAAATTACTACAACACTGAGCATAACCTGCAACAAACCGTTTGTGAGGAGAATCTCTTTCATTTTTTTGATTTTTTCTAAACTCAGTTCAAGTCCGATGGTAAACATCAAAAAGACAATCCCAAACTCTCCGATTAAATCCAGTGAATCGTTTTTAAATCCATTAAATCCAAAAAGAGTACTAATAATGGTCCCAGTCGCAATATAACCGATGATATGAGAGATCCCAAATTTTTTTAAAAGGATGTTAAGAACAGTCGCAATCGAAACTGTTAAAAAGATTGTTAAAAGTAAATTTTCCATGCGATCATTATATTGGATATGACCTTCTTATTGTATTTAAAACATGCACAATGAGATGGGATCAATAACTCCCCTCTCCTACTGAAATGACATAATTGTCATCCACTTCAACGGCAGTAAATGAATGCTGACCGCAAAAGCTTTCATTCATCTCCTGTGCCCACGCGCGTGCGATACGCATTGCGTTTTCTTTGTCATCCAACGTTTTGATTTGAGGCATTTGTTTTCGTCGTGCGCATGCGCATAGTTTTTCAACAACAACATGATGATCCATAATATTTCTCCAATAGTGATATGAAGAATTAATGCATTTGGTGTTCTAGGAGAGGGGTGTGGTTTGAAAAACGAAATAAAGTTCGTCTTTTAGAAGGTTGAGGTGTTTGATAACGTTATCACGTCGTGTTTCATCAAGGATAAAATGCTGTTCTATCGAATCATAAATTTTATCGATATTTGCATACGCTTCTTGTAAGAGTTCGGTTTTGATTTTATCTTGTACAGACATAGTGAGATCTTTATATGAAGGTATCTCCCGTGAGGGAGAGAAGACCTTAACGAATAAGGTCGAAGAAGTAGTCGGTTGTTGCGATACCTTTGGTATCTTCATCTAACTGGTCAAGAACTTTGTTCGTGATCCAAGTAAGAAGGTTCAACGCACCGTCGTATCCGCTGATAGAATAGCGGTGTAGGTGGTGACGGTCAAAGATTGGGAATCCGATGTAGATCAACGGAGTACCTGTGTCACGCATCAACTCTTTACCATAGCTGTTACCGATCATGAAATCGACAGGCTCAGTATAAAGAAGTGAACGCATGTGCCACAAATCTTTTTCAGCCCATACATTCAAGCTGTCTTTTGCAGGAGAAGTATCAAGCATTGCTCTCATCTCTTCTTCCCAGCCCTTAGGAGCATTGTGACAAAGAACGTGTGTTGGCTCTGCACCCATCTCTAACAAGAATGATACTGCACCGATTAGGAAGTCAGGATCACCCCAGATAGCGAATTTTTTACCGTGCATATACGGATAGCTGTCTTGCATAGCATCAACCAAACGGCCGCGCTCTACTTTTAGCTTTTGCGGTACTTCTGTACCTGTTAATTCGGAGAGTTTCATAACAAACTCATCAGTCCCTTTGAGACCAACTGGATTGCTGAATCCACCAGCATGCTTCCATCGTTTCTCAACCATTTTCATAGTCTTAGATGTAGCGTATTTTTGCAATGAGATCGTTGCGCTTGAATTGATACAATCGCGTGCATCATCCAATTTTGTTCCGCCTTGGAACATCTCGTATTGACCTGCAGGCATATCCCACTGATCAGAGTGGTCACCCAACATGATATAGTCAGTTCCGAATGCTTCAACGATCGTTTTAACTGAACGAAGTGAACCAATATACGTTTCAAAACCAGGGATGATATTGATACGTTGTTTCTTCTCGCCTTGTTGACCCTCAGTAAGCTGAGACATAATACCGTGCATCATGTTGTCATATCCTGTGATATGGCTACCGACAAACGACGGTGTATGTGCAAAAGGGATCGGATACTCAGCCGGTAAATACTCACCGCCATCCTCTTCTTTTGCTGCAATGATAAATGCCATCAAGTCATCCCCGATAACTTCTGCCATACAGGTAGTTGAAACCGCGATCATCTTAGGCTTATAGACTGCTGCACAGTTTTTAAGACCTTCTTTCATGTTTACCAAACCACCAAATACCGCAGCGTCTTCTGTCATAGAATCCGATACACATGGTGTAGGCTCTTTGAAGTGACGTGTAAAGTATGAACGAAAATAGGCAACACAACCGTGTGAACCGTGAACGTAAGGCATAGTACCCTCAAATCCAAGTGCAACCATTACAGCCCCAAGAGGCTGACATGCTTTAGCAGGATTGACAGTGATCGCTTCACGAGCTAAGTTTTTCTCACGGTAATCCCATGATTCTGTCCATGCTTGAACTTCTGCAACTTTTGCAGGGTTAATTGCAAGCATAGAAGATTCAAATTGTTTTTTATTAGCGAGTACATCTTGGTACTCAGGGCGTTTAAACAGGTCTTTCCCGTTAACGATTTTTTCTATTTCTTGCATGACCTCAACCTTCCTGTTCCCATGGTGCTTTTGAGTGCGCCCATACTGGTGAATTAATTGCTAAATCCATATCTTGTGCGAAAATCGCAAATCCGTCGTACCCGTGGTATGGACCGCTGTAATCCCATGAGTGCATTTGGCGGTATGGGAGACCCATTTTTTGGAATACATACTTCTCTTTGATCCCTGAAGCTACAAGGTCAGGTTGAAGTTTTTTAACAAATGCTTCAAGCTCATACTCGTTCACGTCATCATAGATAACTGTCGAACGGAAAATCTCTTCTTTGGTACGTTTGTAGTCGTCATCATGAGCGAACTCATAACCAGTACCGATTACTTCCATACCAAGATCTTCATAAGCACCGATAACGTGACGAGGGCGTAATCCACCTACGAACAACATGACGGTTTTTCCATCCAAACGTGGCTTATATTTTGCGATAACCGCATCGATCATTGGTTGATATTTAGCGATAACTTCTTCACATTTTTTCTGTACAGACTCATCAAAGAATGCCGCAATTTTGCGGAGAGACTTAATGGTTTGTGACGGTCCGAAGAAGTTATACTCGATCCAAGGAATCCCGTATTCTTTCTCCATGTGACGGCTGATGTAGTTCATTGAACGGTAGCAGTGAAGCAAGTTCAATTTCACTTTTGGTGTCAATGCCATCTCTTTGAGTGTTGCATCTCCAGACCATTGTGCTACAACACGCAGACCCATTTCCTCAAGAAGAATACGGCTTGACCATGCATCACCACCGATGTTATAGTCACCGATAATAGCAACATCATAATCGGTTGCAGTAACATCGCTGGTGTCAATGTTTAGTTTGCCGTCAAAGATGTAATCACGTACCGTGTCATTTGCAATGTGGTGACCAAGAGATTGAGAAACCCCACGAAAACCTTCACAGTTAACCGGTACGATTACTTTATCAATCTCTTTTGCTTTTACTTTCGCAACCGCACCGATATCGTCACCGATCAAACCGATCGGACACTCTGACTGAACAGTGATACCGTTGTTTAATGGGAAAAGCAATTCGATCTCATCGATACATTTACCCAATTTTTTATCTCCACCGAAAACGATGTTGTTCTCTTGGAAATCCGAACTAAAGTTCATCGTTACAAACGTATCAACACCGGTTACCCCGATATAATAGTTACGACGACCTGCACGGCTGTATTGTCCGCATCCGATTGGACCATGAGAGATGTGGATCATGTCTTTGACAGGACCCCATACAACCCCTTTTGACCCAGCATAGGCACAACCACGTTGGCTCATGACCCCTGGAACGGTTTTTTTGTTTGAGCGGACATCACCGCAGGTTTTTTGTGTTTCATCGTTCGGAGAACCAACACCAAGGTGCTTTTCACGGTTTTTTGCCGCTTTCTCAGGATACGCTTTTAAGATCTCTTCAATGGCCGCTTTTTGTTTGGCTTCTAGTGATTCTGGTCCCATAATACACCTCTTCCTTACGCGACTTCAATACGGAACTGTTCCATATTATCGAGGTGATGACACAATTTCATAGTTTCATCATCTGCTGCATCAACACGCTTAGAAATTGCTGACATTTGGTAACGGTTCATGTAGATCATGTACTTTTGTGCTTTATCAGGGTTCTCTTCTTTGAAGTAATGAACCATTGCTCTAAACAAAAAAGTATCTTTATTTGTGTAGCTCAACCACTCTTTATCTCTCTCTTTTGTACCCATCAAAAGTTTGATCTCTTTGACATCACTGATATCCACATCGGCAATTTTTTCTGCAACTAATTCGTCTGGAACTTGATTCCCCATTGAAGCTGGGAAGTGAAAACCTAATATAAACATCTAATCTCCTTTATCTGTTGTTTTCTTTTCATTATTAACAAGATGTTATTGGTCATTTTCATGACGGCCATTGAAGATCCCTCAAAAGAGGAACCTGTTTGTTCTTTACGCTTCTGCCGCTTTACCGACTTGTGATTCATCAACTTCATCCTCAAGACCGAATGCAAGAAGAAGTTCTTCTAGCTCGTCCATTGTGATTGGAGTTGGGATGATTTTCATGTCGTTATAAACGATTTTACGAGCAAGCTCTTTGTATTCACGAGCTTGGTCAGAGAATGGGCTGTATTCAACAACTGTCATACGACGTAGCTCAGCATGCTGAACGATGTTGTTACGTGGTACAAAGTGGATCAATTGTGTTCCAAGGCGTTGAGCTAGCTCTAGTGCCAAATCGTACTCTTTGTCTGTCATACGAGCGTTACATACAAGTCCTGCAAGACGTACTCCACCTGTATTTGCGTACTTCAAGATCCCTTTAGAGATGTTGTTAGCCGCGTACATCGCCATCATCTCACCAGACATAACGATGTAGATTTCTTGTGCTTTACCTTCACGAATCGGCATAGCAAATCCACCACAAACAACGTCACCAAGAACGTCATAAGAAACGAAATCTAAACCTTCTTCATCATAAGCACCCTCTTCTTCAAGAAAGTTAATCGCAGTAATAACACCACGACCTGCACAACCAACTCCTGGCTCTGGTCCGCCAGACTCTGTACAGTTGATCCAACCGCCTGGAGTTTCTTTGTCAAAAAGACCTTTACCCCAAAGACGAGCTTGCTCCATCTCAACATCTTCAATAGTTCCAAGTTCCGCTGCAAGAGACAAAATAGTATCTTGTGCTTTCTCATGAAGAATCAAACGAGTTGAATCCGCTTTTGGATCACAACCAACGATCATAATATTTTTATCGAAATAGTGTGACATTGCTGCCAATGTATTTTGAGATGTAGTAGATTTACCAATCCCACCTTTTCCGTAGAACGCGATTTGTCGCAAACTAGCTGCTCCAGCCATGTTATCCCCTTATTTTTGAACTTCATCTAGCTAGATGCAAAGGGTGTTCTATGGTTTTTGAGACATTTTCCAAATATTACATGACAAAAAGTGATTTGTAAGACAAAATTGTAGGAATGAGTTTTGCAGGGGTGTTACACATTATTGTAATATCAGATTTTGTACATCAATCCCATGTTAGAGGTATAAAATCCAAATCTAGTATAAAAGGCTTTCGCAAGTGTGTTTCGCAGATCAACTCCCAATGAGAGACGTTTATACCCAAGTTGCTTTGAGTGAATGATAAGAGAGCTTAGCAGCAAACTGCCTATACCTTGTCCTCGAAAATCGCTTTGGACAATCATATCCTCTATTAGCCCTACTCTTTCACCCATCGAAGTTGAGATCAGCTGCTGCATCGAAACCATACCAACGATACGATTATGATAGTGTGCTAGAAGAATAGTAGTGTTTGATTGTTCAAGAAGTAATTGCAGTGCCTGTATCTGTTTTTGTCTATCAATAACAAAATCATCTTCAATCGTAAAAAGCTCTTTTAATAAATCTGCCATGGATGATAAATCATCACTGTTTGCCAGTCTAATAGAAAACTCATCTCCCACTTTTCATTCTCTCGAGGATTTCTCCAAGCTTATCGTGTCGCAATTTAATAAGTCGTGCAATTTCATCGTAATCAAAATTACCAAAGTAGGCCATATCAAAAAGTCTGGTAATAGCTGCACGGCAGCAGCTTTTATCACACTCTGTGACAAGTTTTTTTGCTTTTTTATAAGGGAGATCGGTTTCTTGAAATATTTTTATCGCTTCTGCAACCGTTTTGCCGCCGCATTCACATATTTCAAATCCCAGTACTTCTTCTTTGGTAGGCATTACAGCCTCCTTTACAGAGAATGCTCTGCTTTGTAGCTGTTTGCTTTTTCAACAGCTGTGTAGAGTTTTTCAGCCAGTTCCGGCATCTTGACATGATTGGTCCAAACCGTATCCTCAACAATATCATGTATCTCTGATGCGATTTCAATTGCTAAACGTTTGAGTTTTGCCAACTCTTTTTTATACTCAACTTCGGTCATTTTTTATCCTTTTTATTTTTATGCCGCACAAATCTCGATTGAGCGGGCTTGATCTTTGCCTAATGCAATGAGTCTTTGTCCTATTTGTATCTGCACACTGCTTTTAAACCATCCGTATCGTTTAACATACAAGGTAGCATGTGGATAAACACCCATAGCTCAAAGATGCTCTTTGAGACTATCACAGAGGTTAACCGAAATGATTCTGCATTTTTTATTCTCACTGCTCTCTAATAAATTCATGATTTTTCCTTATAATGAAAAAGCGTAGATGTTTTCAAATTTCACGTTACGATCTGCACCGTACACCATGTGTAAAAACGTCCCTTTTTTCTGAAAATGGTATTGTTCGTATAAATCAACCGCTTGCGAATTTCCCATAGGAACATCAGCAAGAACTTTTTTAAGACCTCTAAAATACAGGACTCCCTGTAGCATTTTTTCTGCTTCGTCTTCATGTCCTGCTTTACACTGCCATGGCCCCAAATAAACTCCACGTGCGTTTATAACGCTTGAGTGTTGAAATGAGTTTGGAAGCGCAAACTTCAGGGAGCTGTTTCGTTCCATCTCATCGAGCATAAAATCCATACGGTTTTCACCGAAAGTTTCCAGATCGATTTTTCGAATGATGGCGTCAAAGTTTCCGCTGTCTAGTTCTTTTGCCTGAGCGTTGGTAAAACTAAAAGGAGGTACTTTTCCGACATTAAGAAAGCGCCCTACTTCCATAACAGAGACAAAACCCCTTTCTTCAAAAAAACTTTTGAGCTGAGGATTTGCATGCAAATAGATAGAAGGGTATTCATATTGAAGCACACCAAAGAGTGTTGTGAACAGACGTTTACCTATACCCTGTTTTTGATGTGAGGGCTTAACCATGAAATATTTAATCATGGCAGATACTTCATATTCTATGGCTAAAACGGCACCTACTAGGACACCTTCCTCGTATGCGCCGTAACACAAATGCGGTGAATGCATCATCATCAGTTTGACATGATAACCGTCTACCAACCAACCGGTCTCTTCCGCGATTTTTAGAAGATCAGGAACATCGACAAACTTTAGCCATCCTATATACATGCTGCATCCTGATAGAGTGATTTAAGTTCATACGATTCCAGTACCCGCTTGCGCGATGTTACTATTTCCCTGATTTTAGGCAACAAATCTCTTAAAATACCATTGTCAGCCATGATCCCCATTCTGTTGAGGTGGTACCGTATGGTCGCACTTCCGGAGTGTTTACCGATTGGGTAGGAACTTTGTAATCCTACTTCATGCGCTTGATACGGTTCATAGGCATGGGAATCTTTCATCATACCATCCGCATGTATGCCGCTCTCGTGGGCAAATATGCGTTCACCCACGATAGGGGCATTGGTAGCAAGTGTCATATCTGCGGCATGTGCGACGGTTTGAACTAAATTACGGATCAAAACAGGATCAATTGAGCGAGCCTCACCGTACAGATGTTTCAATGCCATGAGAATCTGTTCAAATGAAGCGTTTCCGGCTCTCTCACCTAGTCCCATTACCGTAGTGTTCATACTGATGGCACCTGCATCAATTCCGCTAAGAGCATTTGCGTTTGCGAGTCCAAAGTCGTTATGGGTATGCATTTCAATCGGGAGGAGATTTAAATCCGTAAGTGACTTGATTTCGTTATAGGTTTGTGTAGGTGTCATAATGCCTACCGTATCGCAATAGCGAAAACGGTGTGCTCCACACTCACGTGAGAGTTCCATAACATCACGAATAAACTCATGACTGCCGCGTGAACTGTCTTCCCCTCCGATACAGATGAAAAGGCCTTCTTTTGCAGCGGCAGTGACAACCCGTTCGAGTTCACTAAGGACTTTGAGTTTGCTGCCGCCAAATTTGACACCGATTAGCAGATCCGATACAGGGATGGAGAGGTCGACGGCTTGGATACCACAGGACAACGATGCATCAAGATCATCCATCTTCATCCGATTCCATGTCATCATACGCGCTCTCAATCCAAGCGACAGAAGTGTTTTAATATCATCACGCTCTTTGACACCCATACATGCAATACCGATTTCGAGTTCATCGGTTCCACATCCATCCAGCAGTGTAGCGATGCGAACTTTTTCCTCGGTATTGAATGCAACGTAAGCTGCTTGCTCTCCGTCGCGCAATGTGGTGTCGTTTATGAGTGCCATAACAGATTCCTTAATTCACTTCCGCGTTTTCATCCATACCAAAATATTTGCGTGATGCTTTGAGTACGGAAATCTCGATCGGCTCATACGCATAACTTTGATCTGCCACAATCCCTGCCGCTTTTAGATCATCCTGTGGACATCCTCCGATTTTTGCGGTTAGAACCAGCTGTACATCTTTGAGTTTTTCTAAAATAGGAGCAAGCGGATTTGTTCCGTCAGGACCTGCACAATATTCTACATCTACTTTGCGGTGATGGATAAATCGAATACCTTTATCACCTGCTTCATAGATAAGAAACTCTTTGACGCTCCCAAAGTGCATGTTGATCATACCCTCACCTGCAGTGGTCACAGCAACGAGGATCGTAACACCGTTGGAGCTAAGCTCTTCTTTCTCTTTTCGGACACGATCATTTGCCTTATCCAAGAAGAATCGGAACTCTTCGATTTTGGCTTGTGCCGCTTGACGCGCTTCAATATCGTATTTGATTTGCAGTTCATCAAAACTAAGCCCAGAGAAAGTATCTTTGGTAAACTCAGAGCCACGGTCTTCGCCGATAAGTCCAACTGCATCCGCACGACACTGACGACAGTGCTGCATGAGTTTCATATCCATTCCGCATTCTTCTTGAACCGCCATTTGTTCTTGATCAGTTGCACTAGGAACACCCGCTAGGGCAAATGCAGTACCAAATTCTGGCTCTGAGAGGATCGGCATAATGTTATGCAAAAAGACGCCAATTTCTTTGAGTTTTTTAGAAACTTGCACTAAATGTTTGTCATTGACACCCGGGATTAATACCGAGTTGGCTTTGATCAAGATCCCTTTTTCAACACATTTTTTCATCCCTTCGAGCTGATTCTCTAGAAGAATTTGTGCCGCTTCTTTACCGTAGTAACGTCTATTGTTTTTAAAGATCCACGGATAGATCAAACTTCCAATTTCCCCTGTCTCATCAACGCTGTTGATCGTAACGGTGATGTGGTCAATGTTGTATTTAACCATTTCGTCTATAAAGTTTGGCAGTTCCAAGCCATTCGTAGAGAGACACAGTTTTAGATCCGGTGCAAATTCACGTACCAGTCCAAAGGTTTCAAACGTTTTACCGGGATTAGCCAATGCATCACCCGGACCTGCTATACCCAACACACTCATACGTTGGACTTCTCCGCCGACGAACATCACTTTTTTCGCTGACTCTTCCGGTGTTAAACGCTCAGACGTTACACCCGGACGGCTTTCATTCGAACAATCATATTTACGATTACAATAATTGCATTGTATGTTACACGCTGGTGCAACGGCTACGTGGATACGAGCATAGTGATGATGTGCGCCTTCTGAATAGCATGGATGATTATGGATTTTTTCTTGAATATCTTCTGGCATCGAAGATTCGGTTCCTGTAGATGAACAACTCATGATGATCTCCTTTTTCTATATCAATAATATTCAATGATTCTGCCTCATCCAGCACAAACCATTTCTACAGAGGGTTATGCAACTGGTGTTCTTGTACGAAAGAGATGTATTTGCTGACAATCGTGACAATTTTGTACTTTTTAGAATAATCAGGTTGACTCTTTTGTCGCAAGGTATATTTTCACTACATCAAGAACAAAAGTTGCATTTATAGGAACACTATAAAGGAGTCCCATTATGATCGTAGCCATACCGCTGGATGCCATGAAACGTGTTTATCATGAAAACCCGTGTACCGCAACCATGTTTGCATTGTATGAGATCACAGGTGATCGTAAAGATGTCCGCTACGCTCTTAAAGAGATAAAACTTAACCCATGGGAAAAATCCGGGGGGAAAATGGTTCAGGACCCTAATATGAAAGCGTGTGAGTGCCCCAGCGACCTTACAGCAGATGCTCATCATGTAAGCGAGCACTACATGATCTTACAAGCCATCGGGAAAACAGACTATCTCCTCGTAGACAACTATTGTCTCAATACCTTGTTTTCAGTCAAAAATGTAGGGATAAAAATCTATAAAATCCCTCCGCTTGCCAAAGACATAGAGTCAGCAATCAACCATTTTATAATAGGAGTCGAAATTGCAAATAATTTACAACACATCCACCCTGCTTCTTGAAGATATGCCACTGGGTGTCGGATACGCCTCTGATAAAGTGACCCTCAAAGATATGAATGATCAACCGTTCCCCATCGGTGGACAAAACGGTCATACTCAACTTATCATCAGTGCACCTTTTATAGATGAGACACTCATCTCTCAACTCAAAGAGATCGATGAGTTGCTGGCATTAAACGCACTGGTTATCAATAAATCACTGGTCGTCGCTACCAAAGAGCACAATAACCCACAGATGTCAGAGTGGAACTATGGTTATGACTATGACACACAGTTTGGAGACTATTACGGTGTTCGATTGGGCGATGGGGAGTTATGCGGAGAGTTTACGAAAGCATTGTTTATCGTATCAAAAGACGGAGCGCTGTTTTATGATGAAATACCAAAAAACCTCAATGAACCTTTGTCTGTTGAAAAAGCAATCACTAAAATCGCAGCCGCAATGAACTGTTATACCGGACATGGATGTCACGGGTAACGCATAAGAACACAAAATGCAATCCGCTATCCAAAGCGTCAAAAGGGATCACGATGGAAGACATTTTAGAAACGATTAAAAAAGAGATACGCAATCAAACCACTATCCCCTACTTTGGTCTGGGCGTATTTGAGGGTGTAATGACCAAAGAGGGTGAACCGGTACCGCATGACAGTGATTCACTGATATTGGCAATGAACGGCGGTCGTCCAATGGCAGCACGATTGATGTTTGAATATTCTCGTGCCGCAATGCATCTCGAACAGCGTCGCGGTGTTGAGTATATGACACAGCTCATCAACCACATCTATACAAAACCGTTTGAAGCGACACTGTTGCACAAAGCGATTGTCGACATGTTGCCGCGCTATATCGTTGATACCAACCGTGATACCAAGTTTCAAGAGCTTTTAGCTTTTACACCACACTGTCTTATCATCGGTAAATCACGCATCATGGGCGACCTCAATCGCTATGAAACCTATGAATACGATGTTGAAAATCAAAAGTATTTTCTCGTAGATGACGAAGTGCTCGACAGTGCTGACAAAATCCTCTTCAAACCCATGGGTTCACCGCTGCCAAATCCCACCTTTGTCATCTCTGATGCTGATTACGTCGACTGGCTCACGGAAGCGATGGGAGGCTTTGCAGTGCCTAAAGTACTAAAAACCTACCGAAAAGCAAAAAAGTACCTCTTCTTAGGGACATCTTTCGGACACGATACCGATCGCATGGTCGCCAATGAATTGAGCTTTGATCTTGAGGGTGGGTACGTTGTCACCGATCAAGAGCTGGGGAAAAAAGAGAAAAAGTTCATTGATAAACATAATATTGAAGTCATACCAATGTCACTTCAAGAATTCATCAAATCATTTGTGTAAGGAGCTAAAATGCCATATCTACCAACCGTAAAAGATGTTTCGCCACGCGGAGAGCGTTATTTTGATCTGTTTTCCAAACTATTAGGCGATCGTGTCATCGTTATCACCGAGGCGATCGATGATCATATGATGGGGATTATCGTCTCTCAACTGCTTTATCTTGAAGCGATGGATTCAAATGAGCCGATTCATATCTATATCAGTTCACCCGGGGGATCGGTGATGAGCGGTCTTGCCATACTCGATACAATGAATCTAATCAATGCACCCGTCCATACTTATGCCATGGGCATGGTTGCCTCTATGGCCGCTGTTTTATTTACCTGCGGAGAAAAGGGGCATCGCTACATGCTCCCTAATGCAGAGGTGATGATTCATCAGCCATTGGGTGGTTATTCGGGGCAAGCCAGCGACATTGAGATCCACACCAAACATATCCTTAATCTCAAACGCCGACTCTACGCTATCCTCGCTGACGCAACAGGAAAAAGTGCGAAGATCATCGAAAAAGAGTCCGACCGAGATAACTACATGGAAGCAGAGGCTGCCATCGAGTTTGGATTGGCAGATGAGATCTTGACAAAATTTAGTGCAAAGGATTGAAGATGAGTACCGAAAAAACCTGCTCGTTTTGCGGACGCCCTCAAAGCGAAGTCAAAAAAATGTTCTCTTCAGAGACAACCAATATCTGTAATGAGTGTGTTACCACGTGTTCTGCCATATTGCAAAAAGAGGTACGTTATGAACAGCGTTCACAAATGCAGCAAGAACTCCCGACACCCGAAAAGATTGTTGAGTTTTTGGACAAATACATCATCGGTCAAGAAGATGCGAAAAAAGTCCTTGCCGTTGCACTCTACAATCACTACAAACGTATTGAAAACCCTGTCTACAATAATGTCGAACTGGAAAAAAGCAACATCCTCCTGCTAGGACCTACGGGTAGCGGTAAGACGTTATTGGCCAAATCCCTCTCTAAAATCATGCAAGTACCCTTTGCCGTCGCAGACGCTACGGCATTGACAGAAGCTGGATACGTGGGTGAAGACGTAGAGAGTATCCTCTCACGTTTGCTGGCTGCTGCAAACTACGATATCGAGTTGGCACAGCGCGGTATCATCTACATCGATGAGATCGATAAGATCGCCCGCAAATCAGAATCATCGACTATGGGGCGAGACGTATCGGGTGAAGGGGTACAGCAAGGGCTTCTTAAAATACTCGAGGGTGCAGAAGTCTACGTTCCCGTCAAAGGGAGCCGTAAAAACTCCACAACCGAAACCGTGTTGTTTAACACTACGCATGTCCTGTTCGTGTGCGGCGGTGCCTTTGTCGGTCTAGTACCTGATACCCATACAAAAAAGTCCAACAAAGTAGGATTTGGAAAAGTTAATACAACGAGCGAAGTCAAAGCAAAGAAAATCGATGCCAAAGCACTGGTACAGTTTGGATTGATACCTGAGTTAATCGGTCGTATTCCCGTCATCGCTCAGCTAAAAGAACTCAGTAAAGACCAAATGGTCCAAATCCTCCAAGAGCCGGATAATGCGCTTATCAAACAGTATCAGGCACTCTTTGATATGGACGGTATTCAGCTGTATTTCGACGACAAAGCACTCGATGCTGTTGCCCAAAAAGCGATCGATCATGGTGTAGGCGCACGCGGTTTACGTAGCATTATCGAAGAAGCAATGCTGCCGCTACAGTTTAGCTGTCCGTCCAAGAAAGATCTGCAAAGCGTCACGATTACCGAAGCGGTAATCGAAGACCCGACACAAGAGCCTATTTATGTTTATAAACAACAGGAGAAAGAATCATGAAACGCGTTTACCTAGATAACAATGCTACCACAAAGCTTGACCCGATCGTCAAAGTCAAAATGCAGCCTTTTTTTGAAGAGCTGTATGGCAATCCGAATTCACTTCATCAATACGGTATGGAAGTACGCCCGTATCTCAATGAATCTATGGGGTATATGTACGATGCACTCAATGTTCCCGATGCGGATGACATTCTCATCACCTCATGCGCGACAGAGAGTAACAATGCGGTCTTAAAAGGGATCTTTTTTAAATACATCCTCAAAGACCCTAGTAAAAATCATATCATTGCTTCTGCCGTTGAACATCCTTCTGTCCTTGAAACCCTGCTTTTCCTCCAAGAAAACGGTGTAGAAGTGACCTTTGTTGATGTGGATCAATATGGGTATGTGAGTGCTGAACGCATCGCAAGTGCCATCACCGATAAAACCATATTAATTAGTATGATGTGGGCAAACAATGAAACAGGGATGATTTTTCCGGTCAGCGAAGTCTCTGTCATCGCAAAAGAAAAAGGGATATTGTTCCATACCGATGCCGTACAGGCAATTGGAAAAGTAGCCGTTGATCTGACAAAAACATCGGTTGACTATCTAACGTTCTCTGCCCATAAATTCCACGGGCCAAAAGGGATCGGCGGATTGTATGTCAAAAAAGGGTGTGAACTGCCAAATCTCCTTCATGGCGGTGAACAAATGGGCGGGAAACGTGCCGGTACGCTTAACGTTGCCTACATCATCGGTATGGGTTTAGCCATGAAACAATCGGTCGGGCATTTAGACAAAATGAACAGTGATGTAAAGGCGTTACGCGACCGACTCGAAGATGCCATTTCACAGATTCCTGATACGATTGTTGTCGGTGATCGTGCACGCCGTACTCCTAATACCATTCTCATCTCATTACGTGGAATCGAGGGTGAATCGATGCTATGGGATCTAAACCGTGCCGGTATCGCTGCATCGACGGGAAGTGCCTGTGCATCAGAATCTCTAGAGGCTAATCCTGTTATGACCGCCATCGGAGAAGACCCGGAGCTGGCTCATACGGCCATACGTCTAAGTCTTAGCCGATTTACGACAGCTGAAGAGATCGACTATACGATTGAGGTCTTTACCAAGGCGGCAGAGCGTCTGCGTGCTATTTCATCCACGTATGCGTATACTAATGAAGTAGGATAAATAATGTGGTATTTGATTGATGTAAGAGTGATGGGATTTAGTAATTTATATTCCATCATGGCTTCAAATGAAGAAGAAGCAATAGAGCGCTTAAAAATGCATATGCCATCTCTCAATCAAGGTATGGGAAAAGTTTTTTCCATACAAATTGACCCCGCACACAGCATAGATAAAAAAGCTTAATGTATTTTATATAAGTGATACGATTAAGAGACTGGCGCGAGCCGAAGCTTTGAACGCTTTCATGTTATCTTGTGTGATAATAGCCATTGCCATTTCACGCTCTTTTTTGATGCGTGCATAATGGACGGCAGTAGGTGTAGTTCTCGCCTGATGAATCAAGGCATGAATACTCTCATCAAAAATCTGACTTTCATAAGTAGGCAATGCATCGTAGAGAGCCATAAAAACAGCCCTCTGTTCTTGATCCATCTTACATGAATCGTCGCTTATTTTCAAAGCGACAGTCACAGCACAATCTTTGGCAAAAGTGTCAAGATTAGCGGCAACTTTTTCGTATGGACTCATCATCCAACTTCTTGCATCTCTTCTGGTTCTTCCTGGACGATCTTACCGATACCACGATCTTCATTTGGGATATCTTTGCGGTATTTTTTTTCTCTGAATGCCGGAGATTTCGGTACACCGTTTTTTTCTGAAAGTTTGTACACTTCCGCATTAAGATAATGGGCGTCGAACTCTTTGGTATACGGCATATCCCACGTAATACATCCGATACTCGGACAAATAGCCGCACATTGCGGATCATCGTATACACCGACACATTCGATGCACTTCTCTGGTTGTACATAATAACGGTTATTTCCTGTAGGGTTATTGCTATCATCTACAATCGCATTGACGGGACATTGTTGTAAACACGCATCACAGGTGATGCAGGTATCATCGATAATTACTGACATTGTTGTATTTCCTTATCTTTTGTTGTGTGTACGATGCGCAATAACCACGGAGGGGGATTGCCCAGTAACAATTCTTGAAGCTTCACGACGGCTTCATCAATTGTCTCATTTTCTGCAGCGCGCATAGGATAAATTTTAGAAGCGAGAACCATTTTTGAAGCCGTAGGACCGATTTGAGAGCAGTACATAATATCTGCTTCTTTTACCGTACCGATCTTATAGGCTAATTTTTCATGCTCATCTTCTATAGCATCCTGTGAGCTGTCAAGTGTTTTTACATACTCAGCACTGGTATCACTGACACGATACAGATCAAAACTTTTTGACCATCCAAAATGCTCATTGACATGAATCCCGTCTGATGAAGCAAACGCAATAAGCATCATAAATCCTTTTAGACCGCTACGGCTGCTCTAGCTTCACGCATTTCGCTAGAGATATCATCTTTAAATGTCTGTGGTGCTATTTCAGGGGATAATAATCCACGTTTTTTGCTCGAGCTGATCACATAGTCACTGCTGTTGACATAGTAATCATTATACTCCGCCGTGTAGGGCATATCCCAAACAATACAGTCCTCTGTAGGACACGCTGCCGCACATGCCGGTGTCGACGCATGTTCGACACACTCAATACATTTTTCAGGCTTGACATAGGTGTATTCCCAATCACCGCGAGGTGATTCATCCACACCTGATATCGCACCTACTGGACATTCATCGATACATGCATCACAATTGATGCAAAGGTCTGTAATCATTACTGCCATAATAAAACTCCTTAATTAACGTTGTATTTTTTATCTTTGCATTTTTCGTGCTAGCTTGCTTGCGTATGTTGAACAATTTTTATATCAACGGCTTTTAGCAGCAATGTCACTTCACATCCATCATGCAGTTCCATCCGTTCAAATGCATCTGTAGTGATAAGAGAATTCATTATTCCACAAGAGGTGTCAACACTCACTTCACTCAGTACAACACCCTTACGAAAATGTCGCAGTTCTCCATTGAGGTGGTTCTCGATTGAAACACTTCCCTCTTTTGCACCTTTGCAGATTGAAATAGCCGCTTCTTGGATATGACACTCTACTTCATCTCCGATACTGAGCCATTGCGGTGCTTTTGTTTTGACTAGCTTAAGTTGTTTATCTTTTGCTTGTACGGTTATACAGCTAAAAAACTCATCACTTTTTATTGATTCAACCTTTGCGAAAAAAGCGTTCATAATATCTCCTTACCATAGATAGATTACGATTTTTTTGTCTATCACATTCTCAAACTGTTCCAAAATCATCCCTGCTGTTGTCGTAGGCCCCAAATGACAGCCCGAACATGCCCCAAGATAACGAAGCCATACTTCAGGAATATCTCCGGACTGATAATGAACCAGTTCCACCCCGCCACCGTCACTCGCAAGGATAGGAGCCAAATTGTCACTGATGATCGATGTAACAACCGCGAGTTGTTCCGCATCATCCATACTACGAAATGCGACATTTATGTCGGAGGCTTGAGTTTGATTGCTGACATACGTTAATAACGAATGCGCTTGTGCTTCTCCGCCATGCGCTGCTTTAATCATCCAATGCATAGAGCTTTTAATATCTCCCTCACGTAGCAATATTCCAAGCTTGAGTTGTGCCGTTGACATACCTGCTTTCGCCGCAACCGTATAATGGCGAATAGCGTCGACAGGATTCGCATTTACAGCAATGCCGTTTTCATACATTCCACCCAGATAATAAGCTGCTGTTTCATGTCCCAGAGATGCTGCTTTGTCAAATAGCTCATAGGCTTTATGAATATTCTTCGCCATTCCAAATCCCTTGACATACATACTGCCAAGATTAACCATAGCATTTGTATTTGAATCACTCAGTGATTCCCAGATATTTTTGGCGCTCATAAAGTCTTTTACATCGTAGGCTTTAATTGCGTCTTGCATCAAAGAGTCTTCTTCCATTACTTTGTCTCCTTATCCGGTTTATTTACCTATGTACTTGCAATTGTCGTTCTACCATGAAGAACAAAAAATGCATTTAAAGCAAAAATAAGGATGAAAGGAGATGTCATGATTGCTATTCCAGTAGAATCAGACACAATGAATACGATGAGTACAAAACTGTTTGGAAACGCCAAATATTTTGCCCTTGTCAATCCATTAACCGATTCGCATACCATCGTCAAAAATGAAGGGTGTGGAAACGGTATTAAAACAGCAGATTTTTTACTCAAAAAAGGGGCAAAATCCGCTGTATACAGCTTTTTAGGCGATGGCCCGTTTTACACAATGATGAACGCCGGAATGAGTGTATATTGGCTTGGAAAAGAAACACTTCCGCTTGAAAACGCTATTCACTATGCCATCTCAGAATCTCTTGTAAAAGTAACACCGGAAAATGCAGATAGGTATCTAGATCCCGGCACCAATGGGGGAACATGTGAATGTGGGTGCACCAATGAATGAAGTCATTACCTCAGAAATGAGTGAAATACGTCGTCTCATCGCTGAAACCTTTGCCAAACGCAATTACCTAAAAATTGAAATGGAAAAGTGGTATGAAAAAAATACAACCCGTTTTGAGTATACCAATGAACTTATGACAATTGATTCCACACTTTCAGAGTTGGACAGTCATTACAAGCGGTTATGGGATTATCACAACGCTGTTAATAGAGCACTATGAGTACTTTCTCCGACTCTGGTCGACTGTTAACTGATATCTCGGAGATTGAACAATATCGACGTATATTGGATAAAGACACCATCAAAAGCGGTGAGCCGCATTGGGCCAGTATGGGTAAAAATACTATCACCCTTTTTCAGGTTTTAATCGATCAGGATTTGACCCATCTGGTCATGGTTTTGCAACACTATCCCAAGTATATTGAAGCGGTCTGTGAACATTTTCGTTATGCCTACAGCTATAGCGAAAACATGGCCAACATTGATGCGGCATCACAACTGTTAAAAATAGGTGAGCCCTATTTTACCAAGCAGTTTGTCCGTAATGTCATGCGCAAACTGCCAAAGATAGAGGTTGATGATCACGATGCTATGCAAAATTTCATGAGTAAAGTTCATGATAACCAGCATTTATGGCATCCGATTATTACTATGCACTATCGCACTATGATAAAACGTCTTATAAATGAGACACCTTTACATCCATTGCAACGTATTGTATTGGAGAAAAAAATGACAATCATAAACGAGGTAAGCACCTACGCTTACGAAGCACTTGACCGAGATTCACATCTCGACATACCTTATATGAATTAAACCAAGGAGAACATCATGAATGAAAACCAGCGAAGCGAACTGCTAAAACATGCAAAAATTGCCTTTGAACGTGCCTGTGTACTACGGGAAAATGAACGTATTGAAGTCTATTTGTATGATGGTGTCGTTAAAACGACGGATGTATTAACTGAAGATCAAAAAATGGTTTACAGTACCAATCGTATCCTGTGCTACCAAGTATGGGGTCATGACTATCTGGAAGATGAAATCACCGCATGGATCGATCATGCACGATTAGAAATATCTCCTAAACCGCTTGAAGAGAGTATTATCGAGACGCTTAATGCTCTTGCTAAATCCAAAGGTGTCAGTAAGGACGAGATTAGCTCCTATGAAGTCTTTGCAAATTTGCGAATGGAACAAATCGAGCAGATTGAGTATGCCGTACTAGAGTATTGGTGGGATAATAAAGAGGTTGAAAATGCCAAATCTCTTGCACTCTCGCAAATCAATGAAGCACTTCAGAGTCTAGAGGGATGAAACTTACCCTCTATTCCTTGGAGAAAACGGTGTGTATCAATATACAGACTGATCAGTTTGCATTGCTGCGTGATCCCAATATCCGTCCTGAACAAATTGATATGATTGCCAAAGAATGCGGGATTTCCAGTACATTGTTACTGGAATATTCAGAAGATTTAAAAGAAACAGCCCAAGAGCTAATTGAACTTGATGGCTCCTGCGACTATAGCGACCATCTTTAGTCAAATATCACCATTCCTCTTCCAAACGGCACTTTCGCTTTTCTCGACAATGCCCATAAGACTTCGTAATTGGGAGGAATACGCGGAAATGATCCCTCACCGTCGGTAAAATACAGCAGCATGGTGGTCATTGGCAGATTTGATTCGACATAATCAAATGTCGGACGATAATCAGTCCCCCCTCCCCCTTTGAGCGCAAAATCCATACGTTCACCGCCTTGAAACGTATGGTGCGCATGCACTTTTGCATCAGCGATTATCAGCTCAATCTTGACAGATGGGAAGTTTTGCATGATCGTTTTAAACTCCTCCATAAATGCCCCTAGTAACTGGTCATCAATAGAGCCTGAGGTGTCGATGGCCACACATAGACTTAGTGTATCGCTTGTGAGGGAGGGCAGTGCGATACCGCGATGGATATGCTTTTTATTGGGTGGCATAAAGGCGTAGTTGTTGCGCATATGACGGTTCACGGCATTGTAAAGTTCAAACCGCCAATCCACATCGGAGGGTTTTACTTTTTTCCCCAATCTCTCTAATCCCAGCGGCATTGCCCCTTTTCGTTGTGCCACTTCATGAGCTAACGATGCGGCATATTGCCATTGCGACTCGTCTTGAGCATCTAAATCATCTTCAATCCCATCGATGTTGCTGAAACTATGAGCATCATCGCCCTCTTCTATCCCTTGATTTTCTGACGGTGCGGTGTCTGCACTCTCTCCAAACGCATCCCCAGATTCACCGATAAACTCCTCTTTGAGCGCATCGTATATCTCTTCAGCATACATCCCTTCGTATTCGGTATTGTAATTGGCACCTACGGGGATTGAGAGACCGTTTTTTGCTAATAGATTATTGATCGCATAGTCCGTTGCCAACTGCCACAGCTTTCCTCTACGATTTAAGCGTCGCTGCTGATGAGAGAGGACATGATGCATTACGGCATTGGTGAGTATGAACATCACCTCCTCACAACTGCGTCGTTCTAAAAAATCAGGGTTATAAATAAATCGCTTGCCATTACTGGCGTAGCCTGACAATCCGTCACTTGGTTCATGTTTCAATCGTGATGCAAGCATCCCAAAATAGGGATACTTAACGGTCAATAAGCTTTTGGCTCTTAGGAGCAGTTCATCGCAATTCATCAGCGTAGCAATGTATTAAACTGCCGCATCCATAACGGCCAGCCCTCAAGATGGTCAAGCTCGATCTTACGTGCCCGCAAGTCTTGGATAATCATCACCGCAAATTCACCGGGCATTTTAAGCGTATAGACAATCAGGTTGTTGAGTTTTTTGGAGCCGGTATATTCATTGACACGCATCGACAACGCCGTAGATAAAATGTGCAAAGCGGAAGGGTCCGTAGGAATATCCGTACAATTTCCATCCATAATAGCATCTAAATCAGGCAATTGCGAAGCAACTAATCTAAACCCCAAATACGAAGCGGCTAATTCCTCACCAATAGCTCCTGATACCATCGCATAAACGAGATCATCTTCGGGTAGAGATGCCATGATATCATTGACATACTGCCACGTCCTAGGTGTCGCAAACGATCGGCTCTCAGAGTTAAAGACAAACAATGCATCAGGGCGATGGGAGATATACGCAATGATGGAAGGATCGATCTGTGCGCCTATCGCCCATACACGCCAATCCTCTACATTAGCCTCCATCTCCAGATGAACGAATCGGTTTGCCAACGGTGCCGCCATGCGAAATACTACTCCCCTGTCACTTTCACGATTACCGGCTGCAACAATAGCCCATCCCTCAGGAAGCAAATATTCACCAATTTTACGGTCTAATATTAATTGATATGCAGATGCTTGTACCATAGGTGCAGCGGTATTTAGCTCATCTAGGAACAATATCCCTTTTTCATGTGTACCATCGGGTAAAAAAGCGGGAGGAGCCCAAATAGCCGTGTCATTTTTGGCATTAAAAAAGGGTATCCCGCGTAAATCGGTAGGGTCCAGTAATGATAACCGCAGATCGATAAATGCGATACCTTCTTCTTTTGCAATCTGTGCCACGATGGATGATTTTCCAATCCCAGGTGGGCCCCATAAAAATACGGGGACTTTGCGTTTACATAAATGTGCGAGAGAGCGTTTGGCACTTTGAGGGTTCATTGTCGTCCTTTTGATCGTTATACAGATGTAAATGCATTTTTTATACACATAGAACAACAATTGTATTACATCTGTAAAACAAACCCAAAGGAAAACCCTATGTCTATTCAAACCTACATCGCAGAGAACAAACTCGAATGGATGATCGTATTCAACGGCCCAACCGAATCGTATAAATATGCTTATCGCGGATGTCTCATCGTGACCGAGGGTAAAGTGATCTCATCAGAAAACACATTGCCTCCAAAAGCAATCGTCAAACAAGTATTGTTGGCTACCAACAGCGACACTATCGACTTTTTGGCAGTCGAACTTCCATCATTGGATGTTTTCGAAGATTTCGTAGCTAAATATAAAGAGTTCTTAACGCCAGCAGGTAAATACCTCCTATTTGTTTCGGATATTAATGGTAAAGGGACATTTGTGTATGAGGGGATTACCTTTAATACCTATGCATTAGATGAAAGCTCAGTATGGAATGACCTACTTGATATCGCCGATCTCTCCAAAGGGGATTTAAAAAAGATGACTGATAAAGATAAAATAGATGCGATTGTCAAAGAAACTCTACGCAGTAACCTTCGCCTTAGCGAAAAAACATATGAAGAGATCAAATCATATCAACGTGGCGGGAAAGCCTCTTTTGGAGCGGTCTAATTGCACCGTTCGCCTAATGTAAAAATGTTTATCGGGTGGCAAGATAACTTCGCCAGCCACCCAGTTGGGTAATTTCCCTTGCCCCCTCAGTGGCATAACTTTCACACATAAACCCTTTAACTGTCCTTCCATCGATCAATGTCAATGTTCCAAGGGCCAATGGTGAGGGTACTCCGTTAAAAAACGCTCCAAAATTTTCGGTTGGAACTTCCCACACTTCCACTTCGATTGATCCGCCAGTCTCATTTATTTTGACCAGGCCAGGACGAGGCGGAATAAAACTTTCAATTGCATAAAATCGGTACAAAGGAGCGGTAAACGTTTTTTCTACCAGCTTCGCTCCTTTAGTTGTCAGCTCATGGTTAAGAGGCAGACCTGACATATGTGCACCACAAACTGCTAATAAAACGGTCTCTCTCTTAGTGCATAGCTTTGAGCCGATATTCAAAAGCGAATGTTCACTCCACGTTGATGCGGCCAGTGTGATGCCAAACGGTAAACCCTCTTGTGTAAATCCTGCAGGGACTGCACATGCGCAGAGATCCAATAAATTCATAAAATTCGTGTAGTATCCCAGATTCGTATTTAACTCAAGCGGATTGTTACGAACCTCTTCTCGCGTATAGATCGTCCCTGCCGTTGGAGTCACTAAAAAATCGATCGTTTTCATTATCTCATCACTATGACGCTTGAGCTGCGACAAACGATAAAATCCGTCAAAAGCATCAATGGCACTTGGTTTTGTCCCCGATAGGACAATGCCTCGTGTCACTTCCATCATCGCATCACTTTGTGCCATAGCGAAATCTTTTATCCCGCAATAGCGTTCAGCGACCCACGGACCATGATACAGGAGTTTTGCCGTTTCCATGAAAGGGCTAAAATCAATTTCTACTCGACTTCCACCCAAGGCTTCAAGTTGCTCTACACTCTCCCAAAAAAGGGTTTTATACGCACTGTTACCAAAAAATTCTAACTGATTCTCACGCGGCACACCAAAACGAAAACTCTCTGCCAAAGAGCTGACACTGCTTTTTTCACGAGAATAGGAGTCCTGAGCATCATAATTACTGCAAAGATCATATACATGCTGTGCATCTTCGCATGTCTGGGCAAAAATAGCGACGCAGTCGAGACTTTTACACGCTGGGACAACCCCTCGGATACTGAGTGCTCCCCGTGTAGGTTTAAGTCCTACAATATTTCCAAATGCTGCAGGAACACGTCCGGATCCTGCAGTATCGGTTCCTAGAGAAAATGGGACTATGCCTGCTGTGACAGCTATTGCGGAACCTGAGCTTGATCCTCCAGAAATATACTCAGGATCAAATAGATTAATCCCTTCTCCATAAGGGCTGCGCGTTCCAACAAGACCTGTAGCAAACTGATCTAGGTTCGTCTTTCCGATAGGTATGGCTCCAGCATTAATCAGTTGTTCAACCACAAATGCATGTTCATTCGGAAGATAAGAAAATTCTGCACATCCAGCCGTTGTGGGCAATCCTATAACGTCTATATTGTCTTTAACCGCGAAAGGAACACCGTAAAGAGGTAATGAGTAGGGATCGCGTTTTTCCAATCGAATAAAATATGGTTCTAGAAATGCCATATCCGCCTTGGTGATCCAAATGTTCTTATCATCAAACCCTATAGAGGTATCAAGACAATTTTGTAGGACTTCTCTAACGCTACGCCCTTCAATCCGATAACTGCGTAAATAATCATTGATCGTTTTAAATGTACTCATCCCATTACTCCTTGTGAACTGCGTTCTGCCAAATGAAGTCCAAGGACTCCTAGACCGATAAGGCCTATACTTGCTAACTTATACCCATTGGAAGACTCGCTAAAGTAAGCAATTCCAATAATCGTCACCATCACCGTACCGGCACCTGTCCAGATTGCATAGACGGTACTCATCTCAATTTTTTTCATCACAAAAGGCATTAATACAAATGCCATTGAATAAAAGACAAAGATCATGACAGTTGGAAAGACCTTTTGCATTCCATCAGAGAGTTTCATCGATGTTGTCCCTGCAACTTCCAATAAAATTGCCAAACCAAGTAGCAACCAGCTGTTCATAATATCCCCTCAGTTTTAATGATAACAAGGGTATTTCCCGTATGAACGGTATCACCTTGGGTACATAATATCTGTACTACTTCGCCGTTTACAGGCGACTCGATCATCACTTCTGATTTCATGGCCTCAACCACTACGAGAGTGTCTCCCTCGTGTACATAATCCCCTACTTTGACCGAGATCTCCCATACGTTACCGGATAGAAAACTGGCTATCGCTTCGCATCCCAGAGGAACTTCTGTAAAATCAGACGCATCATCGACTTCGAGCGTTTCACTCACATACGCTGAAATTCCGGATGCTTCCCATCGTTGGCGTTCCTCATCAAACGAGTCTTGCTGTATTTTTTTAAATGCACTGATGGACTCGCTGTTTGTCTCAAGAAATTCGAGATATTCTCCCAAAGAAAATTCTCCCTCTTCTATTCTTAGAGTAAACGTACCGTTAATAAAATCTTTTCGCATTTGAAGAAGTTCGGATTCCGAAACTGGGTAAAAACGGATACGGTCAAAAAACTCCAATAGCCATGGTTTTTCTGCTTTGAAATCATGTGTCGATTTATAGCGGTTCCACATCTGCACAGTTCGCCCGACAAACTGATAACCGCCCGGACCTTCCATGCCATAGACACACATATAGGTTCCGCCGATTCCTACAGCGTTTTCAGGTGTCCATGTACGCGCCGGATTGTACTTCGTCGTGACCAAACGGTGACGCGGATCGACAGGAACCGCAACCGGAGCTCCCAAATAGACATCACCCAGTCCCATAACGAGATATTCCGCCTCAAAAAGAATATTTTGAACATCTTGAATACTCGATAATCCGTTCATACGTCGGATAAACTCAATATTGCTCGGACACCATGGCGCATCATCACGTACGGATTGCATGTATTTCTCAATCGCAAGCTTGGTTGCCGAATCATCCCAGGACAAAGGGAGATATACGGTTCGGCTAGGGACAATAATGTCACGCGTTGCCGGCATACCTGAGAGTTCATTCTCAATGCTTGTCAACAATTCTGCCAGAGACAATTTTTGGCTGTCGTAATGGACCTGAAGCGATCGAATACCAGGTGTTAGATTTATCAACCGACTATCATTGGCAGCTTTAAGACGGCGCATCAACTCATGTACCTGAAAACGCAATGTAAGATCAAGCTCCATAGGACCAAACTCGATCAAGACATAATGATCACCCGATAAACGTATTTTCACCGCATCGTGACAGTCATTGGCATCGATCTGCGCCACTATAGGATTGGTAATGGTTGAATTAGGAATGGATGGTAATACGCCATTGAGTGTTGCAATGTTACCTTCAATTTCCCGTTCCATCCAAACAGCATCATCATACGTAATTGGGACAAATCGGACTCTGTCCTTTGGTCCCAATTGCCCCATTTTCCACAGTTCTGCAGCCACTATCGTCACTGGACATACAAATCCACCTAAACTTGGACCATCAGGACCCAAGATGACCGGCATATCTCCCGTAAAATCGACGGTACCGATAGCATAAGCATTATCATGCAAATTGGATGGATGCAGACCAGCTTCACCGCCGTCTTCTCGTGCCCAAAGTGGTTTAGGACCGATAAGACGTACTCCAGTACGATTGGAATTGTAGTGAACTTCCCAATCAGTAGTGAAAAATGTTTCGATGTACTCCTCTTTAAAGAAATCAGGAGCACCGTGAGGACCATATATCACCCCTATTTCCCACTCTTTTGTCATTTTAGGGCGTAACTTCTCATCCAATACAGCCTGAGTTCTATCACAATTACACAAAACCGTTGTCAGCTGATCACCGATCTGTAGGATTCGACCCGCATGACCGCCAAATTCTCCTAAAGTAAACGTCGCAGTACTGCCTAAATACTCCGGTACTTTAAATCCACCCTCGATCAGTAAATAGGTACGGGCACCTGCGCCTTCGATCATTCCCATTTTAAGAATATCACCGGCACTAATCTCGATCGTTTCCCAATAAGAGACATCTGTACCGTTAAGCTGGGCCTTCATCACGGCACCTGCTAATACGATGCGCGTTTGATAATGAAACTTCAAAGTCGATCCGGTCACCGTCATCTCAAGACCGGGTGCGTTTTTATCATTACCCAGAAGTTGATTCCCCAATCGAAATGAGAGCGAATCCATAGGCCCCGATGGCGGAACACCAATATCCCAGTAGCCGATGCGCCCTGGAGCTGATTGTATCGTTGTATGCGTTCCTGGTTTGATCACTTCGACAATAGCCGGTGCATACGCCAAAGTCCCCAAATATTTGGTTGTCTGCTCACCTTTTGCAAAGACCTCTTGATCCAATACAAACTGCAAATATCCTAGATTTGTCACGATCCCGTACAGCGTTGTTTCTGCCAGCGCATGCATCATCGCTTGTGTTGCATCTTCACGCGTTGCCGAATGTACAATGATTTTGGCAATCATCGGATCATAATACGGAGAGATCACACTGCCGCGTTCAACCCATGTCTCGCAACGTACCCCGTGAGGCCAAACTACTTCACTCAAAATTCCCGAACTAGGTTGGAAGTTTTTGAGTGGATCTTCGGCATAGACACGTACTTGGATCGAATGGCCTTTTGCTGTATAAACTTCATCCAGTGTATTTCCCAATTCTCCTGATGCTTCGAGAATCATCCACTCGACTAAATCAACACCATAGATCTCTTCCGTTACCCCATGTTCGACTTGCAATCGTGTGTTCACTTCTAGGAAATAAAACTTTTCTTCCAAGGTGTCATACACAAACTCTACCGTACCTGCTGATTTATACGAAGCTGCAGAGGTTAAATTGATCGCAGCATTGCATAGCCGTTCTCTGATCTCTTGGGATAAACCTGGAGCGGGTGTCTCTTCGATTACTTTTTGATTGCGTCGTTGAAGTGAACAGTCACGCTCACCCAATGCAACCACTTTTCCTTTGCCATCACCAAAGATTTGTACTTCGATGTGACGCGCAGAAGCTACAAATTTTTCGAGGAAAATTCCGCCTTGACTGAAATTGCTTTTACTCAGACGTCCAACCGATTCAAAACCGTTTTTGAGCTCTTCATCGCTGTAACACAGCTGCATACCGATTCCGCCACCGCCAGCAGTACTTTTGAGCATTACAGGATAACCGATCACAACAGCAGCGCTCAAAGCCTCTTCAACACTGTTTAGAAGTTCCGTACCAGGTAATAAGGGTACGCCGTGTGCTTTTGCCATAGATCGAGCCGTATGTTTGAGACCAAACTCTTCCATGTGATTGGCAGTTGGACCAATGAAAACAATCCCTTCTTCTTCACATCGGCGTGAAAATGCTGCGTTTTCACTCAAAAAACCGTATCCTGGGTGGATCGCATCTGCTCCCGTCTCTTTTGCGGCCTGAATGATTTTTTCACTATCTAAATAGCTCTCTTTGGCAGGCGGTTCACCTAAACATACCGATTCATCGGCCATCATGACATGAAGTGATCCCGCATCCGCATGCGAATAGACCGCTACAGAAGAAATCTGCATTTTTTTAAGTGTACGGATGATACGGCACGCTATCTCTCCTCGGTTGGCAATCAACACTTTAGAAAACATTTTTTTTCCTCACATGAAAAATATATACATCATTTTGAACGCAATCGGAGCAAAGCCCCGATGTGCTACGCTAGCCGCTATGGCACTAAAGCTTGCCTCTTTGAGGCAGAAATTTATTATTTTAAACAGGTTTATAGATACTTAGTCTTACAGGACTTGGATTAAAAGCATTACATGGATTATTAAGCTGTGGACAATTGGAGATCAATACTAGAGTATCCATCACAGCAAACAGTTCCAGTGTACTTCCAGGGGCTGAGATTCCATCGATAATTGCCAATGTCCCATCCGCTTCAACAGGAACATTCATGAAAAAATTGATATTACTGACCAAATCACGCTTGTCCATACCCATTTGGCCCAGTGCCAGAAGATAATTATCCCGGCACGAATGCATATCCAGTTTATCAAGTGCATAGCGAACGGTGTTACTCTCAGCACTGCATGCACCGCCTAAAGTGTCATGACGTCCGCAGGTATCACTGATCACTTTCATCATTATATTTCCCAGATTGGAAACGAGTTGTGTCCCTGTTTCGACAAAAATATTTTTTTGACGAACAATCGTTTGAGGAGCACTGTAGCGCTCGGTGACGTCGTTGGCATTGTAAAAAAGTGTATCAACTGCTTGACACCCTTCCAAATCCACGATTCGCAAGACTTCTCCTGCTTTAACTACTTTGTACCATGGCTCTCCGGCAGGAATCGTTTCATCATAAATCATCTCAGACATTTTTTCCTCCTTGCGCAAACTGTTTCATATAATTTCGTGTATTTACAAATGCCCGTTCGCTTCGCTCAGAATTAATAACACATGGATCATCCAATGCTACCTCATCACCCTGATACACAGTTAGACCAATTGGTTTGACATTATATGTGCTATCCATACTGAGTACATGTACCGTGTTTGATAGTATCACCAATACATCCATCTCGGCACGCAACTCGATAAAACTTCCCGCAGGTACCGTATCTTCACGATAGATCAACTCACCAGATTCACCAACCTTCGCATCAGCAAAAAGATTTAGACACGGCATGATGTCACGACGTCCCATTCCGTATTTACCTACTTCAACCAAAAAATTGTCAAAATCATTTTTATAATAACAGTTACGTTTGCTTTGATAGTTACCGATTCCCCAATGTGCTTCAATATCCGAAGCCATTGTATAACCGCAAACCGTATCATGTGTTTCACAGCTGTCTGTAATAATCGACATCAAGATTCGACCCATATCCGAATATAGTGCATTGCCAGCTTTGAGATAGGCGTTGTATTGAATTTTGACCGTATCTGCCGCGTTATAACGTTCAGTACGTTCATGGACATTATAAAACAGTGCCGACAGACCGCTTGTCGCTTCACTGTTTACTATCCGAAGGACTTGTCCTTTACAAATAATCTTACTCCAGCGTCCGCCACCTGGCAGAATCTCATCAAAGAGAATTGACTCAGGCAATAGTGGTTTCATTAATTGTGTCATAGGTTTCTCCTTTATATTTTCGTTTATTTCTATCCAGTTTAATATCATTGACCAACGTAGCACCATAGGCATTAGGTGCGTGAGGGTCATTACGAACCTTGTCAAAGACCAAAAGTCGTGTTCCCAGTTCAAAGGCTTCCTTAACATCATGCGTTACCATAAACACAGTCAGCCCGTATGTCTTCCATAATTCACGAACAAGTACGTGCATATCTGCTTTACTACCGGGATCAAGAGCCCCAAACGGTTCGTCCAGCAAGAGAATCTTTGGCTTTTTCACCAATGCCTGAGCAATTGATAGACGTTGCTGCATCCCACCAGAAAGTTCAGATGGATATTTATGGGCCGATTGTTCAAGTCCAACCGATTTCAGCATTGCCATTGCTTCTTCTTTGATCCGTTTGCGTGTGCTTCCAAACACCTTACCTAACAACGGAGAATGCTCCATCTCTAAACCCAGCATCACATTTTCCAATGCTTTGAGATGCGGGAAAAGAGTATATTTTTGAAATACCACTCCTCTGTCGCTTCCTGGTTCGGATGAGAGCGGTTCACCTTCGAGTAAAATAGACCCTCGTGATGGTATATCCTGTCCCAAAAGCATCCGTAAAAAGGTACTTTTACCGCATCCAGATGGACCGATAAGGGTACAAAACTCTCCTTTTTCTATGGAAAAATTGAGTTTCTCTAAAATCACACTCTCTTCGTAGGTCTTCCATACGTTTTTGATTTGTAGATAACTCATTTTTTCTCCTTTCGATACCAGGGGAATACTTTACGTATAATCACAGCCAAACTCCAATCCATAAGAAATGCCAGAAACGTGATCCATGCTACATAGGGCAAGATCACATCCATCTCCATGTAACGGCGCATCAAAAAGATTCTATATCCCAACCCTTCCGATGAAGCGATCGCCTCTGCCGTGATCAAAAAAAGCCATGCAGCTCCCAATGAAAGTCTTAGCGCATCCAAAAGGCGAGGCATAACATGCGGCAAGACGACACGTACTATAATCTGCCATGTCGATGCCCCTAGCGTTTGAACCTTGATCAGTAGCTCTTCAGAAAGCTCCATAGAGTATTGCTGTGTATCACGGATCAAAAATGGAGCCACTCCGATGACGATTAAAGCCACTTTTGCCGATTCATCAAGCCCAAAGATGATTAACAATATTGGTAATATCGCGATTGGCGGTATTAACGATACTGCCGCTGAAAACGGTGACAGTAGCGCTCGAAAAAGGGGCAAGGTACCCTGTACGATTCCAAAGACAAGACCGATGATCGTAGCAATCCCAAGCCCTTTCGCAATTCGAGACAAACTGGCAATGGTATCGGTGTATAAAATCGGTTCTTCCGTCAACTCGTCAGGTTCCATAACCATGATTTTGACGGCATCGCCAATTGCCTCAAACGTCGGAAGAAGTTTGTCTTCCGAATTCAGTGCGTGACGTGCATCCGCTGCAATCCAATAGATCAATGCTAGAATCACAAACGGCAAGATTTTTAAAAGCGGTGTAAACCGTCCGGCATTCAGATTGATCAGACGCATGGATTACAGTTTCCCTTGGGCTGCTTGTTTCATAAACTGCGAATCAAATCGAAGTTTCATGTTTTTTGGATTTCCAAGCACTTTATTAGCCGGAAATGTCATCCCGATAAAGTTCGCATTTTTCGCTTTGTTCCCTAACAATCCATGGGCATAAGAAAACTTGCTCACTTCTCCCATGGTTGTGATTAGTTTTGCATCTTCCGTAAACTTTTGCGCTTCAGCAGCGGTATAGAACATCTTGGTTGTTGCCAGCTGAGATTGATACTCTTTGAGTGATGTACCTGATGCTTTTGCCATCATTGTGCGTGCCTCAATCCCTTTTGCATCATTTTTAGACATGATCCCCATAATTTCGAACCATGCACCCGTTAATGCTTTAGCCAATTTAGGATTTTCTTTGAGTGTTTTTGTGTTTACCACCATCATGTCGATGATTTCTCCCGGTATCTTGCTAGAATCAAACAACATCTTTGCGTTAGGAACCTTTTTGACTTCATTAAGTTGAGGATTCCATGTCACCACGTTTTTCATTGACGGTGAATTAAACGCTGAAACGATATCCGCATCCGACGTATTAACCGTTTTAACATCTTTGGCACTCAAACCTGCAGATGCCAATCCGCGCTCCAATAAATAATGCGATACCGAGTACTCGACCAAATTTACTTTTTGACCTTTAAGCTCTTTCAAACTCTTAGCACTCTTAGAAACAATACCGTCATTACCGTTTGAGTAATCACCGATAATAACAGCAGTAGAATCCACTCCCCCCGCAGCAGGGATAGTCAATGCATCCATATTAGTCATGACACATCCGTCAAACGATCCTGCTGAGTATTGATTGATAGATTCAACATAGTCATTGAGCTGAACTACATCGATTTTGATGCCGTATTTATCTGCCCACTTTTTCACGATCCCTTTTCGAGCACCGTAATCCCACGGCATCCATCCGGCATAAATGGTCCATGCAACTTTAAAGTTGGTTTTGGGCGCGGCAAACATAGTAGTTGACGCAACGGCAAGAGCCAAAACGGCCAGTGAAAGACGTGTGGAAAGTTTTGGTGATGTGAGTTTTGATGAGCCTGCAGCAGATGTGCACTGAGTGAATGAATGTGTCATGAAATCCTCCTAAACGGTTATTGAGAAAAAACGGGGAGACATACCTCTCTCCCGGGCTTTTATCCCTCCGTGTAGCCGCTTACGAGGCCGGATACTCTCGGACCAGCACTTTTCAGTCGGAACCCTAGTATCCATTTATTGAACAATATGAGAGATATTTTCCTCCCGATTTTTCTACATGCAAAAATTATAATATATTTGATGAAATATAAGACAAACTATGTGATTAAATTTTAATCAACAAGAAGATTATTATATAACTTATTCTCCCCTCTTCTCCAAACACCCTTTTTCCATACAGTTGATCTTTGGCATCGGTTCGACGTAGCGATCCAGCACTTCAGAGACTTTTTTTGCATCAAATCCACACAGTTTTTCAGTTCCGATAATCATTAAAGGCCGACGGATCAAAATCGGATCGTTCATAAGCATCTCCATAGCCTCTACTTCATTAAAACTATCGGGCAATAGATGGCCATTTTTAATAGCAGGAGCCGCGGGATTGAACCACTCGCTTACGATTTTATCACCCATAAAACTGCGAATAGTATCACCATCCAAACCATGTTCCAAAAGGTTGCGTTCGATTATCGTACATCCACTGGCTCTTAGAATCGATTTTTGTTTAGCATTGGCGGCGCAAAAAGGTTTTTCATAAAATACGACCAGCTTTAGCATTACTCTATCCCAATTACAGCACGCCCGCGACGATTAAGATAAAAAGTATCGTATCCATCATCCCCAGCACTCATACATTCGCCCAAATATCCCTCATCATAGAGTTCGGACATGATATTTCTAACTTCAGCTTTATCCATTTTTGCGTATTCGGCTATATCATCCGACTCATAGATATTGTATTCCCATTCATCACTCAGGTTGAAGATGGTTTTCATCACTTTTAATTTTTTCGCATTCATAAGAAGCCTTTAAATGATTAACTTGTTTACGTAACATAATCATTTGCAGAGGATGCAGTTTTTCTGCTGTTATCCACAATTCATATGCATTAACATAGTGTTCTAGAATTTTTGAATGCAACTTCTGTGCTTGATCGTACAACTGTGATAACAGCTCTTTTGCTTCATCAAATGTATGCTGTTTGAGCGGACGTAGTCGGCGAATCACTCCATCAAAAAGCTTCAGGCTATGATACTGCTCTGCCATCTCTAAAAACTGTGAAGCATGTAGCGCCGATGCATAATGTTCATTCCAAATGCGCCCGTTAATCATCTGATCGCATGCCTGATCCATAAAGACAGGAGCAAATTCCAACACTGCCAACAGTTCTGTAAAATCATTATCCACCAATGCCCGAAACAGCATACGGCTTCTATTGCGGATATGATGGCGAAGTTCAGGTACTTCTAACACGGAAGGGTTGAGATGGGCAAACCTCTCATACGCCCCTAATCGTGAGTGATTAAACCCCATAATTGCGACATCAGTATTAGGATCTTCAACTTGGGCTATATGCGAACCACTTGGTCTGTGAAATGCCCATAGCAGCCGTGCCTCATCATCCTCATGAAACAAATAAAAAGCATCGCCTTGTTCCTCAAAGTCTAAATCGTCCTTGAGCGATTCAATGTGCTCTCTATAGTTCAAAGTAGATGACGTCGCCATATGACTCAAACCTTTTGATATTTTTCTTTTCACTGAGCAAAAACAGCGTTTGTATGGCCGGTGCTTTTTCTATTTTAAAATAGCCGTCGCTTAAAATCACGGCAAGGTTTTTTTCACCTGCATGCGTGTTTAAATATTCCAAAACAGGTTCAAACTGCGTACCTCCGTTGCCTTTGGCAAAGACAACTTTGGGACAGATATCTTGCGCATTATAAGTAACCATTTCGTCATAGGCCACTTGCTCATCAAAAGGGATGACACTCACCTCAAAATCATGCCCCAAACGCAATATCCCATCAATAATCCCTAAAAATTTTCCAAATACATCGGAAGTGATACTCATAGATCGATCCAGAAAGATAAAGATGCTCAGGCGGTTTTTATCATAACGGTAACCGGGGAGATAAAGTTCTTGATGAATAAAACGGCGATTGGGTCTGGAAAAATCGCTTTGTTTATCAAAAAAGCTCTCACTCATATAGGTGTGCAAAATGGTGGCAAGATCAACAGTCGGTTTCGTGATCTCATCAAACATCTCCAGCAAAGAGGCAGGAATATTCCCCTGTTTGCGTGCCGCACCCATCGCTTGAACAATGAGTGCGTCGATCTCTTCTTCGGCGACTTTGGTATCACCTTCGTTTTCGATAATATCCATCTTTTGCAGTGTTGGATTGTCCTCGCTCGGTACACCTTCCCCTTCATTGCTTTCGCGATACAGAGCATGGTAGACCTCTTCGACACTTTTGTCACGAAAAGATTCAATCACCATCGCATCATCATCGGCACATCCTACGCGCTGAAAATCCCCCAACAGTAATCCAATAACGATATCACAGCTGCGATTCCACGTAGGGTTATCGCGTCCACGCATACGAAAGGGGTGTTTAAGCAGGATATGCAGCAGTACATGAGCATACAGGTATTTTAGTTTTGCATCATCCATCCCCCCTGCTTTGCTCTCATCGATTCGTATCGTTGAACCGTCTGTCTCAAAAAGCATATGTCTATTTTCAAATGCTATATGAGGGATAGAAAGGGCTAAAACACTTAAAAAAGGGTGGTCAAAGAGAAACTGAACCCGTATTTTTTCTAGACGGTTTTTAATGGGGAAATCCTTGAATTATTTATCCATAAAATGCAATTATTGTGCTATATCCTAATATCCATACCTGTGAAATGTATCTAAGTCTCTCTTGAGTCTATTATGTCGTATAACTTATGCAAAGTAGAATAAAGTCAAAATAAGGAGCTACAAAATGGAAAGACTAAAAGTCGTTTGCCCCCATTGTCTGGCAATCAATAAGGTAGAAAATAAGGTAGAAAATGAGGTAACGAAAGAGGATGTTTTGTGCAGTTCATGCCAAAAGTCTTTATTGGACACAACACCTATTGAATGTGATACTGAGTCGTTTCAGGTACATATTTCTGAGAATGATATTCCGGTCATGATTGATTTTTTCTCACCAGATTGTGCATCGTGCATGAAAATGGCACCTGATTATGAAAAATCCGCATCCACCTTTGCTCTTGAAGTACGTTTTATCAAAATCAATACTTTGAATTATCCTGATATCGCACGTCAATACGGAGTCAATGCTCTTCCCACGATTGTCGCTTTCAAAAACGGTAGAGAGATGAATCGTTTTAGCAGTGCATTATCACAAGATCATTTGAGTATGTGGGCAGAGAGCTTGATACAAATGACTTTATGACTCGATCCATTCTAGCAGAGCATCATGTGCCTCTTTGATCTGTAGAAACCTCTCTTGTGTACCACCTGCGTCTGGATGCGCTTTTTTTGCGGCTTTACGGTAGGCGGCTTTGATCTGGGTGATTTCCAGTGAACCGCTTATCGCTAGACCAAGCACAGTACGATATGCTACCAATTTATCAGTATGGTTGTATTGCTTTCTTTTGTTTAGTTTTTCAAGCTCATCGAAAAATTTCTGCTGGGATTTACGGCGTCTCATCATCGAGATTGCGAGGAGTGATTCGCGTTCCTCTTGCCATTTTTGTTTAGACATGACGACACACTCTGCAAAGCTGATTTGACCACACGTGGTTAGTTCTTCAACCGAAAAAGGGCCTACCATCTGATAGGGAGATTCCAGCCACGCGACATTATCATCTATTTCCATACGCCCGATGGTGACAAAATCGCGAATACCTATAGCACTGTTCCAAATAATCCATTCCACATCTTCAATCTCATCCATGTGCTCTCCAGTGGCAACTAAAAGGTTACTAGCATAATGCAAAAGATGTACTATTACAAGAACAGATCAAAGAGAAATCGTGCTGTTGTACGCATAGGATTGACGGACTGGATGAAGAAGATCTGAAGCGGATCCACACAAAACATTACATTTGTGTAGTTTGATTGGAACACAGAATGCATTTGGTTCTGTGGAAAACCACAAGGAGTATATTATGGAGTTTTTTTGTCAGGCGTGTGATTTTGTGATTGATGTAGAGATGATAGCACAACTGGATGAGGGAAAATGTCCATCATGCGGTAAGCAAGAAGGATTTGCTACCGTACCGAAACACTCGATGCCAAACAGTGCCAATACACATGTTTTAAATGATACGGATTTTTTAGAGCGGGATTTTTAAATCCTAGCCAACATGACAATCACAAAAGGTACCGGGCTTTTGGGAGCACCAGCTGCATCAAAAATCCCCAAAAAAGAGGTAGCAATTGCTTTTATCTGTGGTGCAGTGTATTCGTGTTCATATGAATCATCAAGAATTTCCATGATTTTATCAACAGCGATGTCAATACGTTCATTGTCGACTTCAGTAAAGCCCAATCCTTTGTCCCAAGAGCAACAATGGGGAAAAATATTAAAAGTCTCTGTGATCGTCTCATCATCTAAATCCTCAAGCAGTTTGTATTCACGAACAAAATCAATTACTTGTTTAAGCTTACAGACCATGGTGTCTCCCTAATATTAATGTTCAACAAATTGCATAAATCATGCGAGAGGGTCTATTTTTATTAGAATACTTTATGTATATCTTTTAAAGAATATAGTTGCCATAGCGCTGTATCCATTCATCAAACATCGGACTTGATGCAATGTTTTCGTCTTTGACAATCACATCTTTGATAAGCATTACTCCAAATTCAGTAGGGAGTTTTTGGGAAAAGCCGAAAAGATGGGTCGTTTGCTCATCACTACCGCGATACAACTCTACCAATGCAGATACCAACGCATACAGCAATGCCGGTTCACTGCGGTCAACTTGCGGATATTCTCCAGCATAGATGGCTGCAATGTCAGGAAGTTTTTCATACACCTTTACATACGACAAAAACTCTAGCCCAGCTGCGTAACCGATTAGTCCATATATAATAGGTGCTATGGCGGACGTATTGTCATTTGCTTTTAAAATATTGGAAAGCATATGATAACTTCTAGGGGTTGCAAATGCCGGATTGCTGTCATCTTCACTGACAGGCTCAGAGGTGAGTAAATCAGGGCGAAAACTCAAAAATCCGATGACAAACGGATGAAGTGACTGTCTAATTGCAAAGAGTTTAAAATCCTCAAATCGTGCTTCTACACTCAAATGGACCATACGGTTTGCCAATGGTGTGGGCAAACGAAATACGACACCGCGATCGCTAATACGATTCCCAGCGCAGATTATACGCCACCCACGCGGCAGTTCATACTCTCCCATTTTACGATCAAGTACCAGCTGATAGATCGCCGCTTGTACCGATGGCGGAGCAGAGTTAAGCTCATCGAGAAACAGTATGCCGCTTGAGTCAGGATCTTTTGGAAAAAAGACCGGTGCCATCCATACCGTCTGCTCATTACGGATTGCAGGGACACCGCGTAAATCGACGGGATCCATTTGTGATAATCGTACATCCACCAACTCCAGTCCATGTTTGGTGGCAATATCGGCTACGATGTAGGATTTACCGATACCTGGAGAACCGTGTATAAAAACGGGGATATCTGTATTGATCAGTGTATCAAGATGCGTGTATAGATCTGTCGTTGTAATTGAGGGTGTCTTCACGCAGACGCCTCAGCGATTAAACACGTAAAACAGTGCTCTTGGTCATTGCACGAAGCGCATGCCGGTGCTACTTTTCCGATTACGTCATAGAGGAATTTTTTCCACAATTTCTCTTTAGGTTTTAAGTCTGCAAGATGAGGGAAATGTTGTTTCATATACGCACCCATTTGTGTACGGCTTTTAAATCCGAGATCTTGATACAGGTGATTCATCTCTAACGATTTCAATGCGATTAACGGGGCGATACAATAACGGGCTTCTTCATCAGCAGCGTATTTTTTAAGATAACTGTCAATCTCGTGAAACATAATGTCATGTTCTTTGCTTCTCATACTAATAACTCCAAGTAAACTGCTGCAGTAAGTGCATTTTTTATACTAAAGAGTTGTTATAACTCCATCTCAATTATTTTACCCATGGCAATCTCTGCAATCTCTCGACCAAATGAAATACACTCATCCAATTCTTCATCCGTCGGTATAAGTTTAATTTTTAGCGGTTTAACAGGCACACGAAATTTTAGTCCGCGTAACCGTTCATACAGCATCTCAGGAGCTTCACCCGTCCATCCATAAGAACCGAAAGTTGCCCCGATTTTGCCAATACTCTCCAAATACGCCATACATGATAATAAATCCCATGCAGGTTTAGCAGCATCCCCATTTATAGTTGGTGAACCGATCATAATTGCATCGGATTCTTCCAATAAATCAATCATATTGCTCTCATCCAGCGATGAAAGATCATACATACTCGCTCGGATACCTTCTACACCATCAGCACCTTCGGTCACTTTTTCAGCCATCCTATGTGTGTTGTCATAACTGGAAATATAAAATACCGAAAGCATTTTCATCCCTAGCTCATTTTTGCGAAATTTTGTCTGTGAACTCCATGATGCGTATTTTTCAATATAGTTCATCGGATTCGTCCGTAAAATAGGTCCATGCAATGGTGCGATAATATCGATGTCAAATTTACGGTAGAGCTCTAATGCATTGAGTACATACTGTTTAAATGGGCGCATAATATGATCATAATAATATTGAAAAGCGTACATAAAATCACCGACTTTATCATCAAATAGCCGTTCATCATAATAGTGACTGCCGAATACATCTCCGCTAAACAGCAGCTTATCTTCATGCAGGTAACTGCTCATCGTATCGGGCCAGTGTAAAAATGGCGTCATCAAAAATTCAATCGTTTTATCACCAAGTGAGATAATCTTTCCGGTTGTGGCAAGTTCATAGGGAATATCCGCTTTCACAATCCCTTTGAGCATCATAACTGCGCGTCCAGAGATAATAAGCTTTGCCTGCGGTGCACGTTTCATTAACTCAATTAACGCACCCGAATGGTCAGGTTCCAGGTGATGTAACACAATGTATTTAACCTCATCATAGCTGCACACGCATTCCAATCTAGCAAAAAAATCATCCGAAAATTCTTTTTTTACGGTATCCATTACCGCAATCCCTTGCGATCCGCGTACAACATAACTGTTGTATGAACTTCCATTGGCAGTTTTCATAATAATATCAAAGGTACGGATTTTTGGGTCGAATGCACCGGTAAAATATACACCGCTTTTAATTTCAACTATTGCGGGAAGCATTCGTGTCCTTCTAAACTCTTTTTAGACACAAATGCATAAATTATTCGAGTTAGCCTACTCGTAGCTGTGTACGTCCCGTAAATAATCGTAAAAAATCATAGATATCACTTAGGAAAAAAGCACGTGTATCTTGATGTTCAAAACGTTGCAGCCATGCTTTTTCCTGATTTAACAGTCCTTTACACGGAATCACAAACTCCTCTTTTGGTAAAAGCGGTTTAAGTATACCGCAGTCATTGATTGCCATGATTACAGCATCAAACAACTCATCCAGACGGTCATCTTCATCGTAATGGTATAGCTTTCCATCCATTTTATAAAAGCGGTATATGGCCAATATCTCATGTGCCTTATCTATTTCATTCATTAACTATCCTTCCATGCCATATTATGGGCAACCGCTACGGCTTCATTGGTTATATGTCCCTCATACGTATTGAGTGCCCCTTTATAGAGTTCATTTTTCAATAATAACTCCAAAGGGGTTGAGGCAATGATCAACGCATACGGCAAAGTCGCATTCGTAAGTGCCACTGTCGAAGTACGCGGGTACATTCCCGGCATATTGGCAACACAGTAATGTACTATACCATCCACCTCAAATGTAGGATGGGAGTGTGTCGTTGCATGGGAGGTCTCAAAACACCCTCCCTGGTCGATGGAAACATCAACAAGGACAGACCCTTTTTTCATACTGCCAAGCATATCACGGGTGATGAGTTTAGGGGCTTTTGCTCCTGGAAGCAATACGGTACCGATAACCAGATCCGCTTCTTTAATACTATTGGATATGGATTCATGAGTTGAGTACATCATACTCACTCTAGGGCTCATTACATCACGTATATAAGTAAGCCGTTCAATATTAATATCAAATATTGTTACTTCAGCACCAAGACCTGCCGCCGCATCTGCCGCAGCTTTACCTGCAACACCCGCACCCAGCACAACGACACGATTGGTTTCAACACCAACCGCACCGCCTAGTAATCGTCCGCTGCCTCCGTTATAGCGGCCAAGATGAACAGCACCAAACAGTGTGGCCATCTTCCCAGCTATTTCACTCATCGGCTCCAATAACGGCAGTCGTCGTCCTACTTTTAATGTCTCATACGCAAATCCTGTGATTTTTTTCTCACATAACACTTGGGTAAGGCGTTTATCAGCGGCCAGATGAAGATAGGTAAAGAGTATCTGTCCCTCACGTAAACGATCGTATTCAACTTCAATCGGTTCTTTGACCTTCATGATCATCTCTGAGCGTGCATAGACTTCATCAGCACTATTGACTATCTCAGCCCCGCTATCATGATAAGTACTGTCATCAAATCCGCTTCCTGATCCGGCACCGGCTTCTATTAGGACGCTATGGCCTGATTTAACAAGTTCTCTTACCCCTGATGGAGTAATACCCACGCGAAATTCATCTGTTTTGATCTCTTTTGGAATGCCTACTATCATGATTTTCCTCCTATAGCCACTGCATACAGCAATGGATTATTAGACCACTTGGAACCTTCATCGTCATAAAAAGCTCCAATACCGCTACATCCGATCCCTAGATGTTCACACGTCAGATAAATATCCTGTGCATAAATACCTGCTTCTATATGCAAGTGTGCTGTAAATTGCTGTGCATAAATTAATAATACCATATTTGCACCTGCAATAAAGCGCTGATCCAATAGCAAATGGATCACATCACTGCGATAATTTCCTGCCATTAAAAACTGACCTTCTCGATATGCTCCCAGTTGCATAGAATGTGCCTGTAAGATGACTGCAATGACTTCAAGCGATTTAGGAACAGCTCTACGCATCAAAATAGCCAGTGCACTGTCATCCATATTGGATGCAAAAAACTCTCTGGCACTGCGTCTATGACGATTTAGACTAAGATAGTTGGGCCATTTGTTCATCTCATGATTTTCCAAATACAAGGGGGTATTTTTTATACTTGCTGATAATTGCTCATCCTTCATGATGTAATTTGTAGGAGCAACGTTCATCAATGCATTTTTTAACTCTTTTACAGGTCGATTTCCTATCTCTCCAATTCCATAGACAGTGGCGATATGTTCCTCATCTCCCATACCCATATTAAAATTCAACCTATTCCCATCATAATGAGACATTTTTGTCAGCTCTAACCCAAAATGTCGCACTGTTGCATTCAATGCAGCAATCTGATGCCCAAGATCAAGGTAGCAATAACGCCAGGCACGTAATCCATATTTCCACGATGATCGAAAAGGGATAACAGATACCATCACCATAAAACCGTTAAAGCGATTTGTTAACCCCAAATACGATTCTATACCGTCACCCTCGATCTCCTGTATTAAAACCAATTGCTCAGACAGAACATCTAGATGATATATACCACATAATACTCCCGGGACATTACGTACTTGTACGTATATTTCCAAAGGCTGCAAATTTCCAGCAGAAGGAACATTAAGTTGATAGTAAGGTTTTTGGGCAACCGTACGCAGCGACGTAATGCATCGCAAATGTGATAACCATGATAAGGCCTCAATATCATGCAGTGAAATACGATAACAAAAAGGGGGATAGTGTTTAAAAAGTGAGGGTTGTGAATCCCACTCTAAAAAGGTCGTTCTTTGAGCGACTTTGAGTGGGCTGAGAAGGGTTTCTTCACGCACTGCGCAGCTGTCTAAAAACATCGCGGTCACTGGTAAGCTCGATCGCACTGAAACCATCTTCGTTTTGAAGATCAGGGTTGGCATTCAACGATAGAAGCATTTTGACACATTGTGCCCGTGATGCCGAAGCGGCATACATCAGTGCCGTCGTCCCCTCTTCATTTGTATCATTGACATCGGCACCTGCTTCAATCAACAATCGAATTACTTCCGGTGAATCCGCGTAACAAGCATTAAACAATACGCCGTTAAAATCGTTGTTCACTGCATATAAATCGGAACCCGCCTCGATGAGACGCGATACCATCATTACATTTCCTTCCAGTGAAGCTAAAAGGAGCGGGGTGTTGCCATTAAACCCTTTTTGTTCCAAATCTTTACCTGAAAAGCCGTTATTAGAAAGCCATGTCAAATACTGTTCTACCATAATATATTCTCCTACGGTTATACTTTCATCCAGTTCTCGTGTTCATGCCCTTTTTTCTTGAAATTAGCTGCTTTATCAACCGCTTCAATGCATTTGTCATAATCCACTTCATCGGTGATCTCAGGAACTATCTCTTTATAGCTGATCATCCCCTCTTGATCGATAACAAAGACCGCACGCGCAAGTCTGTCTTTTAGTTTCCCATCACTGATCAATAATCCATACCGTTTTGCAAAATCACGATTGGTATCGATGACCACATCAGCCGCATCAATGCACTCAGTGCTTACAAAATTGTTAACAAAATCTGCATCGTCTGTCGTAATCATGATGGTTTTTAGTTTTTTAAACTGTTTGATAAGATCATTAAACTTTTTAGCTCCCAATGAGCATACTTCGGTTTTAAGCGATGGAATCGCGATTAACAACTGTGCAGTAGGCGCGATCATACCAATAACGTTTTGACTGCCATCCAAAGCAGTAACACGTGCTGCCGGAGCCTCACGCCATATCGTCATCTCTTTTCCTTCCAAAGCTGTTGGAGTTCCATGTACGGTAATTTGCATTGTCAATCCTTGTCGTGATTTTGTGACATATGTGCAAATTTGGTTCTATTTGCTGATTAATTTTTAAACAATAATTAGACTCTAATAGGATACATTTGTATTACAATATTGTTACCTTATTTGAAAGAATATTCCATGATGACATTTGAAGCAAACATACCCAGTAATATAGAGTGTCAAACATGTGCGTTGACATTTGCCTATAAAGAAATTAATTTACTATATGAGATTGCTCTTTTGCTGACAAGCAGCATGGATACTCATGACAGTATTGAAAAATCGATGCGCAAACTAAAACAACACGGTTATTTAGAGCGCTGTGCCTTATTCAAAAAAAAAGAAGAAGTTAAAGAACTCGAACTCTTGTTATCCATTGATCTTGAACCTTATCAAAAAAAGATGGCAACCTACATATTTGGCGAGGGTGCGACAGGGTTGGCTGCCGCTACTGGCGAACCTATTGTCATAGAAAACATTCATAACAACATCAATTATCTCAATAAAATGGGCAATATTTCAACCCGTATGGTCTCTTATGTTGCCGTTCCCTTGCTGCAAGAAGATGAAATATTTGGCGTTATCTCTGCTAATATCGGAAAAGAGAGTCCTCTGAATTTTGATGAAATTGTTCGTATGCTAACCATCGTTGGAACTTTATTTATCGGAGCATTAAAAGTCCAGCAGACCGTTGTAAAAGAAAAAGAGTCCATAAGTGAGCTGAAAACATACTACAAACAAGAGAGTGAAAAAGAGTATAAATTTGAAAATATTATTGGTAAAAGTACCAAAATGAAACAAATATTTAATCTCCTAAATACCGTAGCTCCTGCTGATGCCACCATTTTAATCCGTGGAGAAACGGGAACGGGTAAAGAACTTATAGCCACTGCGATCCATAATCTCAGTCGTCGTCAAAACGGCCCCTTTATCAAACTAAACTGTGCGGCAATCAGCGAAACACTACTGGAATCAGAGCTTTTCGGTCATGAAAAAGGAGCATTTACCGATGCAAAAGAGATGCGTAAGGGGCGCTTTGAACTCGCAGACGGAGGCACACTGTTTCTAGATGAGATCGGAGACATTACACCATCGCTTCAAGTTAAGCTTCTGCGTATCCTGCAAGAGCAGGAATTCGAGCGTGTCGGCGGCAGTAAAACCGTGAAAACCAATGTCCGTCTTGTCGCCGCGACCAACCGTAATCTGGAAGAAATGGTGCAAAAAGGAGAGTTTCGTGAAGATTTATTTTATCGTCTCAACGTTATTCCCATCAATCTTCCCCCGTTGCGTGAACGTTATGAAGATGTCAAACTACTCACAGAATTTTATCTTGATCGATTCATGAAACAGCATCGCAAGAATATGCATATCTCAAAACCGGCGCTTGAACTGCTGCTGGATTACCCATGGCCTGGGAATATACGGGAACTGCAAAATACCATGGAACGTATCGTACTCATCTGTCCTGACGGTGAAATTGCACCTGAAATGCTAAGCCATGTATTGCCGTTTAACTACCAAAAACTCTACATGCAGCCTGAAGCCACTATACCACCACCGCCTGTGCATGTTACAGCTGTTCCTACGCCTCAAAAAGAGCCCATCAGTGACGCTCCAATGACCAAAAAAACGCTATTGGAGCTGGAAAAAGAGTCCATAATCCAGGCCCTGATTGATTCACACGGAATACAAACCAAAGCAGCCCGACTACTGGGGATGACCGCACGCCAAATTGGCTACAAAATCAAGCAGTACGGTATCGAGTTTTAATCTCCGAGCCGTTTTGCAACCATTTCGGATGGGAATTTTTTGATTCCCGGTTCAATATACCATTTTTCACCATTGCCAAGTTCTACTTCGCCACCCCATTTTTCATCCGTATCGAATTCTACTTTTGTGATCGTCTCTTCCATATCTTTTTTCGCGAAATAAAAAGAGATCTCTTTTTTTGAATCGACGCGTAACATTACTTTTGCCATAACTCACTCCTTGATTAAATGTATCTATCTTAAATCCATTGTCCTAAAGGACATGAAAAAACTTGCGTATGCGATACCACCAGTCTGAAGAAAATTGCCCCTCAAAACTGATACGTAAAAACGACCCTGTCAAACGTCTTATGATCGTATTAACATTGTCATTTTTCTCATTCTTATCAGGAAAATCATCACGATAATGTACTCCACGACTTTCTTCTCTCGCCATGGCACTCATGACCATAGCTTCCGCTACCGTGAGAGAATTACGAAACTCTATGATCGAGAGAAGTTCTACATTGTCAGTGCGCTCTTTGTTTACACAACACAAACCTGATGATAGTTTCATGAGATAATGGATATATTCATACGTGTCCGCAAGAGTATCATGATTACGGAAGACCCCTACTTTTTTATAAAGGATATTCCCCAAATTGGTACGCATGGTATTGATATTAAAACGGCTTTCTCCTTCCAATATCATCTCAACGTAACGCGACTCTTTAGCTACCAATGCATAATCAATTGGATGAAACTTTCCTTTTTTAGCTGCACGTGCCGCATTAATTCCAGCTACTTTTCCAAAGTATGCCCCTTCGAGCAAACTATTACCCCCCAAACGATTCGCACCGTGTACACCGCTATAAGCACACTCACCGCAGACAAATATATTATCAATATCTGTTGAGGTATCATCTCGACTCCATATTCCACCCATTGTATAGTGTGCTGATGGGGTGATGGGGAGAAGTTCAGTAAGTATGTCAATCCCAGCACCGTTAAGGGCATGTTTACGTGCTGATGGGAGTTTTTTATCGATAAGTTCTTCACCTAAATGACGAAAATCCAGATAAACCGTATGTCCACGCATCTGATGACGAACAATGTCACGTGATAGCTTGTCACGTGTTTGCAGCTCATCAGTAAAACGAAAGCCATGCTCATCAACAATATAGGCACCCTCACCTCGCGCCGCTTCACTGATAAGTGTTCCGCTTTTCAACAGTGTTGTGGGGTGAAATTGGACAAATTCCATATTCACAAGTCTCATCTTTGCACGTAAAGCAATCGCTAACATATCTCCGCTTGACTCTTGAGAATTGGTTGAATGCCCGCGGTACATTCCCGCATACCCTCCACCCGCTAAAACCAATGATTTACAAGCAAAAGCAATCACTTGAGAATCACGACGACGCAAGAGTGTAATTCCTGATAATTCATCCCCAAAGGTGGCAATACTCAACATCAGATGGTTAGGAAATATTTGCACACCCTCTTTACGACACTGTGTGAGCAATGTTTGAGTAATGGATGCGCCTGTACGATCCGCTATGTAACAGGTTCGTTTTGCCGACGTACCCCCAAAAGGTCTCTGTGCAATAGTTCCATCTTCCTCACTATCAAACACAACGCCCATAGAACTCAGTTCTTCGATAATGTCTGCCGCTCCAGCAACCATCGCCGTTACGGTAGAAGGGCGTCCCAGCTTATCGGCGCTTTTAAGGGTGTCTGATACATGTTCTCGATGCAGATCATTACGTGTCCCTTTCATTACGGCATTAATACCACCTGATGCAACAGCAGAATTTGAACGAAGCAGAGTACTTTTCGAGATCAGAGCTACAGTCGATCCTGCACGTCTGGCATAAAGTGCCGCGTGCAATCCGGATATGCCGCTACCAACGACAATAACGTCATACAGCATTGGAATCTTTCATAAGCGTTTGCATGGCCTGTACTGAAGCACTTGGAAGGTAGCCTAAGATTGCATTGTCCTTCACATGAGAGGGATTAACCGCTCCAAAAATGGCACAAATACTTCCGGCTGATCGTGCAAACTGTAATGCACTGGCAACATCTGAAAGATTGTCTGTTTTCATCAGGTCACCTATCTTAGACGAAAATGGACGCTTAAACAGATTCTTTTGCAACAATGGCGATGAACCCAAAAAGCTGATGTCATAACGTTCACATGCATGCATCAGCGGATAATAAAATCCATCATCACAACGCTGATTACGATAACTATACGCATGATGTTTAGCTAAATTGAACGGACTTTGAAGATATTTAAATCCGTGATTATCGCCTCCGGCATTGCGTGCCATCTCTACAACTTTAGCCAATGACAGGTATTCTGCATGATCTTCTTCATACAAAAAACCGTTCCAGGAAGCGATCCCGTATGAAACGATTTTGCCCTCTTTTCGCAGTTCTTCAAACACTTTGAATGCTGCCTCTATCCGATGATATAAAGTATCGGAATCGATGTAGCCCAGTTGTGTCTCGGGATTATGCAAAAAAAAGATATCTATTGTTTCCAAACCCAAATTCTCTAATGACTGCCCAGCGCTCCAGCGCAAATAATCAGGGGACATACAGTGCTGATCAATCACTATTTCCTCAGCGCTGGCCAATCCGGTATCGATTATATTTTCTTTGATCCATCCATATGGATTATCCGGAAATGGGAAATCCAGCGGTATAAAACCTGCCTTAGATGCAATAATAATTTCATCACGTTTTATTTCGCCGTTGGCAAAAAGTTCGCTCAATGCTTCGCCGATTTCGCGCTCTGAAATTTGGTAGCGGTAATTGATGGCGGTATCTATTAAATTAATACCGTTTTGAAGTGCCGTTTTAATCGCTTCACCAAAATTGATAATGTAATTATCTTCTTTATAAGGCTCAGGTTTATAGGTACCAATACCCAATGAAGGGAAGAATAAATCTCCGTTAAAACGGTAAAAATCTTTGGAATAAGATCCAAATTTTTTGAGATATCTGAATGTCCCTTCTTTGGTTGCGTGTGACATTAGACAACCATCACGCGCAAATTGGTTTTGAGCTTGAAGTTAAGCATATCCTGCATACCTGCAAGCGTCGTCGTCGTATTCATCGAACAGCTCATACATTCACCCTTATACTGAATATACAGCTCATATCCGTCTTCGACTTCTTTTAGATCGATAACTTCAACATCACCATTATCCGCTTTGAGTGTCGGACGGATGTACTCTTCTAGAATAGATTCAATACTGCGAAGTTTTTGTACCACACTCATCGCATTAAAGTTACCGTCACCCTTAGCCTCTTTTATCTTTTTGCTGATTGCTTCTTTTTCAAGTACAGCTTGAATCTCGGCTAACATATCTACCAAATAAACATCTTTTTTCTCATGGCCACCCGGTTTGATACACGATTTACAAAAACCGCCCGCTTTGGTGTAATCAGTTATCTGTTCAATCGATTCAAGTTTATTGAGCTTTATAACTTCTTTAAGTGTATCGAGACTGACGCGTGCACATTCACAGACAATAAACTCGGTTTCGAACTCTGACATATCGACACCCTTATAAATTGAGGCCGCTTTTTTGATAACGTCATATGCCATAACCGAGCAGTGCATTTTTTGCCCCGGTACTGCAGGAATATCTTCATCATCACGCAGCGCTTTTTCAACATCAATATTGGTGATTTTCAATGCCTCATCAACCGTTTTTTCCATGCACAATTCTGCCATCATATCAGAACTTGCGATCGCTGTTCCACATCCAAAACTTTTGAACCGACTTTTGATAATTACATCATTTTTAGGATCAATCATCCAATACAAACGTACTGCATCTCCACAGCTCTCTGCGCCAAAATCAGCTATGATCAGTCGTTTGTCAGCTTGATCTGCCTCTTCTTGTGTAATCTCTCCCATATTGATAGGATCGTTCATCCGTCTTTGTACTTCATTCGAGTACTCTTCCCATAATGCCCCACCGATTAATGTATCACGTGCCATTGTTTGCTCCTTGGATCGATATTCATATAAAACTAACATTGCAAGAGATGTTCTCAGCTAAACATGACATTTTTGTCATATATATTATCTACAGCAATGAAATACTTACAGCAGCTCTAACTTATATAAAAATGCTCTCTCTTTGTAAGAGGGGATATCCAATTCTTGACGGTATTTGGCGATGACGCGTCGCACCATTTTTTCTCCAAACTTTTCCTCAATCATTTCATGAAGCAATTTGTCGCTGAATGGGTCATCTTTATTCTCACTCAAAACCAAGCGCTTGAGATAATGTTTGATTTCTGAGGTTGATACTTCACCGATCGAATTTGAAAAGAAATCTTTAAATGCGAATAAACCTTTTTCGGTCTGAATGTATTTATCAGAAATAGCACGTGATATGGTCGATTCATTAAATCCAAGTTCATCGGCAACATCTTGAAGACGAAGCGGCTTTAGTTCTCCACCCATAAAAAAGCTGTACTGTTTTTCGAGTAATACCAATGCAACGTTGTACAGCGTAGCTTTTCGTAAATCCAACAGTTTCACCAATTCTCTGGCTTCTTTGAATTTTTGTTTGGCAAAGTTATCGTATTTATCGATCATACTGACTTGCAAATCGGGATAGAAAGCATGGTTAATACGTATGTTCAACTCAGATCCAGAAAACTCGACAAACAAATCGGGAGTGATTTGTATCTCAGGCTCCATATACTCTAATGCAGGAGGATTTTTAAGTTGCTGTAATGTATGTTTCGCATCTCCAAAACGCGGATTCTTTATAAATTTTTCCATTTTATCAAACTGTAAAATTATTGCCGATAGCAAAATACTTAGCTCATCATCCAAATCATAGTCATTGAGTTGAAATAAAAATGACTCTTTGTAATCAACAGCCCCTACCCCAGATGGTTCTAGATTCGCAAAACGCTGACGCACCCGTTCAACCGTATGCGCGTCCGTATCACATTGTTGGGCAATCTCTTGGATATCTCCATCAAAATAGCCTTCATCGTTGATGTAAAAAATGATCTGTTTCGCTATTTTTTGAGATATCGGTGTTGGAAACAGTGGTGCTACGATCTGTTCATCTAGCTTTTCATATAAAGAAGTCCCCGCAATACTCAGCCATTCTATCTGATCGCTTGATGCATTGGATACGTAGTTTTGAAACGCTCCATATGCAGATGAACCTCCCGCTTGCGCATTTGACTCTTCAAATCCTGACTTGATCTCTAGACATGGATTTTCATTGGTGATTACCTGTAGATGTTTTTCTAAATCACTAAGAGAACATTGCAGTAGCGGTAACCACGTCTGCATGGATAAACGTGGGAGTTGTTTTTGTTTAAAAGAGAGTGACGTTTGCATTGTAAACCACCTAAATTCTATCAATATACGAGAGTGACTGCATATTTTGTTCTAGATAAAAGTATAGGGATTATTTAAGTAGTTAGATGATTAAAAAGAAGGCAATTCCCTCGTTACGGTATGTTTACCGAACGTGGGATATTGTGATTAATATTTGATGCGGACCAACCCGTTTGGTTGTACGACTTTCATTTGACATGCAAGACGTGCTTTAGCACTTGTTTCTGCAACTGTTTTTAGTACTGCTTTTTCTTTGTCATTGATTGGACTCATAAACTCCATCCCTGACTCGATCATTACAACACAAGTGCCACACTCTCCGTCTCTACAGCCAAAAGGCAATGCACTCCCTGATGCTTCAACGATATCCTGTATCGTTTTCCCAGGTTTGACATTAATTGCCAAAAAGTCATTTATAATCTCTACACGTGTTGTCATCCCAACTCCTTTAATGATTATGATTTATGCTAAACAAAACTAGTTTGTTTAGAGGTTGGCCCGCAGGCAGACATTTAGTTAAAAGGCTTAACCAAGATAGACGTTTCTTTAACAGCACACTGACATGCAAGACGTACTGGTGTAGGACGGTTGAACTGCTGTGCTATTTCAGCTTCTTTTTTATTAATAGCACCCATACTCATCAATGTTTCAAGCTCTTTATCATCCATATAAACAGCTTGTCCTTTTGATGAATAATCTGCAGTTGTTGATTCAAGTAATTCGTCGGTTGCAATATCTTCAACACGAACAACACAACTGCCGCACATTCCATCTTTACAATCTGATGGTATTAAGACTCCATTGCTTTGTGCAACTCTTAATAATACGTCACCAGTTTTAGCAAAAACCCGCTTATCCTGACTTCCGCCGAATCCGCAAAAAATGACACTGACCATTTTTCCTCCTCCTGATTTTTCTTGATCAATACGCTCATGACATTTCGTATCCATCAAGATGCACATATCTCAAAAAGTGACTTACGACTCCCCTTCTTGAGATTGCTCCGCTTTCATAGCAGCACGTTGTGCCCGATGTTCTCTGATCCATCGTAACTCTTCGGCAACTTCATCATAACCATCAAACTCTGCGGCACTTTCAAGTTCTGCTTCTCTGCATCCATACGTTTCACCTTCTTCTATAAAATGAACCTCATAGATACGGATTACCTGTAAAAAATCACCAATATGTTTGACGTAACCCTCCGCTCCTACATCGACTAGGACTTCACTGGGGCCTCTAAATGGATTTGATCCATCATTTCTAATTGCCTTATTAATGCGTACGCGCTGACCTAAACGAAATAAAGGGAGAATCTCATCCCTAATTGAAGGAGATATCTGCTTGGCTTGTGCATGCGTGAGCTCCATGACTGACCTCCTCTATATCATTGCAACTGCTTGATGTTGAACACGTACCGCAAGCACTTGGTTTATCAAACATCTCCCATACATCTGCTGCAGATGGGCTATAGCCATTTTCAAAGTTTTTATACACCGTAATCAGTGCGAATTTGTAATAATCAAGCAACTTCGTATCGCTGCCCCAATCATTGCCTTTAGCTTTTTCAACCATTTCACCAAAATTTTTCATAATATGAAATCGTTTTACATAAACCAATCGTTCATCATATTCGATATCAAAAAATTCGAAAAATTCTTCCGTATCCGTAAGTTTTTCAAAATCTGCTAATGTTCCCATTGTATTCTCCTTACAATTTCATTTCATTTTTGAGTTGATTTGCCCATGCGACAATCCTGTCATCTGTCATATCTTCCTGATTCACATCATCAATCCCAAGACCGCAAAACTTTCCCTCTTTTTCAGCCAAAGAAAATTTATAGTCATATCCGCTTGTCGGGATGAACCCATATGAATTTGCCCCCAGAGAAACAAACAAATCATGCATTTTTCCAAGCGCACTCAAAAAATGTTCTCCATGTGTTTTTTGATCACCGGCACCAAAAAATGCCACTTTTTTCCCGCTTAGATCAGGGCGTTCATTGTCCAAATCGTAAAGCGGATCAACCCAATCACGCTGTGGATCTCCCTGACCCCATGTTGATGAACCTATCAGCAAGACATCATAATCCTCAAACTGCTCAATCCCGTCATAATCCTCTTCCATATCGATGAGCTGTGCACCTGAGAGTTGTTCTGATAATAGTTCTGCTGCATTACGTGTAACACCGCTGCTACTGCCGAAAAAAATACCAACTTTTGACATAATTACACTCCTATCATACACGGTTTGTATTGCTCATACACCTTTAATGCACGTTCCAAATTCTTATCCCCTTCTTCAAAGAGTGCTTCAAGAGTACGGAAACTGAAACGGTGTGCATCTTTAAAATACTTATCGATGATACAAATCCGATCACTAAGAATCGCGCATCGTCCGAATCCCTCATGGCTCATTTCCATGATGACATTACACACAATCCCCGTCTTACGTTCAAATGACAAAGCGATTGCTTTGTAGATCATCTTGATATCATTGATCATCATCTCATCAATATCCGCGATAACAGGAACCGCTTTGAGTTCCTCTTTGGTTTTGACGTATTTTTTTGTCAACAACTCTTCATCACTAATCTTGGCCCAATTTCCAAACTGATCCAATGCTCGTATTTGACGTATGATCTCTATTCCAAAATCACTCATTATTTTTTCTGCTTCCATATTATTCTCCTTGTGCCCATCTGTCTTGTCGTACATCATGCTCTGTTTCCATATTGATAATCCTTTTTACCCATGGCGGAGGATTGTCATTAATCATTGCTACCAATGATTTCAATAGATCTTCAATCAATGTTCCATCGTTGACTTTCATCGGATTAATACCGGCTCGGATAACCTTTGCCGCAGCTGTTCCTCCGATACTTTCTGTATACATAATATTGATACCCTTGAGGGCACGAACACGAAAATCTGTTTTATCATCATCTTCAAGATTTGAGGTGTCAGTTTTAATCACTTCAGATAAACTAAAACCGTCTTTTGAGACGTTGTATACGACAAATTCTTTGGCCCCACCAAAGTGTGCATTAACCTCTTCCATATCTTTGGTTGCAAAAGCAACTTTCAGAGAATCATTCATAGGAACGTTTCCTTCAACTGTGATTTTAGTGTTCATGCTTAACCTTTCGTAACGTATTAGCTATTTCAAATAAAAAATAGGTGCTTCCCTCATACAGCTGATCATTTTTGAGCTGATTGCCCAACTCTTCGTAATTCGGAAATCCGCGAAGTACCAATGCCGTATTGTGATACATATGCAAGATTCGTTCTGCATGAAAATTGCTGATTACCAAGTCTGCATTATTAAAATAAACACGTGCATCTTCCAAATCTCCAACAAATACATTCTCGGAATCAATCGCTTGTAAGACATCGCTAAACGTCGTAGATATCGCGGCATCTACCGTTCCGCCGACACTGCGGATCAATGCACATATCCCTGAAAGCATGTCAGGCTCGCCTGTAATGACAAAATGAGAACTACCGATTAGAAAATGGCTGTCCAGCATTGCATCTTGCAGTCGGGAGCGCCAGCGTTTCATAAGTGGTTTTGGATCGCTATGTCGGATTTTCATTAATGCACCGACAAAATTGTCGCACTCATCCAATCCCATCAGATGATCGAAGTGCAGATGTTCGATAGCAGAATTCTTTTTTTGTAAAACGTGAGCTGATTTTTTCATGGATGCGCCAATGGTTACCACCGTTGCACATGTTCCTAAATCACGAATCTGTTCGACACTTATCCCGCCATTGGACAGTTTCCCCTGCCCCTCTTCCCAATATCCGTCTAATGAGGTAGATAAATCAGGCAGGGCATAGGTCTCAAACCCAAAATCTTCACACAGCTCTTTAATTTTTTCTATTTCGATGGGTTGCATACTGACATGTGGCAATATGACAAGTTTGTTAGCTTTTACTGTTGCTGCACTCACGGTGAGCTGATCGATCATCGCACTCACTGTCAATGCCCAGCCACTCTCCAATCCCCCCTCATAGTCAGGAGTATTGACAAATACATACGGGATTTCGATGTGCATTCCCACACCTCGAACATCATCCCCTTTGGTTTCGGTCAGACCTGTCGTATGCAAACCGATCATTGAGGGTTTAAGATTTTTCTCTTTGCCCTGGATATTTTCAATCGCCATAAGGATCGAGTAATCCCCACCATCCAGCACAGCCGTAATATCACTAACAGATGTATTTCGAATCGCAATGGGTTCATTAAAATGGCGTGTAAAAAAAACCTTGGTATATGATGCACACCCTTGTGCGCCATGCATCAGAGGCATACAGTCTTTGACACCCAAATAGGCAAGCGTTGCTCCCATCGGCTGAGAGTGTTTGATAGGATTGACTTGAAGTGGTTTGGTTTCATGACGAGAGAGAGAAAATTCCATGACAACTCCTTGTAAAAAGGAGTATTGCAAGATTTGTGCGAGAGGATAAAATTAGACCAACATTCTATTAAATATTATAAATATTCGTCAATATCATTTATAAATGCTGATAACAGTTTCCCCCTTATTAAGCCTTTATTAGCATGTCCTAAATCTTTCCTAATCACTAACAAAAGCTTCTCTACTTCAAAAATAACATTTATACTATGTTGTTCAGCATTTGTCATAAGAACTTTCTTAAATTCTATCCAAGCATTAAGAACATCATCAGACCCCCAAATGATTAAATCTTCAGTAAAATAAGTCAATTTATTAATAATTTCTTGCTCGCTTAAAGGAGTTATTCCACGTTTTTCTGCAAATACAAAGCTTAATATAAAACGAACCAAGTCATCATAAAATGGAACTTTTTTTTCTCTATGTTCTTTCATTAATGTACTTTTATGTTCAATCCGTTTTGCATATAATACAGATATTACTGAAACAATAATAGTTGTAGAAGCAGCAATAATGCCTGTCGTAATTGCGGGATTTATTTTAGAAAAAGTATCAATAACTATTTGTATTACTTTAATTATTATAAATATGAGCGCTATAAAAAAGAAAAAACCAAGTAAAGCACTTGAATATTTTTTTAAAAATTCCCTCATCCAATAATCCTCTATTTAATTTTTATCACTATATCTTTATTTTCAATATCATTAGATAAAAATTACATTTTGCAATATTTTACTTTTCTATCACCGTATAATAAACCCCTCGTCCACTTCCGTGACTCTCCAACACACCGTAATCACACAACTCTTTAAGATCACGCGCAGCAGTTGGTTTGGAGGTTTTGGCGATCGAGGCGTATTTGGCAGTTTTCATCCCCCCCTCGAACGCTTCAGGGAGAACATCAAGCATTTTTGTCAATACTTTTCGCTGACGATCATTGAGGCTGATTTCGCGAACACTTTCCCAAAACCGCGTTTTGAACTTAACCGCTTCGACTCTCGTAAGGGCATCCGCTAATGCCGAATCCAGCATTTGAACAAACCATGTAACCCATTGGGTGATATCACCGTTTTGACGGACACATACGTTATCAAGCACACTATAATACTCTTTTCGTTGTCGATTAATCTGTGAAGCAGTACTAAAGAGCGTTGAGGGGATTGAGGGTGATCGCGATAGGACAAAATCACTGATTGCACGCGCTAATCGTCCGTTACCGTCATCAAAAGGATGAATAAGCAAAAACCACAGATGGGCAATCGCGGCTTTGACAACCGTATCAAGGCTATCTTCGGTGTTCATCCACAGCAAAAAGCGGTTCATCTCTGCTTCGATTTTGTAAGCAGGGACAGCGATATAGTGAACTTTTTCTTTTTCCCACGGCCCTGAGACGATTTTCATCTCACCCTCCGTATCATCACGATAGGCTCCCGTGCGGATCGTTCTCAACCCGGATTGACCTGTCGGGAAAAGGGCTTTGTGCCATCGAAACAGCCGTTCGCTAGTGAGTAATCCCAAGCCTTTTTTTGCATCGAGAAGTACTTCTATCAATGCATCGGTTTGAACGGTGGCGTGAAGTTCATCAGAGCTTTGAAGCAAGAGGGCTTTGTGCACCGAAGCACGAACGGATGAACGTTGCAATACCTCACCCTCAATAAGTGATGTCGCTATCGCTTCATCTTCGTAGGCACTGGCAATCATCTGATCACTAAGGGTGTTTTGTAAAAGAGACTCCACCATCATTAGTTGACCGAAACGATGATACACCTGTGTAACATCGGGGATTGTATAGGTAAAGTGCGGCCAGCTATCGCTTTGCCAAATCCATTGTTGATACGTTTCCATCCCATAATCATATCACAATATGATACGATTAATACTAATCACCTCAAAAATGATTCGATTATACCTCCCAAGGTGCCGCTTTTCCGACATTGGCAAAGACAGGATTGCGAAATGCGTATCTCAAATCTTCCGCAAGATTAAGCAATCCATGATAACCGCCATAACTTGTTTTTTTCTCTTGATTGACATCGATAAAGGAGATTTTTTTCTTGATGGCGGTATAGAGACTTCGCCCGCCTGCGAGGAGGATATGTGCCCCTGTAGAATCGATCACTTTGCCTTGTTCTGAGGCAGGTTTCGTCATCAATACGCCATTTTCTCCCAAATATTCGCGTGCTTTGTCGATGTCATCCTGCGTTGATTTGGCAACACTGGTTGCTACAACTTCGATTCCTAAATCCTGTAACCCTGAGGCGATCGACCATGCTTTATTTCCACCCGTGTTAAGAACCGCTTTTTTACCGGAAAACATGATACGATATGGAGCCAATGCTGCTTCAAGAGCAGCCTCTTCCTCAGCGATAACGGCTTCTGCACGTGCTATGAGATCAGGACACCCAAGTGCCGTTACAATCTCACGTATGGCGAATGAGGTATCGCGTTTACCGTAAAATGATACGGATATCCACGGGATACCAAATTGCTCATTCATTTTACGCGTAAGCGTTATGAGTGATTTTGCACAGACGATGACGTTGAGCTTCGCCCGATGTGCCGTACGTATATCACCCACACGACCGTCACCGCTCATAGAACTGAGTACGCGAATACCAATCTTCTCAAATAGGGGCAGGTATTGCCACATATCACCCGTGACGTTATAGTCCCCGATGAGATTAATGTCATAGGGGGTTGTAAATTCTGGTTCTTTTGTCCCGATCAGATGTTCCAGTACTGCTTCGCCTGCGAGCCGTGATCCGAGATTTTTACTTCCAACAAATCCTGGTGCATTGACCGGTATGATTGGGATTCCATGTCTGTCACTGCCTTGCTTGCACGTCATATCTATATCATCACCCATGAGGGCGGTTACACAGGTTGAATAAACAAAAATCGCTTCGGGTTTGTAATGTTCCATAACATAATCAATGGAACTTTCCAAACGCTTATCCCCGCCAAAAATGACGTCATTGGTTGTAATCCCCGTTGTAAAACCCATTTGCGTATGATCACGACCTTCATACGACGTTTTTGTCTCACGAGTCTCCCATGATGCACCTAAGCACGTCTGTGGTCCATGTACCAAATGTACGGCATCGGCATAAGGAAAAAGGGAAATCTGTGCCCCGTCAAAAGCGCATCCACCTGTTGCAAGGCCAGGTTTTGGCTTATCACATCCCTCTCCCGGTTTTTTATCTTTACTATGAGAACAGGCACTCTCATTCATTAGTTCTTTGATTTTTGCACGGCTAACCATTGGATACTCCTTGGAGTTAAGTATCCATACTATTGCAAGATTTGTGCTAGGATTGAAAAAACAAGTAAAAATCGGATATTTTAGATGCACAGGTTGAAATTTATCGTGCATTACGCACTTTTAGTAAACATTTGACGTACATTATGTACAATAATATAAACAAATAAGGCGTAATGAAAAAAACGAGAGGCTTAATTATCGTTTTTTATTATATTGATTCAAGAATCCATCTATCAGTTTTACCTTCCTTTTTTTAGCTAACCCTTGATGCAATTTGATAAGTTTTTTGAGGTGTGAGAATACTCCTCCATCTAAAGCGTTAGTTGTATTTGGCCTGTTAAACTCTTTGAGATTTTTGTAGGTAAATAAATAGGGGAGATTGGTTGAGAGGCTCCGATATGCGGCAACAAATTTAGCATGTGCTGAAACATGCTTGAGAGTGCTAGGATTGAGAGTTTTTTCTTCTAAAAATGTTTTGTGTTCAACCGATGATCCCATCGTTGCATAGAGCGATACTGAAAGGAAAAGAAGAGAGGAAAAAGGTGCTTTTTTCATGTTAAAACCTCATGATTAAATTTCATGATGGCATTCTATAGATTCAACGTGAGAAAATCATGAGAGATTACGTCCTGAACTTATATATGTAAAGGAAATTATAATCTAATCGACGAAAAACAAATCTTTTCCGTACATTTTTATAATGGAGTATAAAACCATCCTATAAGCAGCAATATATTATACGAAAAACACTATCGGAATGATACAATGTACGAATACTAAAATTTGGGGTTTTTCGCAATTTTAAATAATTTCATGCAAATTGTAAGCATTAATTTAATTTTTACAAAGATTGACTGTAAATTCAAATTTAAAAGTGATTTTTGAAAAAAATGAAGAAATGGTGGGTCAAGTAGGACTTGAACCTACGACAACTCCGTTATGAGCGGAGGGCTCTAACCACTGAACTATTGACCCGTTTGTGGAGCGCAATTATAAGCGTTCTTAGATTAGACGAAGCTTTTTTTACCGACATTATCGTATAAATATCGAAATTTATACGCTATAAGATTTTCCATCACGGCAAATAGAACCATAAAGTTAACAAAACTACTGCCTCCATAGCTAAGCATTGGCAGAGGAACCCCAACGACTGGAAAAAGCCCCATGGTCATTGCGATATTCATGCTCATGTAAATAAAAATCAGAAGGGACAAGCCTCCCGAGACGACCTTGGTGTAATAGTCACTCGCCCAGTTAGAGAGCATCAACAGATGAATAATCAGCGCAGAATACAACGAGATGAGAAATAATCCCCCTAAAAATCCGAAACGTTCGACTACATATGCGAAAATAAAGTCACTCGAAGCGATAGGAAGGAACTTCATTTGAGTCTGTGTCGCATCTTCTTTTTCTTTCCCCATAAAACCGCCTGAACCGATCGCGATAATCGACTGCTCAACATGATAGCTTGGCTTTTCACTGACAAAGTCAGTCAAACGCTGTCGTTGATAATCATGCAGTTGTGTATAAACCAATGGTAATGAGACCAAAAAAGCAAATCCTAAACCCACCCAAATCTTCCAATGAACGCCAACCAAAAATAAAATACCGTATCCCAATGATGCAAGTACTACAGCCGTTCCCAAATCGGGCTCTTTGGCAATGAGGATAAAAGGCAATAGGATGAAAAAAGATAATTTCATAAATTCTTTGAATCGGTATCCATCCCTCTCTGGAGGGTTTCGACTGATCAAATAGGCCAACATCAGAACAAATGCAGGCTTAATAAGTTCAGAAGGCTGTAACGTAAAATGGACAAAAGGGATTTCTATCCATCGTTTTGCTCCCAATCGAACATGACCAACAAATTCTACTGCAACCAGCAATAAGACACTCCCCCAATAAAAAATAGGAATAAGCCAAAACATACGTCGTACCGGCAATAAGAACAACGTCACAAATACACCGATACCTACCGCAACATAGGTCAAATGTTTTTGCCCAAGCACAGGATGAATCTCATTGATCAACCAACCGGAGAGAAAAATAATAGGGACTAGCAGCACAACAGTCACAAAGTCAAAGTGTGCTAAAATTCTACGATCAATATTGAGCACTGCAATCTCATCTTTAAATTAAATAATTTTGAATGAATTGTAGCATAAGGGGACTTAACCCAAAAGGCATCAATGCTAAGGAAATGAATGGAACGCGAAAATATAACTTTTATGGTTGAAGAGGCCATGCGGCTTGACCTATTTTTGGTCGAAAAGCTGGCTCAAACACGTAACCAGATCGCTCAGCTCATCGAGCAAAATGCTATTGAGATCAATGGCAAACGCTGTGCTAAACCCGGGCAAAAGCTCAAAGAGGGCCAATACGTTCAAATTCTTTTCCCAGAAATTAAATCAACACCGGCTATGGTTATCGATTTTGATGTAGAGATTTTATACGAAGATGATGATATTTTGGTCATCAACAAACCAAGCTCTCTCACCGTTCATCCAGCACCCAGTGTTAAAGAACCGACGCTTGTCGATTGGCTCAAACATAAGGGGATCAGCCTCTCTACTCTCAGCGGAGAAGAGCGTCATGGTATCGTTCACAGACTTGACCGCGGAACCTGCGGTGTTATGGTTGTTGCAAAAAACAACACGGCTCACGAAGCACTTTCCCAGCAACTGCAAGACAAAAGTATGGGACGCTACTATCTAGCCGTTTGTACCCCTCCTCTCAAAGAGGAAGAGACGACAATCGACAGACCGATCGGCAGAAGCGCACAAAACCGTCTTAAAATGGCGATCAATGAGGCAGGAAAAAGTGCCAAAACAATGTTTCGAAAACTTCTCACTTCACACGATGGCAACAGCGAGCTCATCGTCTGTAAACTCTTCTCAGGAAGAACGCATCAGATCCGTGTTCATCTCGAATCAATAAGCCGTCATATCCACGGAGATCACCTCTATGGCGGGCAAGCAAAAGACATCAAGGTGGAACATATTTTGCTCCATGCGTACATGCTATATCTGGTTCATCCGACCACCGGCGAATCGCTTCATTTCAAGGCTCCGCTGGATTCTGTTATGGAAACGTATTTAAACAAACATTTTAATTTGAAGGAACTTCATGCGAACATCGATGCTATACGCTTTGAGCATCTCTTTAGCGCTTAATCTTTTTACAGGATGTAACAAACTTCCGACTCCTGAAAAAAAAGTCATCACTATTGATCCAACGCTTGGCGTTCCATCTATGAATGGATCATTATCGGATATCACGGCAACTGCATTTGAGTGGAAAGCGATGGAAGATCCTAGAGTAACCGGTTACCATATTTATCGTTCTACGCAAAGCAATGAGGATAAAAAGCTCCAACGTATCGCTACCATTGAAAGCCGATTTGCTACTCATTTCGTCGATGAGAATCTGGTACCAAATACACAGTACCAATACCGTTTTTCCTCTAAAGGAAAAGGAGATACGGAATCTAATGCCAGTGAAACCATGAGTGTCACTACGCTTCCGATGATTGCCCCTGTTAGCTTTTTTCAATCGGTTGGAAATATGCCACGAAGCGCTAAAGTACTGTGGCGTCCTCATCCCAATGCAAAAATCAATAGCTATATCATAGACCGCTTGAACGTTAACGATCAAAAATGGAGTGAAATCGCTACCATCACGGGACGTTTAAATGCAGAATTTATCGATCGTGACCTCAAAGACGGTCAAATCTATTATTATCGCGTACGTGCCGTCACATATGACAAACTGATCACTGAACCAAGTGAAACCAGTAAACTCTCTACTAAACCATTGCCTCCTGAGATCAAAAATATCACTTCTAGCAGTGATCTTCCAAAAGCAATCGCATTAAGCTGGGAGCCAAGTGGAATCAATGATTTAGATCATTATAATATTTATCGTTCTAATACTTCCAATGGCATATACACCTATCATGTAAAACTCAATGAGTCTAAATTTACCGACATCACAAAAGAAGACGGACAAGTTTTCTTTTATAAAATCACGGCGGTTGATAAAGACGATCTAGAAAGTCCTCAAAGTACCCCTATTGTTCAGGGATCAAGCTTAGTAAAACCAAAAGCACCAACGTCATTTGATGGAAAAATAGGCCCTAACGGTGTTGATTTGACCTGGGTAAACAGCGATCCAAGAACGGTATCCTATACCGTTATCAAAACAACTAAAAAAAGTTGGATCGATCGTTTACTCGTTGAGATCAATAATATAACGGATACACAGTTCCATGATGGAGACGTCAACCCGAATGTCGAATACCTTTACGAAGTGATCTGTGTTGATAAAGACGGTATTCGTTCTCTTCCTACCCTTCCAATTGCCCTTCATTATGAGACAAAATAACGCATGCCTCATTTACATTTAGAATCGTTTCATCCCATCGACCTTCCTGCAGTAGAGGGGGATGTGGCTTTTGATTTTATCGCAACATCACGCGGTGAGGGGAAGGAATCGCTTGTCGCTACCCGTTTTCGAGATCGTGAGTTTTTCGTTCTTCATAAAATGAGCGGAGAAAAACATCTTCTTAAAAGTGACAAGATCACCCGTCCCTCACCTAACTATCTGATCAAACAAGCACTGCTTGCCTATGCACGCCATGCCAATATTACGATAGTGGATTCCAATGTGGATACTGCGGGAGAGAATGTTCATCTCAAAACGCATGATGCCCTCAAATCCGTCGACTTTTTTGCAGACAGTTTTCCAGGTGATCGTGAAGTTCGTGTTGAAGTTGGATTTGGATCGGCGCGCCATTTGTTGCATCAGGCGGCCCAAAATCCTGACGTTTTATTTATCGGTCTTGAGATACATAAGCCCTCTATCGAACAAGCCCTCAAGCAAATCACCATCCAAAATCTCACTAACATCATGGTCTTGGATTACGATGCCCGTTTATTCTTAGAACTCATCCCCTCCAACACCCTTAGCCGTATCTATGTTCATTTTCCCGTTCCATGGGATAAAAAGCCTCATAGACGTGTCATCGGTGATGTCTTTGTCGAAGAAGCGCTGCGTACTCTAGCGGTGCAAGGGAGACTTGAGCTGCGCACCGACAGTGAAAACTACTATCGTTTCGCCCTCGAGACCTATTCTCATCCCACGTATACACGATTTGAAATACGTAAAAATCAGGAAATTGCCATCGTCAGTAAATACGAAGACCGATGGAAGCGGATGGAAAAAAACATCTATGATGTAACCCTCATCAATGATTTCGAAAGTCCCCAAAAAGTATTAGAAGGGGAGTTTAGCTTTAGCGATATGCCAATCAATGATGCTATACTGCCTAAACTAGAGCGTCAAACATTCAGACGCGAATGGGGATTTCTCAATACGGAAGCTTCTTTTGACATACACGGTGGAGGATGGATGATTCGCCTTGCTATGGGGAGTTTTGATCGTCCAGAACATCTTTACTTGATCGTTGAAAACGGGAAAGCCCGTTATTTTCCAACGCAGCCGGTTCGCTCAAGCGCTAATCTAAAAGCCCATATCTTATTAAACGAGTTGTTACATGGATAAAGTCATTATCGCCCAAAACCTTTCTCTTTCGTACAAAGAGTTCGAAACCATCATTTCCAAAGCAAGCTTTTCGATCGATACAGGAAGCTTTGTCTTTATCACCGGAGCCAGCGGAAGCGGTAAATCAACCCTTCTTAAATCATTTTACGGTGCGATTGAACCAAAGCAAGGACAGCTTAGTGTAGGCGGCGTCAACATGAACCGTATCAGTACCTCAAAACTCAATTTTTTGCGCCGTCACATCGGTATCGTTTTTCAAGATTACAAACTGATCAAAGAGTGGACCATTGAGAAAAACGTCATGCTCCCACTCATTATCTCAGGCTATACCAGCGATGTAAGCGGCTCCCAAGTCCAAAAACTGCTCGGACATGTCAAACTAATCCATCAGGCAGGAAAATACCCGCTAGAGCTCAGCGGCGGGGAGCAGCAGCGTGTGGCAATGGCACGAGCACTGGCGCACAACCCTATTTTGATCCTCGCAGATGAACCTACAGGAAATTTAGATGAATACTCATCATCAGTTATTTGGAGCTTATTAGAAGGTGCTAACACTCAGCTCAAAACGACCGTAGTCGTTGTCACGCATCATATTCCAGAGCAACTTAACATTCCTTATAAACACTATCATATCGACGCGGGTAACATCAATGAAATCGCTTAAAAATCATATATCTCTCATCATCGCCCTCTTTACCGTTTTGGCATCTGTTCAAATCTATGTTGCCGTAGATCGTACTATTGCAGCGTATGAAACACGTCTTAAAGACGACTATTCTGTTATCGTTGTTGCTAATAAAGCATTTACTACCGAAGAGCTTAAATCCATGAGCTCGATGATCGAACGAAGTGAGCCCATCAGTACAACTCAAGTATTAGATCGTCTCAAAGGGGAGATGAGTCAAAAAAATCTTGATCTTTTACGATTAACCCTGCCGAAGTTTTACCGTATTTATCTTAACCGATACCCATCACCCAAAGAGATCAATAATCTTCAACGTCTGCTACAGCGTAACCCTACGATAGAGCGAGTTGAGGGATTTGCACAAACGCACGATACGATCTATAAACTCATGCTTCTTTTCAAGAATGTCGTTCAGGTCTTCTCACTCGCCATTGCTGCCGTTACTTCCCTACTTATTCTCAAAGAGATGCGTTTATGGCAGTTTCAACATGCTGAGAGAATGAGTATTATGGCCCTCTTTGGTGCACCGGTATGGCTTCGCTCTGCCGTATTGTTTCGTTTAGCCATTGTAGATGCGATTATTGCAACATTCATTTTATGTTTGGCTTTTTTCCTCATCGATTATTATGGCTTTTTAATTACCCAGCTTAAAGCAATCGGTATCAGCGTTCAGCTGTTCAACTTTGTCGATGACGCCCTTCGCTCTTTAGGTATTGCTTTGGGAATATCGGTGGCGTTAACCTTTATGATCGTTATTTTTCCTAACGAAGAGGACTAAATGACCATTTTTCACCGTTCCCTTATCTTGGCAACCTTATTGGGTGCAAGTATCTATGGTGCTAAAATTGATGATCGAATACAATCGGCTACCTCGAAGCTTAACCAAGCCAAGCAGACTTATTCATCCCTTAACAGTAAGCTTGAAGCCACTGCAAATAAAATTTTGCAACAAAAACAAGTGGTTGGCATTCAGCAACAAAAGATCAATACCCTAGTCACGGAACTCAATTCCAAAGAAACCGTGTATCAAGCCAACAAATCAAGCCTGCACGGTCTGGAAGCGCAACAAAACCAACTGATTAAAACCCAAAATGATATAGAACAGCGGCTCGTATTTGCCATCGCCCGCAACACCTCTATCTCTCTTCTTGTCAATGACGATCGTGCCAAAGAAGCAAATGCCATTATTACAGAAGAGGCATTGAAACTCCATCTCAAACAAATCAATCAAGAGATCAAAGAACTGAATTACATTTTTGGTGAAAATGCTACCAAAATTTCTTCCCTCACTACTCAAACAACCGTACTTAAAAAATCAATTGCAATTATTGATCAGCAAAAACAAAGCGTTCTTGCAACAAAGCAGCAAAATGAAAAAGCACTTCTTGCTTTGGAAAAAGAGAAACAAGCCTACAAACAATCGCTTGGACGTATCCTTAATCAACAGCAATCATTGCAAAATACCCTTGCCAGCTTGAATATCATTAAACGCGAGTCTATGAAACCTAAAAAAGATCCTCCTGCGATGATAGCGGCAAAACCTGGCTCAAAACCACTTCCCAAAGGTGCGCGGGAAGCTATTGCCTCATATCAGCCATCTAAAACAGCCAATTACAGCGGGGATCGATCAATTGCACCACTGGATGGCTACAGCGTCGCAAAACGTTTCGGTCCATATACTGATCCTGTTTACGGAATCAAAATTTACAACGAATCCGTATCCTTACGCCCTAATGAGGCCGATGCAAAAGTAAAAGCTGTCTTTAACGGTAAAGTCATTTTTGCAAAATCGACAGCGATGCTTGAGAATGTTGTCATCATTGAACACGACAACGGATTGCACACAATCTATGCCCATATGGATAAAATTGCCCCTACGATTTCCGTCGGTCAACGATTAAAGCAAGGCTCGATTATCGGTCGTGTTGCACGTGAATTGATGTTTCAAGTCACCCAGCGCAACGCCCATATTGATCCGTTACAAGTCATACGCTAATCTTCATACTTTATTTCATATTTATATCTTATAATAAAAGATATTATGAGCTAAAGAGATGGATTACTACACGATGCAAAATTTATACAAAACCATACTTTCAAAATTTATCTGGGCATCGTTGGTTCCCATACTGCTTATAGAAAGTTCCCTGATAGCAACACTTTTTTGGATGAATAATCGCCAAACCAATGAGACCAAACAGGCATTGGCTACGATTTCTACTGATTCTTTTACCGAAATTGCACTCCACACTTCCAAGCAGCTTGAGCAGCAGTTGTCGCAAGCACAAACCCAAATCGATCAGCTTGATTTATTTGCACAATCCCTCTTTAGTAACCCTCAGCGCTATTCTTACCCATCATTAAGATTGTACTATGATCAAGGCTTTTTTAGAGACGGTGAACCTGGAGGATTGAGTTCTATTTACACCACCAACCACGCGGTACTCAACAACAATGATTCAAAACCGCTTGAACTCCTCACTTTGTTAATCCCGCATATGCAGCAAATGGTAGATTCCAACAAAAATATTTTTCAAGGTGCATGGATCAATCTCTCCAAAGACTACTCTTTGTCCTATCCACCTATCAATCCCGTCGACGAATTGACACCCGATTTGGATGTAACACAAGAATCTTTTTATTATGCGGTTGACCCTAAGCACAATCCCGCTAAACAACTCAAGTTTATCCCTCTGTACCAAGAAGAATGGGCATCAAGCCTAGGACAACTTGGCGCGTATGAGTCCCCTTTGTATGCTAATGATACTTTTATCGGTATACTAGGGGCCAGTGTCTCCATCAATAATGCTGCCAATATCTTTCAACAAATGAGATTGCCTTTTAATGCTTATGCAATGCTTGTAGACCAGGAAAATCATCTCCTGCTCTCTTCAGATGAAAATCGCTCACGCAAAGAGACCCACGTCCAAAGCTTTTATGATATTTATAAACAAGAACTTGCCGGTATCTCATCAAAACCTTTACAAAGCGTTGATCCAAAAATGTTTGAAACCGAAGGGAAAATTATATTTACGCAACCTGTTACAGGAAGTGTTTTTAAAATTATCTTTTGCCTTAACAAAGAAGACATCTACGGTCCAGTAGAAGCTCTGTCCCATACTGCCAATCAAATCGGCTATTACATCATCCTCACTCTGACATTGTTTTACACTCTGTATTTTATAACCATGATACGACGTGTACGGCACTTGGCACTTAAAATATCCGCTCCAGTGGGACAAATACTCTCTATTTCGTCCAAGTTGGGACAAGATGAACATCTAACTCTTCCCAGCAGTGATATCGAAGAGCTTGAACTGTTGGGCACTAATTTAAACCATACCCATAAGGAACTCTTGCACCTTATCAACTACGACGAGACAAGTGCTTTGTTTAATCATCATAAATTACGTCGCGATGTCCAACAGTGTGAGACATCTGCCTTATTTTTTATGAAAATCAACAATTTTAATCAATACAACGCCCTATACGGTCCCGATGTTGGCAACGGTATCTTGACGCTCTTGATCACCTATATGCTTAATTACTCTATTGAAGGAACTCTGTATCGTGAAAATGAAGATACCATTGCCGTTCGTGTCGACAAGAATTCAACCCAAAATACTGAAGCAGCACTACAAGCACTGTTAGCCACCCTCTCCAAAGAGAAATTTCGTTATAACGATTTGGACATACATTTTATACTCACAGCCGGGCTTACCATGGGAACACGGCATGACGATATTGACCTCTTGGCGCAAGCACATATCGCACTTGTACAAGTTGGGCTTAATGCTGCTGGTACCTATGTCAAATACGATGATATCTATGAAATCACCAAAGTCTATCAAGACAATATACTGTGGAGTAAAAATGTCAAAGAGGCACTTGAAGATGAAAGGATTATTGCCTATTTTCAACCTATTTTTCATTATGAAACTCAAAAAATCGAAAAGTTCGAATCCTTAGTTCGATTGGAACTTGAAGGGAAGATCATATCTCCTTTCAAATTTTTAACTGCAGCAAAATCCATTGGAAGGCTTCATGATATTACCTTGGTAATGCTGAAGCACGTTTTCAAAATGGCCCAGCTGTACCCCGAAATCGAGTTTTCAGTCAATACCTCATTTGATGATTTCGAAAAAGGGAAATTATTGGATGTTGTCAAAGCAAAACTTCAAACCAATGCAATTGACCCTAAAAAAATAATCTTTGAGATTTTAGAGACCGAAACCTATAGTGATGAAAACTCTGTCATGGAAATCATCAAAGAACTCAAAAAAATGGGATTTAAGATTGCCATCGATGATTTTGGAACCGGTCATTCCAATTTTGCCCACTTGACACTTATGGAAGTCGAGTACATCAAAATCGACGGAATGTTTATCAAAGATCTCGAGACCAATGAACTGAGTCGAAAGATGGTAGAGACCATTGTGACCTTTTCCCGTCATATAGGGGCGAAAACTATTGGTGAGTTTGTCCATAATGAAGCAGTATTTGATATTACACAATCACTGGGGGTTGATTATGCTCAAGGGTACTATAAAAGTGCCCCTATATCTATGCAAGAAGTTGCAAAACTTTTAAGACCTTAAATGAATTCAAGATAATTAAAACGGCCAGACCGCCTGAACCATTTTACTTGCCCATCCTTGATTGACAGAGCGGTCAATGTCCCCTTCATTGGCGTACATGATTTTGGCATCTGACATGTTAGAAGAACTGATTTGATTATTTTGATCAATGTCATACGGACGGATAACCCCGCTTAGCTGCATGATCTGCTTTTGATCATCCACCATGATTTCGCGACGTCCTACGATAAAATAGTTCCCATTGACCATCACTTTAACAATACGCGCCGAAACGGTGGTAGCAAAAGATGCGTTTTTCGTAGCGGTTCCGGAACCAGCATAGTCAGAAGTGGAACCGCCGCTGAACCCAATATTTCCTACACCATTAAGTTTTGCTGCAGCAGAGCTCACCGCAGAATTAGCTCCACTGCTGGTGAATACACCCCCGTTTAGACCTATCGTATCAGCTTCAGTAAGTGCTTTAACCGCTCTATTTGAACTTGTAGCAGTTTCGGAAATGACCACCGTTACGATGTCGTTTACATGCATCGCTTTGTGATCAGAGAACAAAGGGCTGTCTCCCTGTCCAAACAAGCTGCCACGTGCAGCAAAACTACTCTCTTCCTCACGCGCAGGCATCTCTTCGACATACTTAGGGGGCGTGAAAGTAATATCAGGCTCGGTGAATTTTGCGGTACACCCGCTCATAAGCAACGACACGGCAACACAAGAAAGATAAGTTTTAGTCACTAGATTGTCCGTTCAAGAAGGATATTTAGCTATAATAAGCAAATATAGTTCCAAGGAAATACCAATGAGTTTAAAAGAACAAATCAACAATGATATTAAAACCGCAATGAAAGAAAAAGAGGTCGTGAAGCGTGATGCATTACGTCTTCTAAGCAGTGCGATGAAACAAATCGAAGTCGATGAGCGTAAAGAGTTGAGTGATGAGGATATCATCAAGATCATCCAAAAACAGGTCAAACAACGTAACGACTCAATGGCACAATACAAAGAAGCAGCTAGAGATGATTTGTATGCTATAGAAGCTGCCGAAGCTGCTATTTTTGAAACCTATTTACCAAAACAGCTTAATGATGAAGAACTTAAAACTGCAATACAATCCATCATCACCGAAGTGGGCGCAACGTCTATAAAGGATATTGGCAGAATCATGGGGGCTGCATCCAAAAGTATCGGTGCATTGGCCGATGGAAAACGAATCAACGAATGCGCCAAAGCGCTCTTGGGCTAAAAAGATTATTTCTTCTTAGTTTTGGGCTGTAACTGACAGCTCGTCTCGACAGATGCGATGCGAAATGCAATCGAATTTTGAAAGATTAACGGATGAGAATATTGACACGTCACCACCCCTTCGCATGGGGAAATTATTTTTTCCAGCTTTTCACCGCTTAGAGCATCCACTATTTTACCCAGTTTTTCCCCTTTACGAACGTGTGTTCCGCAGGCTACTTTGGGGGTAAATATACCCGCCCGTGATGCCTTGACTACCGTAATCCCATCTGGATCAATTACATTACTGCTATGTCCTTCAAATACAGGAGAATTCAATATTTTGCGTTTTGAGAAAAATCGTACCAATGCGCCATGTACTTCGCTACTTGCAGCGTAATCAATCGCCCCATTTTTTCCAAAAACAATGGAAAATGCTTTGGTTCCCCACAACTGCCAATTATATTGCAACATAGCCGTTTCGACAGGATTATGCGGACGATAGTGAATAAATCTAAGCCCCAAATCTTTAGTAGATTCCAAATCTTCATATCCGCTTCCAACGATTTTGACATACGGCAAACACATTCCCTGATCGCGACGACCTTCTAATATCATCCCAAACTCATACCCTCGCAGGGCTTCAAATAGACGTGCTGCAATACGTTGTGTTGTTTCCCCTTGTGCATAACCTGGAAACATCATATTGATGTCTGTTTTATCCAATGGCCAATGCCGCTCTCCCATATTAAGCGCATAGGTATTGACTGCTGGAATCACGAGGATTTTCCCAGATATTTTTCCCTCTTCTTCTTTGATACGTAAATACTCGACCAATTGTGAGGCGACATACAATTGATTGACATGTTCCCCACTCATTGCCCCTACGATGGCTACCGAAGGTCCATAACTGTTTTCCCCAAACAAAAAGCCCTCGATTTTAAGCGGTGCTCTGTTTGGAGACTCCAAGGTAACAATATCAAAGCGTTTCATTCTTTTTCTCCAAAAATACGTCCTAGTAGTGACCCTTCATAAACAATCGGATACGCACGCAGAGTAAACAGCATTCCTCCAATTGGAGCCAATACTTCATCCATTCTTTGACCACTGAGAGCATTGACGATGTGTCCTACTACATCCCCTTTTTTAACTGTCTGACAATGTTCTATAGCAGGGACAAACAATCCTGGGCATGATGCATTGAGATAAGCCACTTCCCCCTCATCCGATTGCATTGGGAAACGTACTTCAAAAGAGGGAATATCCAAAATTCCCTCATGCCGCATCAAGTTTAGTAATCCCATCAGAAGCTGTTCTCCATCCGTTTGACCTAAACGCATTCCAACGCCCATTTCGACCACCAAAGTTTTAGTTCCAATTGTATTCATGGCATGTGCAAATGTGGACTCCAAGACCGTAACCGCATCATGTACCCACACAAAATCGATGTTCAATAAATTTGCCAGAGGAACAAGTGTCTTTTCTTGTGATTTTGCAATACGTACTTGCGGAATTTCGCGTAGATAAACATTGCTGGAATGGATATCAATGGCATACTCACTGCCTCTCATCACATTCAGCACTCCATGAGCTATTTGTGCAGGCAAAAAATCCTCTTTGCTTCCTGGAAAAATACGATTCAAATCAACATCATAAAAAGGAATCGTACGGGTAATACTATCAAGACCCAAGCTGTTAATTGCCGGATAAATATCAATCGTTCCACGTATCGTTTCAGGATTTTTTCTCAGCCATTCACCGAGTAGAAAACAAACATACTGCCCTTCTAGCTCGTCTCCATGTATACCACTAACCACAGATATACGTTTGGTAGATTTACCTTTTTTAGGCGCATACCGGCACCGCTGTATCCGAAAATTTTCTCCAACAGGCAATTCTATGGTTAATACTTCTTCTATGATTCCCATGTTTATCCTTGTGTTTGAAACTCTTTTTCATAGACTTCCAGAATACATACCTTTTCTTCAATTACCCGATCAATAACGCCGTTTACAATCGCAAGCGCTTTGTGTAAATCTGATGTGAAAATTTTACTGAATTGATAATGATGGTTAAGCCGTTTTGCTATGGTATTCATCGCATCCAATTCGGAATTTACATAATCAAATCCTCCATAGAGCCGTAAAATCAGATCAAATCGTTCAACGTATTGCCCTAAGCGTACAAAGTTATAGGCTTTTGTCCGCCCTAGCTCTGAAGAAAAAATACCTAAAATAAAAGAAAGATCATCAATGAAGTCTTCTAGCATACTGGGAGTAATCACTTTAGCCTGTGCACTGACAATACGGTTATGAATCAAATTCAATCGTGCAAATTCACGCTCATCCAAAAGATTACGTATCTCTATTGCATTTTCTCTGGCCATATAAATCATAGAGGCTATGGAACTGCCATGATTACCATAAACTCCTTGTCGCAAGAAATCGTGGGCATCTCCATAGTCAATCTCTATGTCCAATTTTGCATAATGGTATCGACCGTAATCATGGTCTCGGTCAATGACATTGTCATATCCTATCACTAGCTCTTTGAGCATGCTCTGTGCCCGTTGCAAATAACGCCCTTTCCAATAAAGGCGTCGTGCTGCATTTAATGTAATTGCCGTATCCATCATAGCTCTACCACCCATGTATCTTTAAAGCCTCCCCCTTGAGAAGAGTTTACCAAATAGTTCCCCTCTTCCATCGCATAACGTGTCAATCCTCCCATACTAACCGTAATCTCTTCTCCATAAATCACATAAGCACGCAAATCCGCTTTTCGAGGCTCTATTCCACCATTGAGCATGCATGGCAGATCGTAAAATTCAATCACTTCCTGTGCAATAAAACGACGTGGATTTTCTATAATTTTGCCAATAATCTCTTCGCGTTGTTCAGGGGTTAAACGATTACCGAATAAGACACCGTATCCTCCCGCTTCCGCAACGTCTTTGATAACGAGTTTATCGATATTTTCTAGCACATACGCACGATCTTTTTCATAATACGGCAAATAGGTCGGTGCGTTTGAGAGTATTGGTTCTTCTTTGAGATAATAACGGATCATTTCAGGGACAAAATAATAGATCCCTTTGTCATCAGCCACTCCATTGCCAATACCATTCATAACCGCAACATTCCCCGCACGATACGCGCTCATCAAATGGGGTACCCCGATAAGACTCTCTTCATCAAACTCTATCGGATCAAGAAAATCATCATCAAGGCGTCGATAAATTGCCCCGACACGCAATCGCTCGCCATTGTAACTGCGAAGATAGACCACCTCATTGTCAACGATTAGATCATCACCCCTTACCAGTGCCGCGCCTGTAATTCTAGCCAGATAACTGTGTTCATAAAATGCCGAGTTGTAGCGCCCAGGTGTCAAGATCACATTGAGCCCACCGGTATTGACATAATCCATCGCATCTTTGAGTTCCATACCATATTGACGGATTTTCGAGATTTTCATCTGCTCAAAAAACTCCGGATAAGTATGCCGAAAAGCCCGACGAACCGTCAGCGGATAGCTAACCCCGCTTGGCACACGAAGGTTGTCTTCCAAAATCACCCATTGTCCGCTCACCGTATCTTTGACCAAATCAATACCGCTGATGTGGGTTCTAATCCCTTTTGGCGGGACAACCCCATGAAAGCTGGGTAAATAGCCCGTTGCCGAATCAATGTACTCTTTGGGGACAATACCGTCAGATACGATTTTTTGATCAGTATAGATATCATTCAAGAAGGCATTAAGAGCACGAACCCGCTGAATAATACCTGCTTGTAAATGGTCAAACTCTTTTTTGGGAATGATACGGGGAATCATATCAAAAGGGAAGGAACGCTCGATAAAATTTCCCTCTTTAAAGAGGTTAAAATTAACGGCATGGGTCTCTAAAAAATCTTTGAATTCAGAAACTTTACTCTGATCAACGCCATCAAAGATGTCGTAAAACTTTTGCAACTCAGGTGTGATAGGCTCTATCATGTTTTCCCTTCGGAAACTAAATGTTTGTATGTAAATAGTATCCTAAATGAACATGAGGTATTGCTTAAATATTCACCAAAAAGTAACAATGTATTAAAATTAACCATTTTTGAGTTTTTGAACTGCCTCTTCAACATTATCTTGACGCATCAATGACTCTCCAACTAAAAACGCATCCACTCCGGCCTTATTCAAATCACCCAATTGACCGTGCTCATAAATGCCGCTTTCAGCCACAATAATCTTACCGTTAGGGATCAGAGGTATGAGATCGTAGCTGAGATTCATATTCATCTCAAATGTTTGTAAATTACGATGATTAATACCGATGATATCGGCACCTGCATATATCGCTTTGGTAAGCTCCGATTTGTCGTGTATCTCTACTAATGCTTCCATCCCCAAATGTCGCGTGTAATTTAACAGCTCTTTGAGCTCACTTTTCGAAAGTGCCGCTGCGATGAGAAGAACAAAATCAGCACCGTACACCAAAGCTTCAAGAAGCTGATATTTGGTAACAATAAAATCTTTTCGCAACAGCGGAATTCCTACATAACGACGAATCTCTGCGAGATAATCTAGGTTTCCCTGAAAGAAATGAGGTTCTGTCAGAATAGAGATCGCATTCGCTCCGCCACGCTCATATGCTTGCGCAATGGCTACTGGATCAAAATCTTCACGAATCACACCTCGAGAAGGACTCGCCTTTTTAACCTCAGCGATAATACGATATGGCTCATCTGCCGTAGAGGTCAAAAACGAGTGGACATCACGCGGTGCTCTGGAATTAAACGCCAACGAGCGACCCAGCCAGTCCATACTGAACTTGGCTTCTCGCTCCTTTACATCTTCTCTCGTTTTTACCAATATATCGTCTAGTATCATTTCTTTTCCTTCGTTTTACAATTTTCTATTGCTTTGAGATGTTCTTTTACTTCCTGTTCATCGGCTCCAATCATGGATTCCACTTGCTTGATTAGACGCAACGCTTCAGCACATTCACCCAATTTGTATTTTCCCCATGCCAATGAATCAAGATAAAAAGGAGAATCAGGATGTTTATCAAGCGCTTTTTGAACGTATTGCATCCCCTCATCAACACCTAGATCATGATCGATCATCAAGTAGCCTAAATAATTAAGATACACAGGATCTTCTATTTCTGTATTTGCTTGTTTTAACCCATCAATGACTTGTTTGAGCAATACACTGTCATTGTGATCTGTAGCAGCTTCATATTCAAATACCGAACTTTGTGCCAAATACCGAGGGTTCGCATCACGTTTGAAAAGCTTACGTGCCAGTGCCGATGCTTTTTTAAATTCTTTCTCCCGTACATACAGTTCCAAGAGCATAGGATCATTTACTTCTGATTTTTCCAGTAAAACACGCAACTTTTGAAATTCCTGCCGATACGTATAGATTTTCACCGCTTCTTGTGCTATTAACGGATCACTGCTAAGTTCATACGTCGTTTCATAAATTTGTGCAGCATCTTCCAATGCACCGCTGTCCGCATACAGACTTCCCAGCCGTTTGCCCATAATTTTCGAATTTCCGTGGGCCCCTATGTGCTCTTTTAAAAAACGGATTGCTTCTTCTTTTTGGCCCAACTGTGTATACATAATAAGTGCCATACGATCGGCTGTTTCTTCATCATAGGTGATGTCATAAGCTTTTTTTAGCTCACCGTATCCACTTTTAAAATTTCCCAGTTTTACAAGCGCTTCTGCATTTAAAAGATAATCCGAACTTTCTTTTGTTAATTGAGACAAAATCAACGCTTTATGAGACGCTTGCGAATAATGTCCTTCTTTAAGTAAAGAGATCAGCTGAAAACGCAACAGCATTTTATCCTCAGGATCTTCTGTCAGTGCCTCTTCTATTGCCTTCGAAAATAACGCAGTGTCTTTAATGCCCTCATACATACGCAATGAATCGTACAAGTATCCTTTTTGCCCCGTTTTTTCATACAAATGTTTAAAATACGCGGATGCGATCTCAGGCTTCTGCCGCATTTGCGCGTCCATTGCCGCCAAGACATAGGTCTCGTCGCTCATAGCAATGGGGATTTTCAGCTTCATATTCGCCGCTTGTACGACTGCGGCACATACAAGTAAGATCCATAACGATTTATTCATTCTATTATCCCCGGGCATTCGGCTTTAAGCTCATCCACACGCTGGCGAAAATAGTCCCAAAAAGGGAAAGTTCGGCACTGAAGCGGTCGTGCTTGGTATATAGTACACCCATTTTGTGAACGGTTGAAAAACACACAGTCATGAGAACCATTGACTACTTTTTCTTTGAGTGAATAGCGATACACCTCTTTGCGTAAATAGGTACGGCGAAACTCATCCTCTTGCATCTCCAACAATTTTGCAATGGCCGCAATTTCAGTGACCGAAACAAAAATATTACCGCTCTCACCTGTGCAGCAATTACCACCGCATGAGGCACACGCGCTTGAATCAAATGCGTAGCTAAAACCGTCTTGTTTCATTAAATCGGACATTTGATACTGTGCGCCTTTGCCTTGTCGTATATCGCCTGTACGGCGGGTGTGTATTGATCGTTTTCAAACGTTATGAGAGGAGCCCATACGTTCATCGCCGACTTGCTGTTTTTTTTCACCCGAAACATCACCAGCGTGCTGGGACGATCACTCTTAGAATGGACGAATTGTACATCAACGACTCTTAATTTGACAGCTTCAAACGCACTGCAAATTTGGGCAAATTGTCGGGCATCGTAACAGATGACGGCGCAACCCTGTGGCCGTAAAAGCTTCGCTATTTTTTGGGCATACGCCTCAATGGGCATATGGACATTGTAACGTGCTTGATGGATCATTTCATTTTCACTGCGTGCGGAACCCTCATGATAAAAGGGAGGATTGGAGACAATCCAATCATATCCCTCTTTATCGTTATACTCCAAAAAGTCACACTCATGCAGTACATAACCAATATCATTGATCTGTGCATTTCGTCTAGAAAACTGGGCATATACGCTTTGTTTTTCCACCGCTTCAAGCTGAACAGCACAATCACGCCCTACTAACAGTCCGACAATACCGCATCCCGCACCCACATCGAGCATACGGCCTTTGGGATTGAAGTGTGTGATAAATCCGTACAGCAGTATCGAATCGCTGTTGTAACAATAGCCGCCATCGGGCTGATAAAGGAGCATTTACGACTCTTTGCGTTATGATTTAAGTAATTATATCTTTTACTAGGTCAAATCATGATTATCATCCCTGCCCGTTTAGCATCCACCCGCTTCCCTCAAAAAGTTTTAGCCGATATCGGTGGTTTACCGATGGTGATCCGTACTGCCAAACGGGTCGAATCCATTGACCGTGTTGTTGTCGCGTGTGACGATGAAAAAATACTTGAAATCTGTGCCGCTCACGGTGTTGAAGCGCGCCTTACCTCTACCACCCACAAAAGCGGTACCGACCGTATCAACGAATGCGCCCAACTACTCGATATTCCTGATGATGAACTCATCATCAACGTCCAAGCCGACGAACCGTTTATCGAAACCGAAGTACTCACCCAACTCATAGAACGTCTAAATATTCTTAAAACTCAAAATGTTCCATTCATTATGGCGAGTTGTTACAACGCGATCAATACAGAGTCTGCCAATGACCCCAATATGGTCAAAGTCATCACCGACGATGAGCACAATGCCATCTATTTTTCTCGCAGTCCTATCCCGTTCAACCGTAGCGGGGAAGCTTCGTACTTTGGGCATATCGGGATCTATGGGTTTACAAAAAAATCTCTCCACGATTTTTGTGCACTGGGTGAAGCACCGCTGGAAGACATCGAAAAACTCGAACAGCTCAGAGCCCTGTATCACGGCAAAAAAATATCCATGGTAAAAGTTGCGAGCGCAGGGTTCGGGATTGATACGGTAGAAGATTTGGAACGTGCGAAAAAGATTTTTGGGATTTAAGCTTTATCCCAAAATGCCGAATTAAACCATACGAAAGTAATATCATAATACTCTATGGATTCAAGGATTATCAATGAATATTATACATATCTCAATACAGAAAATTTTTACTAGAAAAAAGGAGGTTTTTGCCTATGAACTCCTTTTTAAAGACGGCTCTGACAGGGATACCGGTCTTTCAGACAGCGTCAGAGGAACATCCCAGCTTATTATGAGTTCCATCACCAGTTCAGAACTGGACAAACTGCTTGGAAAACGCAGTCTTGGATTTGTCAATATTAATGAACAAGTCCTTTCCAAAGGGATTTTGGATGTTTTAGACAAAGACCGATTTGTCCTAAACATCGATGATAACATCAAACTCGACGATGAGATCATCAATAAGATTATCCAGTATAAAAAAAGAGGCTTCAAGATTTCATTGGAGCGTTTTGACTCCAGTGCTGAGATGATCAATAAATTTTCGAGGCTGTTCAATTTTATCGACATTATCAAAATGGATGTTGCCCTCTCTCATCCAGAAAATCTTGAAAAAGTGATGAAAAAATTTGAAGCTACCCGGATTCAACTCTTAGCGCAAAACATTGAAACCAAAGAAGATTATCAAAAGTGCCAAGAGCAAGGTTTTCACTTGTTCCAAGGGTACTATCTTGACCGACCTGAAATCATTGAGATCGTCGGACCAAAAGAGGCTGCACAATTTGTCATCCTTCAACTCATAAAAGTCATTAAAGAAGACAATACGGGCAATGAGAAACTTGAAGTTTTTTTGAAAAAACAGGCCGATTTGTCTTATAAACTGCTCCAATTTTTCAACAATTCGGAAAAACTCAGCGTCAAGGTTGAATCTTTAACACAAGTAATCAACCTCATGGGTCGACAAAAACTGCTCCGATGGCTTATGCTCTATCTGTATTCGGAACTCTCTAGAAATCCTGCATCCAAAACACTGCTTGATCTTGCGATCAAAAGAGCCGAAAGAATGGAAGCCGATGCATCCCCTAAAAATAAAGATAAAGCCTATTTGGCAGGTATGTTTTCTTTGTTGGGTTCCATATTTGAAACCAACATAAAAGAGCTCATGACCCACATCAATATGGACAGCGATATCACCTCTTTGGTTTTAGAAAAAAAGGGTATCTTCGCAGGAAGTTTGATGAGGGCGGAACAAGCGGAAAAAGAGTATCTTAGACAAATTATGATTGCCAATTTTGACAAACTGTACACGACTGATCTGGTTAATACACTGGAATGCGGCGGAATCGAGATTGATAAGAATAAGATAGGTTAAAATAAAGAGAGAGGAAACTACCTCAAGAGAGGCAGTTTTTTATAAAACTTAGATATTGTCGCGGATGTTAAGCTCAGCAATTAGCTTGTTGTAGCTTGCACGGTTTGTACGCTTCAAATAACGCATCAAACGACGACGTTGTCCAACCAATTTCAAAAGGCCCAAACGTGAAGAGTGGTCTTTTTTGAAAATTTTAAGGTGCTCAGTAAGATCACCAATACGCTTTGAAAGCAATGCAATTTGCACTTCACTTGAACCGGTATCACCCTCTGTTCGTTGGAATTCTTTGATAATTTCCATTTTTTTAGCCGTATCTAAAGCCATAATAGCCTCCTGATGGGTAGTTAATTTACTTGAAAAATAATTTTCTCAAAGCAGGTGGGGATTATAACCAAAAAACTCTCTGTTTACCATAAAAGCCTCACAAAGTAACCTCTAATAGTTTTTGGCTATAATAGCTTTCATAAAATAACCATGAGGAGCTCAAGCGATGTTGATGACAAAAGCCAGTGAATATGCTCTCTTGTCACTGATCGCTTTGGCTAAAGCGCAAAAGCCGCTGGATGCTGACACCTTATCGCGTGAACTCGATATCTCCAAAAGTTTTTTGGCGAAAATCCTCCAATCATTGGCTCGAAAAGGGATTTTGAAGTCTTTTAAAGGGGTTAACGGCGGATTTGAACTGGCCCGTAAAACCGGTGAGATAACCATGCTGGATGTTATGGAAGCTGCTGAGGGGAAAATGCCCGCTGTATTTAACTGTGCCCCATCCAAAGAGAGCTGCCCCTCAGACCAAGCGACCACCTGCGGCTTGTGGCCGTTTTTAAACCGATTACAGGGGAAGGTGGACGCTTTTTTAGGCATCCTCACCCTTGAAGCTATTTTGGAAGAGTAACGCTTGGCAAAAGCAAAAAAGAAGGCCGTTAACGCCAGCACCATACTTTCAGCGATCTTTGCATCACGTGACCTTAGTATGGTCGTTTTTGTTATGGCAATCTTGGCAATCATCATTGTCCCATTGCCAAGTGGAATGCTCGACTTGCTCCTTGCAGTGGTTATCGCAATATCAGTACTCATTTTACTTATCTCACTTTACATTCCCCGTCCTACAGACCTGACCACTTTTCCGACACTGTTGCTGATCATCACCCTCTTTCGGCTCTCATTGAACATTGCCACGACAAGGATGATCCTCTCTCACGGGCATGAAGGGCCTGAAGCCGTAAGTGACATCGTCACAAGTTTCGGGAACTTCGTTATCGGCGGAAACTACGTCATCGGGGTTATAATCTTCAGTATCATCGTTTTGATCAATTTTATGGTCATTACCAAAGGTTCAAACCGCGTTGCTGAAGTCGCGGCACGATTCACCCTCGATGCAATGCCGGGTAAACAAATGGCCATTGACGCCGATCTCAACAGCGGACTCATCGAAGAAGCCGAGGCCAAGCGCCGTCGTGCCGAGATTTTACAAGATGCCAATTTCTATGGAGCCATGGACGGATCGGGCAAGTTTATCAAAGGGGATGCGATTGCGGGGATAATCATCACCACGATCAACATCATCGGCGGTTTCTTGATCGGTATTTTTCAATTTGATCTGGATGTATCCGCAAGTGCCCAAACCTATACCATACTCACCATCGGGGATGGTCTTGTCTCCCAGATCCCGGCATTGATCATCTCCACAGCAACCGGTATCATGATCACCCGCGCTTCCAACGATGAGGGCAATTTTGCCGAGGGAAGTATCAACCAACTCATGGGCAATGCCAAAGTTATGATTATCGTAGGTGTGATTATGTTGATGTTTGCCGCTGTTCCAGGGCTTCCTACCATCTCTATGGGCTTTGTCGGTTTGGTTTTTTTAGGGCTTGGCTATGCTCTCTACAAATTTGAAAAAGGGGACTTTGTCCTTACCAAATCTCCCTCCATCGGAGAATCAGGAAACTCTGCTGCTTCCAGCGAAGAGGGAACTGTTTCTGGAACTGCCCCGTCTTCCACTGCTCGCAAACGTTCCAACGAAGAGATAGCCAAAGAAGAAGAAGCCGCACTGGAAGATATTCTAAAAATAGAGATGCTTGAACTCACCCTTGGTTATCAGCTCATACGTCTTGCAGATGGGACACAGGGGGGCGATCTATTGGAACGCATTCGCTCTATGCGCCGTAAGATTGCTTCTGATTTTGGTTTTTTAATGCCGCAGGTTCGTATTCGTGACAATCTGCATCTCAAACCAAACCAATACTCTATTTTGCTCAAAGGAGTCTCTATCGGGGATGGGATGATCCAACCTGATCGCTACCTTGCGATGGACAGCGGAATGGCGATTGGAGAGCTTGAGGGGGGAGAACCGACGAAAGAACCTGCATTTGGACTCGATGCCTTTTGGATTGCCCCAGAGCAAAAAGAGGATGCAATTATCAATGGTTATACGGTCGTTGACCCTGCAACTGTTATCTCAACGCACATGAGTGAATTGATTAAGAAACATGCTGAAGAATTGCTCACTCGTCAAGAAACGCAAATCCTCATCGATAAGATCAAAAATGATTATCCGGTCGTTATTGATGACTTGCTTAAAGTTGCTAATATCGGTTTGATCCAGCGTGTGTTCAAAGCACTCCTGCACGAACGTGTCCCTCTTAAAGACATGATCACTATTTTAGAAACCATCGCTGATGTCAGTGAATACACCAAAAGCGTGGATGTCATCACCGAACACGTGAGAGCAAAACTTTCGCGTATAATCACCCAAGCCTATACGGGAGCGGATGGGGTTATAAAACTGTTGACCTTTGACGCCATGAGTGAACAGCGATTGCTTGAAAAATCGCAAGAGCACGACGGTATTAAACAGCTTATGCTCAATGTCGGAGAAATCAACGCCCTCATTCAAGCTACCAGCACAAAAGCCAGTGAACTTCTGCAAAAAGGGGTATCACCCATCGTCATTATCGTTGATCCAAAACTGCGCCGACCGCTGGCAGAGATATATGAACGTTTCAATCTCGAGATCGTCACCCTCTCTCACGCCGAAATCGACTCCACTGCCAAGTTTGAAGTACTCGGCTCCATTACATTAGATAAATAGGATATTCATGAACAAAACCATTTACCATCTTTCACACATTGATTTAGACGGCTACAGCTGTCAGCTCGTCATGGCGCAGACCTCCCACACAATGATTAGTTATAACGCAAATTACGGCGCAGAAGTAATGGAGCGGCTTACAGAAATTGTAGAACTCATCAAAAAAGAAAAACAAGAAGCCACTATTTTGATCAGTGACCTCAATCTCTATCCCGAAGAGGCAAAATGGCTGAACAATGAAGTCAATCGTCTCAATGATACAGGATGGAAGATTACGATCACCCTGCTAGATCACCACGGAAGCGGAAAAGACACGGCATCCCAATACCCATGGTATTTTTTAGATACCGAACGTTGTGCGACTAAAATCGTTTATGAGTACGCGTCAGAACATTATGGACTTCAAGGCGGCGGATGGCTCGAAGCTTTTGTCAAAGTGGTCAATGCCGTCGACTTATGGCACCAAGACCAAGTCGAAGATTTTGAATACGGCAAAGTATGTATGCGTCTCATCAGCGATGCCAAAGAGCTCAACCGGGTGATGTTTGCATCCGAAGATCGTACCTATAAACTCGCAATGCTGGAACAAGCAGCACTGATGCGTTTTACTCCTAATGCCAATGTCGTATTGGATGAAATGCTGCACAAAATGAAAAAAGATTTTTTCAAAGACGGTATAGATAACACTCTCGATAATCTCTCAACAAAATACATTGTCGCCCTGCTGGGTACGAAGCGTTCAGAGATGACGGTCTATTACAAAGGATGGCGCGGCTTCTTGAGCTACGGCCTTGGCAATACCTCGATTATCGGAAACGGTTTTGTAACGGCGTTCCCTGACTTTGACTTCATCGTGGATGTTGGAACACGCGGCACCATGAGCCTGCGCGGACACAATCAAGTCGATGTTGCCGCTATGGCAGGCGAATGGGTCGGCGGAGGCGGACACCCCAATGCCGCGGGCGGACGGATTCAAGGATTCAAAGAGCAGTTTCGCTACGACAAAGTAAAACTTCAAATCGAAAACATGCTCTCTACCAAAGAAGCGATGCCGGGTAAACTCCCTCATAAAATAGAAGAATAATGATCCAAATCAACAACCTCACAAAAAGCTACGGCACCCGAGTTCTCTTCGAGAACTTATCGCTCAAACTCAATGCCGGAAATAAAGTCGGTTTCGTCGGACGTAACGGCACGGGAAAATCCACCCTTTTTAAAATCATTTTGGATGAAGAACACTACGATAGTGGCGAGATCATCATCCCTAAAAACTACCGTATCGGGACACTGCGCCAACATCTGCATTTCACCCATAAAACCGTCCGTGACGAGTGTGCCTCCGTTTTACATGGCGATGCGCAACATGATGTCTACAAAGTAGAAAAAATCCTTTTTGGTTTAGGATTTACCCAAGACGATCTCGACAAAGATCCGCTAAGTTTTTCAGGCGGGTATCAAATCCGCCTCAATCTCGTCAAACTCCTCGTCACAGAACCCAATCTCCTGCTGTTGGACGAACCGACAAACTACCTCGACATTGTCTCTTTGCGATGGCTGGGTGCCTTTATACGTGCATTTGAGGGTGAAGTAATCCTCATCACCCACGATCGAGATTTCATGGACTCTGTAAGCACTCACACGATGGGTCTACGCCGCCGAAATGTGAGTATTGTCAAAGGCAACAGCCACAAATATTACGAGATGATGCAAAGCGAAGATGAACTGTATGCTAAAACTAAAATCAATCACGATAAAAAACGCGAAGAACTCATCGATTTTGTAGCACGTAACAAAGCGCGTGCATCTACTGCGGTAATGGCGCAATCCAAACAAAAAGAGCTGGATAAAATGGGCATTATGGAAAACCTGGAATCAGATAGTGACCTGTCATTTTCATTCTCCTATTCCCCTACTCCTGCCAAAGTGATTATGAGTGTCAAAGATCTCTCTTTTGGATATACTCCCAACGAATTGCTTTTCCAAAACCTCACTTTTAACTTAGAAAAAAACAAGTGCCTCGCCATCATCGGTAAAAATGGTAAGGGAAAATCAACCCTGCTCAATGCGATAGCAGGTGTGTTAACACCAAACGGTGAGATCACGATGCACCCCTCAACTGCCATAGCCCATTTCGGTCAGACCAATATTGAGCGGCTTAATACAAACAGTACTATTATCGATGAGATTCAAAGTGCGGACAATACCTTGCCCAATGTCAGAGTGCGCGGTATCTGTGGAACGATGATGTTCAGCGGCGATGACGCTGAAAAAAAGATCAGTATCCTCTCAGGGGGAGAACGAAGCCGTGTCATGTTGGGCAAGATTATCGCCACCCCTGCCAATCTGCTGTTTTTGGATGAACCGACCAATCACCTCGACATGCAATCTATTGACTCATTGACGGATGCGGTAAAACGATTTGAAGGCTCAACCGTCATCGTTACCCACTCTGAAATGCTGTTACGTGAGCTGGCCGATCAGTTGATCGTCTTTCGCGAAGGCGGTGCGGAATTTTTTAACGGTACTTACGATGAATTTTTGGAAAAAATCGGCTGGGAAGACGACATCAGCGATGCGCCAAAACCGCAAAAGCCGGTTCAGCAAGGCTCTAAAAAAGAGAACAAACAAGTGCGCTCTGCATTGATTCAGGAGCGTTCAAAACTCCTAAATCCTCTTAAAAAAGAGATTGGTTACTGTGAAAACACCATCATGCAGCTCGAAGACAAGCTCAAAATTTCCCACGAACAGCTCATCGTACATTCCAACAGTGGGGACAGCAGTCAACTCATGGAACTTTCCAAGAGTGTCGCTGCGGATGAAAAAATGATTGAAGAGCTTTTTGAGCGGCTCGAAGTTGCCAGTCATGAGTTCGAACGTATCACCAAAGAGACCGATGAAAAACTCCAATCCCTCTAAACAGCGGCTCGATCAACTCCTCACCAGTTTAGGATACGCAAGCCGCAGTGAGTCCAAAAAACTCATTGCCTCAGGAGTTGTCACGGTGGAGGGTAAAAAAATCACCAAAAGCGATTTCAAAGCGTTTCACCATGAGGTACTCTTTGAGGGCGTTCCTCTCGATCCACAACAGGGAATGGTCATCTTGATGCACAAACCTACAGGTCTAGTCTGCTCACACGATGACGGAGAGGGGCAGCTCGTCTACGATCTGCTTCCTGTTCGATGGCGTAATCGTGATCCCAAAATCTCCACCATCGGGCGATTGGACAAAGATACCAGCGGACTGTTGCTGCTTACCGATGACGGTCAACTGCTTCATCGCCTCACGTCCCCCAAATATCATGTACCTAAACTTTATGAAGTGACACTTGATCGTCCGTTACGAGGAGATGAAGCCGAAATATTTGCATCGGGTACTTTGATGCTCAAAGGTGAAAAAAGCCCATGCCTCCCTGCCAAACTAAAGATTATTGGTGCGACTCATGTCACACTAGAGATAACCGAGGGACGTTATCACCAAATACGCCGTATGTTCGCGGCAGTGGGCAATCATGTCACAGCATTGCACCGTTCTCGTATCGGGGATTTGACACTTGGGGATTTAAAGAGTAGTGAATACCGTATTATAAAACTGGATGAACTACCGATTTAATCACTAAAAAGATTCCAGTTCACTCATAATGGTATCGATAAGGGTAATCCCTTTATCCGTTTCAAGCTTCTCAACATATTCTTTGAGTTTACCTATCTTCTCAGTAAATAGTTCATTGGTATACTCCACAAATATTCCCAATGCTTTTGTATCGATCATCATTCCATTCTTCAGCTCTTTTTTGAGGTTTTGGAGCTTGATGGCCATTTGTACAGAGTCGAGACGTTTTTTTCGAACGGCTGGTTTAACTTCTTTTGCCAAATGAGTTTCGAATATTTTTAGCGTCTCATTAAGTATGGTTTCACACTTTACAAATCCTGCTTCTATTTCGGAGAAGTTTTCATCTTTTGCCGCTTCCTCGAGCTGTCTTGCAATTTCTTGCAGTTTGAGTGCACCCACATTTCCTGCGGCACCTTTAAGCGAATGAGCATGCAGTTGCGCATCGTGGCTGTTGTTTTCTTTCAAAGATTTTACCAGTGCTGAGAGAGCGTTAGGTCCATCATTCATAAACGATTTTATAATCTTGTTCAATAAAACACCATTGTTTCCTAAACGATGTAAAGCATCTGCTTCATCCCACAAGGCAAGATCGGCTGATACTGCTTTCTTTATGACAGCTTGTTTATGATTTGATTGAACAGGTTTTTCTCCCTTTAAAATCCATTTTATCAATGCTGATTTTAAGACAGAGAGATTGATCGGTTTGGCAATATAATCGTCCATTCCGGCAAGCGTGCATTTCTCACGATCCCCTTGCATGGCATTGGCAGTCATGGCAATGATAGGAAGCTGTTTATTCTCTTCACCCGCTTTTCCCACACGTATAGCATGTGTTGCGTCGTATCCATCCATTTCAGGCATCTGGCAGTCCATCAAGACAATAGAATATGGTTGACTGTCAGTGGAGATTTGGATGGCTTCTAGTGCTTCTAAGCCGTTAGATACGATATCTGCGTAGAGCCCTAAACTATTAAGCATCCCTTGTGCTACAAGCTGATTGGTAGTGTTGTCTTCAACAAGAAGAATTCGGATATCTGATGGCCAAGAAATACTATCTTGGTTAAATTCTTCTTCAGTGCTTTGAACAATAACTTGGTCACTTCCAAGCCCAACCTTTAAATCCACACTAAAGGTACTTCCCTCTCCTGGAATACTCGTAGCACTAACGAAGCCCCCCATAAGTGCGCACAATTTTTTGACGATCGAGAGTCCTAGCCCCGTTCCTCCGTATTTACGGGTTGTTGACCCATCGGCTTGGGTAAATGCTTCAAACAAAGTATCAATCTTTTCATACGCAATCCCTATACCCGTATCAATAACATCGATACGCAAACGTCCATATCTTTCATCTTCTTTTTTAAGAGAGGCTTGGATTTTAATGTGCCCTTCGTGAGTAAATTTCAGAGCATTACCTGCAAGATTGGAAAGTATCTGACGAAGACGTCCTGGATCACTGATGATGTTTGGATACATAATATTATCAGTATCAAGGATAAGTTTTAACCCTTTTTCTTTTCCTTTGAACTCAGTAAACTCTGCAAAAACTTCCAATTCGTGCTTGAGATCAAACTCAAGCATTTCCAACTCCATCTTACCCGCTTCGATCTTGGAGAAGTCGAGAATATCATTGATGAGTCCAAGAAGGGATGTAGCACTGCTTTGAGCCACATGAATACGATGACGTTGTGAGTCATCTAATTTGCTTTTTTCAAGCAATCCTAACATCCCTAATACGCCATTCATAGGTGTTCGTATCTCATGGCTCATGGCGGCCAAAAATTCAGACTTTGCACGTTCTGATGCTTGGGCAGCTTCTTTGGCTTTCAGTAGCTCAGCCTCAAATCGACTGCGTTCATGTGCCACAAAAAATACCCAAGAGTAGCTTTCTTGGCCATTATAAAAACTCCTCTGACAGTTGACCAATACGGGAATAGATTGTTTTTGGCTGTCATAGATCTGCATGTGGATTTCTTGAACTTGTGCTTCATGATACAAAATTGGCCAAAGGTGTGTCTGTAAAAAAATACGGCTCGCAGGGGGAAGCAAATCATTTAGGGACTTTTTATCCCATTCTTCAGCATACCCTCCCACTAATTGCAATAAATTAGTATTAGCCATAAATATATGGCCCATGGCATCAGTAATCAATACAGGACAAGGCAGTTGATCAATCAAATTGTTCATATAATTCAAATTGCCTTGTTAGCCCAAAGAAGCAGTATCAAAATATTCTCTCATAGCTTCTATAACCAACTCTGGATGACTCATGTGCCCACAATGACCAGCTACATCAATTACTTTATAGGTACTGTTTTTCAAGGTTTTATGCATATGATCTCCTACTCCAAGTGGCGCCAGCGTATCTCTGCTGTGTTGAAGAATTAACGAAGGGCAAGTAACCAATGGCAAGTCAGCACGATTGTCCGAGAAAAAAGTGGTTTTGGCAAATACTCGTGCTACCTGCGGGTCCGTAGAGCAAAAACTCTCGGACAATTCACGTGATACTTTTTCTCCGCCGCCTTCACCCGATACCACAGGAGCCAAATAGTTAGCCCAGCCTATGTAGTTTTGATCCATTAGAGAGAGTAACCCCTCCAAGTCTTCACGTTCAAAACCTCCCAAATACTCAGGCGGATGATTCAAAAAACACGGAGATGGCCCTATGAGAACCATACGATCAAACAGTTCAGGACGTGCAATCGAAGCCAGTAATCCTGCACTGCAGCTGACCGAATGGCCGACAAATATGACACCGCTATGTAAATCAAGTGCATCACATACATCCAGAATATCCTGAGCATAGCCTTGTAAGCTGGAATATCGTTTACTGTCAAACGAGGCCAAATCAGATTTTCCACTGCCAACATAATCAAATAAAACTTGTCGGTGAGTAGAACTAAAAGCAGGGGTAATTCGATCCCACATTCTCTGGCTGCAACCAAACCCATGAGCATAGAGGATTACGGAACCTTTATCACCTATTACATGTACATTATTTCGCTTGATAATATTCATATCTTCCTCAATCTTATTAGCGCATCTATTTTGTTACATTGTAGCATTTATATTTCGATAGTGTATAATTTTTTTAAAATAGTTTCCAAAGCTTATCCAACCTTTAAAGCTGTACTTGACTCATAAACCTCTTCACTTAAAAGGCTTAATCATAAACTCCATGATCCTCCATGAAAATGATTCATTCATCATCGCCTTCAAGCCCGCAGGGGTCAATTTCCACTCCGAAGAAGAAGCAGGCTTCGTCGTTCAGGTAAGCCAGCAGATCGGCATGGCACTCTTCCCCGTCCATCGCCTCGATAAAATGACCTCAGGGTTGGTGATCTTAGCCAAAACCTCCGAAGCAGCTGCACTGTTTGGGAAAATGTTTGAGAATCGTGAAGTGGAAAAATATTATCTCGCCATCAGTATGCGCAAACCCAAGAAAAAAATGGGCTGGGTGAAAGCTGACATGGGAGCAGCCAGGCGGGGTGATTACAAGCTTTTACCTACTATGAACAATCCCGCCATTACCCAATTTATCAGCTGTGCTCTACGTACCCATGAACGCTTTTTTCTCATCAAACCCCATACAGGCAAGACCCATCAGATCCGCGTTGCTCTCAAAAGTCTGGGCTCTCCCTGTGCCGGAGATGTACGCTACGCCAATGCCGACGAAGCCCGAAAAGAAGATCGCGGCTATCTGCACGCCTATGCTCTGCGTTTTAGCCTGTATGATGAAGCATTTGAGTTTGTTTCACCGCCCGATGAGGGGGAACGGTTTATCAGTCAGGAATGTAAAACACACCTACAGCAATGGCTTCAGCCCTGGTCGCAGTTTTAATCCCTGCTGTTTAAATGTTAAATCATCACATCTAATACCAATCGCCAAAAAACCTCTACGAATAAAAACTCTAAAATGGGAGAATATCTTCATATCTTTTTGGAAATGAGTTTATAATGCGAGAATATGCGGTTTTAGGCGGTGGAATCGGGGGATGCACCTCAGCAGCACTGCTTAATGAATATGGTCATGATGTAGTCTTGCTGGAAAAAGAACCAAATCTTGGAGGATGTGCTTCTACTTTCAGCCATGCTGGTCACCACTACAATGCAGGAGCCACCACTCTCGCAGGATATCATGAAGGCGGAATCGTTCGAAATCTTTTTGAAAAAGTCGGTGTTGTACCCAACCTCATAGCAACCGATCCTGGCATTGTCGTGCTTCAAGGTACATATGAGATCAAACGGTTTATGAATCTAGAACAGTTTGTGGATGAACTGCAACATAGCCATCCGCATTCAAAACACACTGAGTTTTGGAATCTTGTACACGAGATAGGAAAAACTTTTTATGCTCTGAATGGGCACTATTATTCCAATCAGTCATTTCAAAAAAAACTGTTCTCACTGCTGAGTTTCACCCCGATGCTTAAAAAGTTCTGGCCCTATCTTTGGAAAGATGCCCGTAGTTTTATCCAACATTTTTATGGCGGTATTACCTCGGACTATCTTGATTTTTTAGATGCACAGATTTTGATAGTTGCGCAAAGCACAAGCGATAGAATCAATTTTTTCACAGCCGCCGTATCTCTTGGATACACTTTCAACGAAACACACTATGTTTTGGGTGGCATGGGGACCCTGTGCGATACCCTCACCTCAAAGGTGGCTGATGTTCGCAGACACTGTGCAGTTGATGTAATACGCAAAAAAAAAGACCGTTACATCCTCTCAACCCACCATGGACAAATCGAAGCTAAAAATCTTATCATGGGGACCTCTCACTATGAAAGCTCGTCATGGTTTAATGACACAGCCATCAAAAAGTATTACAACCGCTACGAAAAACTCAATAATCATCAAAGCGCTTTTGTCCTCTATCTGACCCTGAAATCCAAACGGTCTTTCCATCACCATTATCAGATCATTACCCAAAATCTCATTCCGCATACGATTTCAAAAGCTCTATTCATCTCATTTAGTGATGTCTGCGATACCCAGATCGCACCTCTTGGACATTACAGTGTCACAGCATCCATACACACCGATGCACGCTGCTGGACAGATATTGAACCCTCGCTTTATCAACGACAGAAAAAGGAGCTTACCCAATTGCTTCAGACCCTGATTTGTGATACACTTCACATCAATACAGACGAAATCATCAAAAGTTTCGCCGCAACACCAAAAACATTCAGTAAATACATAAATCGAATCCAATTAGGAGGAAATGCATTGACTATGGACAATCTTCTTCCACGCCTTCCCTCCAATAATACCCCCGTACAAGGATTGTATCAAGTCGGTGATACTTCGTATGCCGCTCAAGGATGGCCAGGGGTGGCTATGGGTGCTATGAATTTAATGAAGCTTATCCATGAATGACCTAGAACTTCGTATCACTGTGCGCGACTGGTTGGGGATACTGCTCATAGGTATTTTATTCTCAGGCTTTTTATCGCTTTTGGGGTATTACCTGCTCAATCTTTCTACACTTCATGGAGCGTTATTCGGGGTAACGCTTGGATTTTTCATCACGCTGTATTCACTTATTTTTATTTCGGCTATGAACCGCTACCTCCTTCCTCGTATCGGTAAAGTATGGTGGAATACCATAGCGGTGTTTTTCTCTTTTTTATCCGGTTTCTTAGGAACACTCAGTACACATACCCTGGTTAAAACGACGCCACTTGTCACCATTGAGCTGTTTCATCTTCACCCGTTTCAAAGTTCTTCTATCATAGGGGGTTTGACCTATTTGATGGGAGTTTTAATATACCGACTGGTCAAAACCCGCAATGAAAAAGAGCACATCGACACCCTTTTTGTCCAAAGCCGCGTCCGATCTTTGGAGACTCAGCTCAATCCTCATTTTCTCTATAATGCCCTTAATTCACTTGCGGAGCTCATTCATCAAGACCCCAATAAAGCTGAAGCAGCGGTTCTTAAAATCTCAACCTTTTTACGTAATACCATGGGCGAAAACCCACTGATACCTCTTCGAGATGAGCTTCAAAACGTTCACGATTACATCGATCTCGAAAACATCCGTTTTGGAGGGCGCATTGCCATAGCTGTCGATACAGAAGATAAAGCAAAGAGTATCTTGATCCCGAAGTTTTCCATTCAACTGCTGTGCGAAAATGCCATTAAACATGGTTTTAATACTGCATCACATGATTTTAATATCACAATCCAAATTACCTATAAAGAATCGCTACATATCCGTGTCAGCAACAACGGCCGCCCTATTGGCAACACAGTATTTGGTATCGGTCTTTCCAATTTACAAGAGCGATTGTCGCATTTGTGTAACGGACAACTCATCATCGAATCACTCAATCCGCCAACGTATCGTATCGAACAAAAGGAATGTCATGAAAATACTGATCGTTGATGATGAGCCCTTGGCTCTCTCACGTTTACAGCGCTTACTTGGTACGCTTGGACACACCTCTATTACAATGGCTTCAAGCGGATTTGAAGCTCTTGGGCTTGCAGAACAGCATGATTTCGATATCGTCTTTTTAGATATCTCCATGTCCGATATGGACGGAATCGAACTGGGGTATGCTCTTCGTTATGCCCATGAAGAGATAGCAATCGTCTACCAAAGCGCCCACGAGAACTATGCACTCAAAGCCTTTGACGTTGGAGCAGTCGACTATCTTCTAAAACCCTATACCGTTGAATCCCTAGAGCGTTCCATCGAACGTGTCAGTGCGAAAAAAACGCCCAAAGAGCTTCGACTCATCTCAAAAATGGGTGACACGCACTGTTTACTTCGTCCAGAGGATATTTATTATGTTAAAGCCGATTTGACCGAAGTCATTTTTCGCACCGTTGAAGGATTCTCGTATTATCCGAAAAAAATATCCGAAGTCGAAACAATACTTGCATCTTATGAGTTTTTACGGGTACACCGTTCCTATCTCATCAATCTCAACCGCATTAAAGAGATGGAAACCATCGACCAAAGCCGAATCAGCTTTACGTTCGATGGCGTCAAAGAGTCCATCGAAAGCTCCAAAGACGGGGCTAAACATTTTCGCAACCTTTACAAGGGAGACAAATCATGAAACTAGCCATATCTGCATGCCTTTTGGGAGAAAATATCCGCTTTGACGGAGGTCATAAGCGTGACCGGTTTATCACCGATCAATTAAGCGATTTTTCTGAGTTCATCCCTTTTTGCCCCGAAGATTTGGCTTTTGGTACGCCGCGTCCTTCCGTACGTCTCGTCAACATTCAAGGAGATATACGGGTTCATTCCAATAAAACGGGAGATGATCTGACCGACGCACTCCAACAAACAAGCCGTAATGAACTCTCAAAGCTTGACTCGCAATCACTGTGCGGAATCATTTTCAAATCCAAATCACCCAGTTGTGGGATGAAATCTGCCAAAATGTACCTCGAGAATGGGTTTACAGAGGGAAAAGAGGATGGGGTATTTGCACGTTTATGCCGTGAGCGGTATCCTCTGCTTCCTATGGAGGAAGAAGGACGACTGGAAGATGCATGGCTGAGAGAAAATTTCGTTATGCAGATTTTTGCCTACGATGCCTATGAACAATTTAAAGCCAGCTCACCTGCAATGGCAGATCTTGTGCGATTTCATACTGTCCATAAATTCATGCTGCAAGCCAAAGACGAGAAGCTCTACCGAGAACTTGGCAACATTGTCGGCAATCGTGAGGGCTTCTCGTTTGAAGCGATACTTGGCATGTACGAATTGGGATTCAAAACCGCTATTTCTCGTAAAAGCTCCATCAAAAAAACACGTAATGTCTTAGAACATTTAGTCGGATTTTTCAAAAAAGAGCTTACTAAAAGTGAAAAAGAGACCCTTCATACGCAAATAAGCGATTATGCCAATAAAATCATCCCGCTGATTGTCCCTCTCTCGACGATCCATCTGTATGCGCAAAAATACAAAACAACCTATTTACTCGATCAAACGTTTTTGAACCCATACCCTAAAACCCTCGCATTGCGCTCTCATATCAACAGCGGTAAATAATCATGCGACGCATTTTATGGTTTCGGCGCGATCTTCGTGTCGATGATAATCCCCTTCTTTCTCAAGAGGCAGATGTACTTCCTATCTTTATTTTCGATACCAACATACTGGGAAAACTAAAATCCAATGACCGACGTGTAACGTTCATCTTTAATGCCGTATTGCAGTTAAAAGAAGATCTTCGACTCCGCGGGCTTGATCTTGCCATTTTTTCTGGTAAACCTACGGACGTCTTTGACTGGATATTGAACACTGGAAGCTATCATGAGGTCTGCGCATCGGGTGATTATGATGCTTATGCCCGTGAACGGGATCGTGATATTTCATTGAAACTTCCGTTTGTCTATCTGCATGATACATATATTTTCAAACCGCAGGATGTTCTCAAAAACGACGGTACACCCTATCTCGTCTTTACTCCTTATTATAAACGCTCCCAAACGATCTTCAAACCTGAACACATGGCAGAATATCTTCCTACCAATCAGCAAAAAATCGCGTTTGATTACGATGCGATTCATGCGATCACAGATTACGATCATACCCTTCTTCCCCTATCTCTTACCTCTCTTGGATTCGAGACTCAAGAGCTCTCATCATGGCAAAAAACACCTCCTATGGAAAAACTATCACACTTTGCATCCAAACTCGATATGTACTCAAAAAATCGTGATTTCATCTCTATAAACGGGACTTCCGAATTAAGTACCGAGCTGCGTTTTGGAACACTTTCCATCCGCTCACTCTTACGATGGCTAACCCTGCAAAAAAAATCAGGGATAAATATCGAGCCGTTTTTTCGTCAGCTAATCTTTCGGGATTTTTATGCCATGTTACTGGCCCATTATCCTCATTTAGCATGGAAAAATTTTCGATATAATTTCAAAGGTGTAGAAGATGAAGAAAAATTTCATGCTTTTATTAGCGCCCAAACAGGTGTTCCCATTATCGATGCCGGAGTTCGTCAACTGATCGATACAGGAGAGATGCACAACCGTGTTCGGATGATATGCGGCTCGTTTTTTACCAAAAACCTTCTTCTCCCATGGCAGTGGGGGGAACGTTTTTTCGCTGAGCATCTGATGGACTATGACGCAAGCTCTAATATTCTTTCATGGCAGTGGTGTGCGGGAACCGGAGTCGATCCACAACCTTATTTTCGTATTTTTAATCCCTATACGCAAACCGGTAAATTTGATAAAGAGGGAATCTACATTAAAAAATACCTTCCAAAACTGCAGACAACCCCTGCAAAATTCTTTGCAGACGAATCGTTACTAAAACAATACGTTATTTTAGGATATCCGCAACCGATTGTGGATCATAAAACAAGCTCAAAACAGGCATTAGACCATTTCCGATCATCGGTACCATAAACGCATTATTGCAGCACCCAGCATTCCATACGCCAACTCATTAATCCCACCCATCCATGCGCCCATGGCTCCTAATGACAGTATTAACGCTACCACAATGGGCCGTAATGCACTCTGGATATTTTGTTTGATACTCTCTACTTGCAAATGCGATAATTCTACAACCAACTCTCCACGGCTGGCACGACGAAGCGTTTCACGAGCTGCATGCAAATCATCTGGTAAGTGTTTAATCTCATCAATAATACTCTCTAAAAGTGAATCTTTCATTCCAAGGGCACGAGGAATATTACGCTGTAAAATAGGAAGAATATCTTTGATTCCGTTAAAATTTTCGATGTACGTTGTCCCAAGTCCTTCAACGATCGCACTCACACGCAAGATATAGATCGCTTCCTGAGGAAGCTTGAAAGGAAGATTTCGAGTTTGTTCCAATACCTGAAAAGCAAGCTCTTGCATACTGCTGCTATCGAGGGAATCGTTGGCAAATATCTCAAACATACGCTGTGTAAATTCTGCGAGTTCTGCCGTAGGGGCATCATACGCAACTGTACCTAAACGCTTTGAGGCACTGACATAGGCTTCATAATCTTGTTCATTGGCAGCACGCAGCAGCTCTATGATCGCGATGCGCGTTGGATTGGAAACCCGTTTCACCATCCCAAAATCAAGTAATATCAATTCTCCTTGGGGACTTATCAACAAATTTCCTGGATGGGGATCGGCATGAAAATAACCTTGAACCAGCATCTGATCTGTATAAAAATGGACCAGTTTGTCTATGAGAGGAATGATGTCGATACCGCTTTTGGTAATTGCTTCACGGTCATCAAAACGCCATCCTGTTTCATAACTCATTACCAGTGCATCATCACAGGAAACATGAGCATAGGGACGCGGAAAAATCACTCCTGAAGATGCATACATATGTGAAAATTTTTCCAAATTCGCCCGCTCTTGATTCATACTGCACTCTTGTACAATCATCACTGCAAATTCAGAAATAACCGATTCAACTGAATGGCGGGTTGTATGGGAAAAAAGAGGCCTAAAGATTCGATTGAACAGTGAGACAATTCGTATATCAGCACGTACACGCTTTTCTATACCATCACGACGCAGTTTGACCGCCACTTTTGTCTCTTCATCCAGCCATGCCTCATGAACCTGACCGATGGAAGCAGAGGCTATAGGGATAGGATTAAATTGAACAAAAGGAAATGTTGGAAATGCTCGCTTCATGACATTATCATACTCATGCCGTGACATCGCAGGCAGATCATCATGAAGGGTTTTCAGCGCACTAAGATACTGCGCATTAAAAAAATCATTGCGCGTAGCAAGGACTTGAGCAAGTTTTACAAAACTCGCCCCCAACTGGTTAATAGTACGGGCCAACGCTTCTGGAGAAAGTGGAGTGATCCCAAAAAACCGCTCCTTTTTTTTGATCAAAAGATAAAAAGAAAGTAGAAGCCGAAAGACACTCCAAAGACGATAGGGTGAATAAAGTAAATTCACTGTTTAAGCGCTTCTATGTCCTTTTTCGTCGCCAAACCGAGCTCTTCGATCACTTCTTTAATAGCCGTTTTCAGTTCCTCTTTGAGACGTGTCTCTTCATTCTCACCTTTGGTTTTCAGACTCTCTAAAAAGCTCTTGGTATCAGTGGTACTGATTTTACCTTTTTCTTCAAGCTTTTTGAGCTCTTCTTCTACTTTCTCTTTAATCAACAATGCACCGCCTATTCCGGTATACAAAAGTTCTTTTAGCATCTTCTACTCCTCTAATATATTTTCTAGTGTATTATAGACCTCAAAAGTGAAATGTCGGTAGAGTTTTTTTGTCAGTTCATCAAATTTTAAAATAATAGTACTAATAAAAGATGATAGCAGGCATAATGCGTAATGACTCAATACTAAATTTAGGAGAAAAAGTATGCTTCAAAGGCTGCTATTAATCATTGGAACTATATTTATATCAGGATGTTCACACACGACTGTCCATCTTGATACAGTCTCTTCTGTCGATCTAAATCGCTATGCAGGCAAATGGTACGAAATCGCCCGTTATGAAAACACCTTTGAGAGAGGCTGTGTCGGAGCCACTGCCGATTATACATCCTTGGACGGATCTATTGACGTCACAAACCGCTGTTACGACTCACTAGGAAAAATGACCGGTGAAGCTAAAGGAAGCGCGAAAGTGGTTCCAGAAAGTGCCAATTCAAAACTCAAAGTCAGCTTTTTCTGGCCCTTTTATGGAGATTATTGGGTAATAAAACTTGCGGATGATTATCGCTACAGTGTTGTGGGAGATCCTTCTCGCAAATATTTATGGATCCTCGCACGTACTCCTAAGCTAAACGAGTCTGATCGGCAGGCAATTCTGACAGAACTTCCAAAATTCGGTTATGACGCTGATAAGCTTTATTGGACCTCATACAGCGGTTTAACAAAGGAATAATGATGAAACTTCATGCACTTAATTATTCATGCCTGCTTCCAGCATCTCAAGAAAATGTATGCAAATTTCACATCGACACCAATAACCTTCCGCTTATCACCCCGCTATGGATCAATGTCACTATCATCAGTATGGATGACCCTATGATAGAAAAAAGTACGGTTGTTTTAGACATACGCCGATATGGAATAAAGACACGATGGGAGATGCAGATCGAAAAGCTTGACTGCCCCACCACGATTACAGATTTTATGCTAAAAGGGCCTTTTCCTTTTTTTCGCCATGAACGACGTTTTACAGCAATGACTGCAGATTCAACCCTCATGGATGAAACCATCACCCTTGCACTGCCACTGGGATGGCTTGGAAATTTGATATTTCCGCTAATTAAGCGAGATATGGATGCAATGTTCGCGTATCGTCACCAAGCCACCCAAAATCATTTTACTTCCATGCATCCCTAAAACGAAATTTTACGTTTAACCCATACTCAATATCCTCTTTATATTAATCGCCATAAATCCTCTACGAATCGATCATTTATTTTTTTACAATAACAGATATATTTCGAGGAGTTCATAATGAAAGTCGTATTAACGATCGCAGGTTCTGACAGCAGTGGCGGAGCCGGAATTCAAGCCGATCTGAAAACCTTCGAGGCATTTGGTGTCTTTGGGACATCTGCCATTACGGTACTTACTGCTCAAAACACAACCGGTGTTCAGGATATTTTTCCGCTCCCCTCAGATTTTATCAAACACCAAATCCAAAGTGTTCTCACTGACTTCGATGTCAGCGCCATAAAAATCGGAATGCTCTATGATGCGAACATTATCCGTATGGTCACGAAGCTCATTGATCCGCTTGATATACCCATCATTCTTGATCCTGTCTGTATTTCCAAAGCAGGCTCCCCTTTGCTCAAAGACGATGCCATCGATGCATTACGTGAACTTTCTCGTAAAGTGACCCTGAGTACTCCAAATCTGCATGAGGCTTATCGCCTTTATGGATACAAAGGCGAGGATATCGATTCACTCAAAATGCTTCTTTTCCATCCAGCGCCTGTGCTTATCAAACATCATGTTACGAGTACCCTTAGTACCGACTTGTTGTACATCGAAGATCAGATACAACGCTTTACTTCTGAGTTACTTGATACCAACAATCTGCACGGAACGGGATGCTCACTCTCCTCGGCGATTGCTGCCAACCTTGCTCTTGGGTATTCACTCCAAGAGGCTGTTGAGCGTTCTAAACGATTCATCACGGAGGCGATCAAAGCAGCCCCCTCTATCGGTCATGGATCAGGACCCATAAACCATAAAGTAGGAGGAAAACATGTCGCTTAAAGGCATTTATGCTATCACTGATGAGATACTCACGCCTGACAGCACGGTACTGGAGCAAGTTGAAACCGCACTCGAAGCGGGTATAAGTCTATTGCAGTATCGCAACAAAACAGCACATGACGATGAAATCGAAACACTGTGTATCCAACTGCATGATCTTTGCCGTTTACACAATGTCCCCTTTGTCATTGATGATCGTCCCCATCTGGCTGAAAAAATAGGTGCAGAGGGGCTTCATATCGGTAAAGATGATATGAGTTTGCATGAGGCACGTGCGATTTTTACCCAAGGTTTTATCGGTGTGTCATGTTATGGCAGTATAAAAAAAGCATTGGAAGCACAAAACGAGGGAGCAGATTACGTCGCATTTGGCTCCTTTTTTCACTCTCCGACCAAACCAAAATCTGGGATCATCTCCATAAATGTCTTGGCGAAAGCCAAAGAGGCGCTCTCGATTCCTATCTGTGCTATCGGCGGCATTAACATCGACAATATCCAT
>JAUYUB010000005.1 GCA_030692765.1 Sulfuricurvum sp.
CATCAAGAAAAACTCTGGTGAAGAGCGTCGTCGTGCCCATGATTTATTCCCGGCATTGTGGATCAATGATATGTTTATGAAACGTGTTGTGGATGATGGCATCTGGACGATGTTTGATCCGTTTGATGTCAAAGAGTTGACAGAGCTGTACGGTGAGGCATTTGAAAAACGATACATAGAACTAGAACAAGACACAAGCATCGTCAAAGAGCATACAAAGGCAAAAGACCTTTGGAAAAAGATCTTGACGAGTTATTTTGAATCAGGAAGCCCATTCCTGTGTTTCAAAGACAGTGCTAACCGTGCCAATCCGAATGATCATTACGGAATCATTCGCAGTTCAAATCTATGTACGGAAATTTTCCAAAATACACAGCCTAACCACTATTTGATAAAGATCAAATACGAAGATGGGACATTTGTAACCTATGAAGAAGATGAGATTGTCAAAGTAGACAGTGGCATAGAAAAGCCGGCGAACAAAGTGACGGCATTGGATTCATTGGGCGGACGTCCTGTTTACATTGTAGAAAAAGAAAAAGTTGACGGAGCCACAGCTGTTTGTAACTTGGGCTCTGTCAACTTGTCTCGTATTCATACGAAAGAGGACATTGACCGTATCGTCCCTATTGCCATTCGTGCATTGGATAATGTTATTGATCTGAACTTTTATCCGCTGGAAAAAGTAAAACGCACTAACATGCGCAGTCGTGCAATCGGTTTGGGTGTTATGGGTGAAGCAGAGATGCTTGCAGGACAGAAGATCGTATGGGGAAGTCAAGCGCATTTTGACAAGATCGATGAAGTGATGGAGGCGGTTAGTTATAACGCCATCAAAGCATCCTCTGATTTGGCAGTAGAAAAAGGATCGTATACTGAGTACGTTGGTTCAAAATGGAATCGTGGAATCCTCCCTATGGATCACGCAACGGCAGAAGTGCAGAACCTTATTGATCGTGGCGGATTGTTTGCTCCTAACTATGAGTGGGACGTTCTACGTGAAACAATCAAGCGTCAGGGGATGCGTAATGGTTATTTGATGGCAATCGCTCCTACTAGCTCTATTTCGATCCTCACGGGCACTACTCAAACGATTGAGCCTATCTATAAGCGTAAATGGTTTGAAGAGAATCTTTCAGGCCTTATCCCTGTCGTTGCCCCTAACCTCAATCCGGATACATGGGGATATTACACCCCTGCGTATGATTTGGATCAAACGATCTTGGTTAAAGCCGCCGCAATCCGTCAAAAATGGATCGATCAGGGTCAAAGCCTTAATATCTTTATCACGTTGGATAAAGCAAGCGGTAAATATCTCAATGACATTTATATGCTCGCATGGAAATTGGGCCTCAAATCGACCTACTATCTACGATCACAGTCACCTGAAGCCGTTGCTCAGACACAAGATAGATCGATGGAGTGTGATGGGTGCCAGTAAAGCCTTTAAGCACCCAATCGCTTTATGCCCTTTGCGAGCGTATTGATTGCGCTCGTAACGGTGAAATACACTCTCTAAGTCCTCTTACGCCTACTTCTATCGAAATACGTTTTAGTGTCCAAGACAAGGCCCGTGGTTTTGACTGGATTGATGTTGCTTTTGTGATAGATGGTGTGAGTGATGCCAAGCTGGTCAGTGATAACATTTTACAGATGCTGTCGATGGATGAGGGGATAACGGTTGAGATGGATAATACGAAGGCGGCATTAGCGATTGGGGACTATAAGGGGCGTATTGAGGATGCACCATTGTATATTATGGGTGCAACTATCGCCTACGAAGAGTTTCCGTATAGCAGTTAATTGATTCGGACCCATGATGTTGTATTGAGGTCATAAACATAGGTCAGATTAGTATCACGATGGTACACAATCGTTCCATTAATCGGTGAGAGGGGAAAAGCATCGCTTGAACGGGATACGATTGCACTGTTATAGCCCCGTGTTTGAGTTGTAATTTCGGATCCGCCATAAAGTTTGAGATGGTTGGTTTCTCCGATGCCAATTTCAATCATCAAGTCGTCGCCTTTTGCTACTGAATCTGCAGGCAGGGTATTTAAAACACCGTCTTCTCCTGAACTGATAAGTCTACCCAAAACATTTGAATTTGGCGTAATGGAAGTTGTATTGTTATCTGCATAAAGTGGATTGGGGTTATGTCTGCCAAAGTCAAAAGTACTGTAGCGGATGTTACGACCCCATGCATCTTTGCCAAGGCCAATTACAACAGGGATGGTTGAATTTACTTCTTTTAAAAGTTCAAAATAGGCATCACTATCGGGATTGGCGGCAGAATTAACCAAGCGACTTCGAATGACTTCAAGAATGGTTTTTGTATTTTGTTGTTTGAGGGTATTGCCCTGCATCATGGTATAGTAACCCATGGTGGCTAATACAGCTGCGATTACACCTGCCATGACAATTGAAATCATAACTTCTACGAGCATAAATCCTTTTTTCATCAACATATCTTTACGCGCGTCCCGCAGCATTAATAAACTCCTGTTGGATGAGAACTTGTGTAAGAACGATGGTAAAGAACTCTATAAAAACCGCAAAGGCTAATAAAAGTATAGCAATAATAGTGATAATACGAAAAAAGCTGGTAGCTGACGCAAGGGCATCCAGTCTTGAACGATCGGAAAATTGCCCTAGCATGTCACCCAATTGGGTGACATTCCCAGCACCGGCGAGAAGGGTTTGTTCTATGGGGTCAAAAAAATCAATTTCCCAAAAGTGCTTTTCACCTCGGCTTAGACGCTCTAAAACAGTGTTGAACTGTTTGGAAATGGAAGAGACAAGCGTACTTGTAGCAGCGGCTTTGAAAGAAATCTTAAGAGAGACCCCATTTTTGAGCATTTCGCTTAACAGGCTTAGAAGCATGAACTTTTCAAAATATCTGATGATCTTGGAAGAGAGAGGAAGCCCCGAAGCGTATTGCTTTGCAAGTCCTTGCAATATACCTGAGAAATTAAACAATGCAATCATCACAATAAAAAAATAAATAGCAAAAATGATCAATAATCCAAATAGAAGGTCACTTAAGTTTTGTGCGGTTTGTAAATGGTCTGCGATTACGGCTTGAATTTTGGGATCATAGGTTGCGGCTTCTTTGAGATGAAGAGGGATAGAAAAGAAACGGATACCGATGACAATAACGCTGGTTAATATAAAATAGATCATAGGCAACGTAATTTTATCGTTAGATTCTTGATAAAACTTATTTTTGATTTCAAGATAATTGACGACGGATTTAAGTGTTTTGACAAAAGAGCCGCCTTTTTCCGCCATGGAAATAAATTGAATTATATCCAGTGATGGAGAAAGATACTTTTCGATTGATTTGGAAAAAGAAGCACCCTCTTGTATGGCTTTCGTTATTTGTCCATAGGTTCGCTGTTCGGATTTGTCTTTACTGATGCCTTGCATAAGCATAAGGGCATTGGTGAGACTTTTTCCATTCTCCAGCGATAATTGCAGTGTCTTAAGCAGCGTGAGCAGATCAGGTTTCATGCACGTATCCTAGAGACAATAGTTCGCTAGAGAGCGTAATATGATCGCAGATCCCGTTATCGAAGAGATATTGTGCTGATTGAAAATAGCTGAAGGTGATGAAATGCTCCCAGGCTTTAAATACGGTACTGTTTTTGAGTGCGAGGTAAAACTGGTAGCGCACTTTCATATCGCCTGGGATAAATACCATATCCAATAGCAGGGCGCGTCCGTAGTAGCCCGTAAAATTGCATTTGATGCATCCTGTTTTATCATATCCCGTGGATAGGCTGTTGAAAAAAGCTTTTCCTTCTTGAGCAAAGGATGGCTGCTTGCATGTGCAAAGCTTGGGAACGAGACGTTGAGCAATGACACCGCTGAGGGAATAAGCAAGGATAAACAAATCTCCCCCTTCATCACGAATCCGTTCCATTGCCATGAAGCTGTTGGGGGTGTGAAGTGTTGAGAAAACCATGTGTCCACTGTGTGCCGCTTTTAGACCTGTCAAGATCGATTCTTTGTCACGCATCTCACCGATGACGATAACGTCAGGGTCTTGTCTCATGATCGATTTCATCCCCTCGACAAAGGTGAATCCGCTGGTTTCATTAACTTGATATTGTGTAACAAAATCAATTTTATACTCGATAGGGTCTTCAATACTGTATATAATCTCATGGAGACGATCCCGTTGGTTTAGAATGGCGTTGAGGGTCGTTGTTTTACCACTACCCGTAGGGCCTACTACGAGGAAAAATCCGCTGGATTGATTCACGAAATGGTGAACGTGTTCACTCATGGGATGCTGTTTTGGAAAGAGAGATGTGAGTGTTTTAATGTTTTTGGATTTGTCCAAAATACGCATGACGATGTTTTCACCGTATTGCGAAGGGGCGATTTCGATACGAAAATCAATGGAACGATCTTGATACTCTCTGGAAAAACTCCCACCTTGAGGGGCATAGACATTGATCATGTCAATGTTACAGCGCTCTTTGATAATGAGGGCAAAACGCTGTGCTAGCTCATGCTTGAGCAAAAACTTGGCGTGAACATGACCATCGATGCGGTACCGTAGCCAATAAAAGGATTCGTAGCCATTGAGGTGGATATCGCTTGCATTTCGTTGTATTCCATACTCCAATAGCATCTCAAAGATGTCGATGACTTCATCTTCTTCAAAATCCATTGCGTTGTATTGTTTGATCTTGCGTTCTATGACTTCAGGATCAACGCGTAAATGGGCGGTGTATTTTTGCTGAAACTCGCGCACAGGAATATTCTTTTGCTCGACTTTTTTACGCGCTTTAGCGGAGAGTTCTGCTAAGCGTACTTCTCCCAAGAGTTCTTTGCGTTCGATTTTTAGGACAGTTTCGCTCTCTTCAGCGATAACCATCTCGTACTCTTTCATGAGTTCGAGATTGTGAATGATGGTAGGTTCTTTTTTTTGTACGAAGTGATGCTCAAGGGCTATTTGAAGAAGATGTTTTTTAACGCCCTGCTGTTGGTAATAGTACTGCTCTTTTTGGCATACTTCCAGCTGTTTTGGCGTTAATATCTTCTTTATGTTCATGAGTGCTTTTTGACACTATTATAACATAAAATTAACGTGATAGATAAAATTTAAATGTGGCGGATGTAGCGTTATGATCGAGTGTCGCTTGTGTCGAGGTGTAATTGAGCGCTAAGCTTATGAGAGCTTTATCTTGAGTAGAATTGTTTTCCGCTGTGGTGGTGATGTAGAATGTGCTTCCTGACTCAGTAGCGGTATAGGCGCTAAATCCTGTTGGGGGTACTGGTACGAAACCATTTCGTCCACCGTCAAGATTGTAAGGGGTACTTGTATTACACTCCAACGCCGTTAGCAGGGTATTGTTGGCTAGTGAGGTGGTGTTTAAATCTTCGGGAAATTGTTCCGATAAATTTTTACATTGGAATACCATGGCTTCTATAAGGTTTGCGTGCGACTGTATTGCAGTTTTGTATTGGGAACGTTTGAGAGTATCGGTATTTAAATAAAAATAGCTTAATGCACTTATGACCCCTACCAAAAAGATGGTAAGGGTGACTTCGATAAGAGTAAAAGCTTTTTTTGAATGTTTCATACTATTTTAGAATTACAATCCAGTGTTTGTAGTTTGCGCCAACTAGCTGAGAGTAACAGAATGCATCCCCGTATATAGGATTCGTAGAAAGGCTTGCTATACTACCGAAGTTGGTATTATTAGTCACATTGAGTTCAATGCTCCGATTCATTTCACGGTTAAATATTGCACAGTAAATATCATCGTCTTTAAGGCTTGTATAGCTAGTTCCATTTAGATCAAGTCGAAGTCTAAATCCAGGCCGTCCGTTTGTTGGTGCAGTAATACTCTGGTTAAGTTCCCATCCCCTACTAGTCATTTCGCGAATATCTCTGGGTAAAGAGCGTAAAATTAAAACATTGGGTGCTGTAAAATCACTAAGATTTTCATCCAGTGGAGCTACACCTTCTTGCGCAACATATACGTCATAAGCACCTGAAAGTTGGTAAGCTTGATCCATTAGTGCGGCGACACGCGCTTTTTTAGCCGTTAAATCGATATTAAAAAGACTTCTGTAATATAACAGTGCTATGGCCGATACAAGACCAAATAAGATAACAGCGATTGTCATCTCAACTAAAGAGATACCTTTTCTTTTTCCATTGTAAGGGTGAACCATGTTAAAACTCCTTTTGTAACATTAGTGTTCTAGTAAATCGGCAATGAAAAATAAATCTTTAATCGTGAAAGTAAAAAATCGGCCTGGGGTTTATGGGAGGATAAGAAGGAAGAGAAGAAATCCGTCCTGCTCCTCTAAAGGAGAAGGAATAGGATTCATGAATAAAGTAAAAGTCAATTATGGAACAACAACCATGATTGTAGGATTATTGACTGTAGCTTGTCCATAGCAGAAGTAGTTACCCATTCTAGCAAATTTAACAGCGGCAGTACCAAAATTGAATGCATTTGTAACGTTTAGTTCGGTCGATGTGTTGAACTCACGATTGAATACTGCACAGTGAAGCGCATCTATTGTATCGCTTGTAGAGATATTTTTGTCAAGTTTCAATTGAAACGCAAAGCCGGTTCCAGCAAGACCAGTAGAAGTATTAAGTTCCCATCCTTTTGTCGACATCTCGGTAATTTTAGTTGGCCAGTCATTTAAGATTGCTGATGTACCGTTCAAATCATTAATAGATGTTGGTTCAAGACCTGTTTCTACTTTATAGATTGTATACGCTTGTACTAGTTGATTTGCTTGGTCTGTAGCCGCAGCAACACGCGCTTTTTTAGCTTGTAAATCAGTATTTAGAAATAATTTACTGTATTTAAGCCCAACTGCAGCCAATACTGCAAACAAAATAATCGCAATTGTCATCTCTACGAGAGAGATACCTTTTCTCATTCCTGTGTAGTTCTGTGTCATTGTATATCCTTTTTTTATCTTGACGTTGCAAGATGTGTTTTTATTTTGGTAGATTTAATACGTATGGATGAACCGTAATGGTAAATCCATATTCATCCGCAGTGCACCCTTTCCCGATGCAGCTGCTAACGAGTTCTACGTCGTCGTTTTTGACAACATCCAAGAGCCGTTTCAATAGCAAGTAAGAGTAGGTTTCATGAATGCCTCCTTGGATAATTAATTTTTGGTTCTCGATCTTTACCATGGCGTCCATTTCCAGTTCTTGGATGAGCGCATCGTATTGATCGTTCTTGGCGCGCAGGACTTCGTCTTGCGCGTATACAGCAACAGGCTGCTCCACGGCAGTTTTTAAAGCACTAAAGGTCTTCACCTCTTCGGCTACCGTTTTATCTTCGTACACGATGTCGAGAAAGTAAAAGTAAGTTGACACTAAGATTGTCATCAAGATAACAACGAAAAGAGCAACGAGACTATACTTTTTCATTACAAAACTGCACGATGCCTGCAGCAGCATCTTCCTTTTTTATTTTAGCTTCCGGTGGTAACAATCCGATGAAAGCATTGAGGTTTGGTGTCACCACCTCAGCACATAAGCTATCACCTTGATAGCTTATCTGCTGAAGGGTGGACCCCGAGTCTTGTGTCATTTTTTCAATTTTTTCTAATTCACCCACCATGTCCACTTTTTTGGTCATGGCGAGAGAGACTTTACAGTTCTGGGTTACCAACTGTTTGTACTCTGTTACGAGGGTGTCGCGATTAGTGAGATTGAGCTCGGTCGAGTTCAAATAATCGTAACCCGCGTAAAAGAGTACAGCAGTGATAATAACAGTACATGCCAGCAAAGCGCTTCCTGTCCAGGTGTCTTTTCGATCCTGATCGAGATTGAGCGATACGAGTTTGTCTCCTTTTGCATTGTCTGCATAGATGGTCTCATAGCTGCGTTCTTTTGCAAATTCTTCGGGTTTATCGAGAATGTAATCGATAATTCTTTGATCTTCCAAAACGACCCCTACTTGTTTGTAATCAAGTTCGAAGATAATGATACTTTTACCTGTGTTTTTGGAAGCAAGTAAAAGAATGTTTTCATAGACCAGTTTCTCCTTTGGCAAGAATGCGATGTAGTTGATCCCATCGGAATGTTTGCGCAAGGAAACTTTCACGGCGGTCGAGTCAAGATCCGCGCGCGCGTAACGGTATACTTGCGCGCGGATATTGTCAATGTCGCTGGTAAGGTTCAGGCAGCCTGCTGTAAATATTGCCATGTTACTTCATCACATACTTGATAACGCGAGGGGTAACGATGATAACCATCTCGCTTTTAGTGCTGGCAGTACTGCGTGCTCCGCCAACGACGGCCGCAGAAGTGTCCCCCAAACCTGGAATCCCGTTCCACCCTTTGTCACTTTTGTTACGGAAGAGTCCTGAAATGACGATCGGAACGCCCGGCTGTACACGCATGGTGTTGTTGATCGCTTTTGTGACGGTAGTGGGTTGTGAAAACTTGGTAGTTCCTACTTCAAAATTGGTAAATCCGACAACATCGTTGATAGTAAGCCCGATATCGGTAATAACGGTCCCATCAAGCATATTGGATTTGAGATTAATATTGAGACCGCTGAGGGCGGTTGCGCTGGTGGTTGAGAGCTGTGCGGTTCCATTGGCAACAGAAGTGCTCGTTATCCCACTGATGTAAGGTGTCTGAACACCATCGGTAAGGGTAACGGTCGTGCCTGCAAGTCCTAACAGTTTCGGTCGTTGAACGCTTTCGACTTTTCCAAAGTTTTCCAGAGCATTGACAAGCGCCTGACCATTGAATTTTTCATTCTTCATAAGCATGCCAAAAGTCAATGGAGCAGCAGTGGTTCCCGCAGCGCCCAATGAAGCTGCGGAGGAAGCGATGAATCCAATCCCGTTTTCTGCCATGGATGGGATCATGCTCCAGTTAATCCCAAGGGCATAGTTGTCTTTGAGGTCAACGGTGTAGATAGAGATTTCGTATTCGATGACGTACAGATTGTTACGAAGAATTTGAAGATAGTTCATGATATCGCCGTACTCTTTTTCTTTTGCAGAAAAACTGATGGTCGATGTTATAGAATCGAAAGCGATATTGGTAGCACCCATAGAGCTGAGGCTTGAGCTCATGGCAGCGGACAGGCCATTGACGGAAGGAATTTTGAGCGTAGTGGTATGAACATGACCTAAGTAAAAAGTGTCATCATAGTACTGAATCCCCAGTTTATCACCCATGGTTTTTTGGAGCAAACTTCCAAAGGCAATGTTGGAAGCGGAAAGGTTGATTTTAGTGTCGGTGAGCAAATGGTCATTATTGCCAATTTGCCCAGAACTGTTTGTAGCTCCAGCTGATCCTGTAGTGGTTCCCGCTTGATTAACGAGTGCTTGACTGCCGTTGATTGTACTTCCCCCTAAATTGGCCCCTACAGATTCGGATTGAACCTGGAAAACAATGTTTTCATTGGTGGCTTCTGTCAGCAATGCAATGACATCGTTTAAATTCGCACCCATGATCTTTGCACGTTTAATGATCTCTTTGTTTGGTATGGTTTGGGTTTCGATATGAAAATTATCGGCGTTGACTTCCACGATCTGCATTGCAGGTTCACTGCGTTGAATTTGTGTGGCGTTGTTATCCAGCTCTTTGAGAGACATCTCAGGCTTGAGCATCTCTTTTTTGGTAACGGTACTGCATCCTGCAAATCCCAAAAGAGCAATCGCGAGTATCAATGAACGCATTATTGACCTCCTGCGGTGAAATAGATGGTTTGGGTTCTTCCTGAATCATCAACCGTGATGAAGTTGCTGGTGATGTTTCGGATAAAATATTTGCTGTTATTGGCATAAAAAGGGTCACCCTCTTTGAGCACTACGGTATTTTCACCTATTTTAAGCAGAATAAATTTCCCCTTTGCTGTTTCTAAAAAACAGTTATAGGTTAGTTGAGAAAGATCTAATGGTCCTTTTGGTGCGGCCAAGTTAGGCTCAAATGCCGGTCTTAAAAGCGGAGGAAGCGGCATTGCATGTGCGGCAGGTGCCGCTAGCGGTGCCAATACAGGCGCTTTATTTTGTTTTGCAAGAGGCTTAAAAAATGGGTTATACGCCGCATTCACCGAAGCTGCAATGAAAAGAAGTGACCAAATATAGTTCATGGTTCCGCTTTTTTTAGGATTAGATACGGATATAAAGCAAGATACGTACCAACTTTATTTTTTATTATGGACTATAATTTGCTTTGATGTTTTACTTATTAGAGAATAAAATTTACGCAAAGTGTAATGAATTAATGAATTACAATCACCAAGATTTTTTTTTAGATAACCATGCTCGAAGATCCTTTATAAAGAAGAGCATTCTTTTAGCAGCATCGGTTCCTCTTTGTGCGCAAGCCTATTCCGATGAAGAAGCCTTATTGCACATCATACGTAACGGCAATACCTATAAAATACCTTTTATGCGCAACGGCAAGGTGGAAGAAAACGGCTATTATGATTTATGTAAGATTTTTGCGGATACACATGATCAGGTTGCGGTCCAGATGGATCCGAATTTGTTTTCTGTCTTGGCAAAAGCGCAGCAGTGGCTGGCAAGCAATCAGGTTAATCGGCCCATCATCCTCACTTCCGGGTACCGCACACAACATACCAACAGTATGACGGAGGGGGCGGCACTTAATTCAATGCATATGTATGGAAAGGCGGCGGATATTCATATGAGCGGGATACCCATTGATTATCTTGCACGTTTGATGCGATTGTGCGGTGGTGCGGGAATCGGGATTTATTCAAGCTTTGTCCATGTAGATACATGGAAAGAGAGAAGTTGGAGAGGCTAAAAGCTTTTAGCGCTTTTTCTTTTTTGTTTGCTTCTGAGAATTAGTTGAGGTACGTTCCAAAGCATTCCACAAAAGCCCAAGATTCATGGAAAGGTCCTGTGCTTTATACAGTTCTTCTTCGCTCATCTCCAAGAGAAGGTAGTTTCGGTTTATACGTGCCCACTCATCTCCTTTGGCGGCAACATAATTCCATAACGCGTAGGCAACGATTTTGTTTTCACGAACCCCTACACCGTACTTGTAAATCCATCCTAAAATGGCCTGAGCATTTTGATTGTTTTGCTTTGCGGCGAGGGTTAACAGATGGGCGGCGCGCTTAAAGTTTTGAGGGACACCGATCCCTTCAATGGATAAAACACCCAAGGCAATCTGTCCGTCCGCATGGTTTTTTCCAGCAGCCAGCGTAAAAAGTCGAGCAGCTTCTTGGTAGTTTGTGGGCACTCCGCGACCATTGAGGTACATAAGTCCCAAATGGTAGTGCGCGCTAGGATCACCTGCTTGGGAGGCTTTTGAAAGATATTTATAGGCTTCAAGGTAGTTTTCGTGGTAAAAAGAGATGGCTCCCTCTTGAGCATTGACACTGCTGTTTATATCCGCATGAAGCGCAGTTACGGCAAAGGAAATCGACAAAAGAGCGACCAGGAACTTTCTATTTAACATCATGTATTATTTTAGCACAATTTCTTTTCTAATAAGCATAAAAAGAATCCGTCGATGGTATCGGTTGGAAGGATACGCACACCGTTTTGAATACGCTCATCGAACACCTCTTTCCCCCACTGTTTTAGGGGCTTTTGAATATTCTCAAAAGGCAAGGTGAGAGGAAGGGTAAGGAGGTTCTCTCCGTGACGTTCGAGCAAATGCTGCAGAGGGATCTCATTTTCTTCAGGAGAAAAGGAGCAGGTACAATAGAGGAGTTTTCCTCCGGGCTTGAGTGCATCATAAGCCGAAAGGAGTAATCGTTTCTGGAGTTTAGACGTCTCTTTGGCTTTGTGTATGCTCCAAAACGACATTGATTTGGGCTCATGTGTTTTAAACCGTGCTTCGGAAGAACATGGGGCATCGAGCATGATGCGGTCAAACATCTGGGGGCATTTCTTACCCACACTGCGCCCATCGGTCATGTAGGTATGAGCGTTGGTCACCCCTTGAGATTTTAGATTATCGCACAAACGAAAAAAACGTTCGCGTGAGGGTTCGACCGCAGAAAGCCAGCCGGTGTTTTTCATCATCCCTGCCAGCATCAGTGTCTTGCCCCCCGGTGCGGCTGCAAGATCAAGGACAGTCTCTTCAGGCTGCGGTGCGAGAATCATTGGAGCGATCATAGAAGCCAAATTTTGTATGTACAGCTTACCGCCATAAAAAGCATCGGTTTGGGTCAGGGCCAGCTTATCCTGTGGGGCAATGCGATACACCCCTTCCATCCATTCTATACGCTCGTAGGGGATATTAGCTATTTTCAGTTCTGCCTCGAGTTCTTTGGGTGACGATTTGAGGGTATTGACGCGAAAGGTAACTTGTTTGGGAGCATCAAAGGTTTTGAGAATCGCATCGATGTGTTCACGTGGAACAATTTGGCTTAGTTTCTCGACAAATGCTTCGGGAAGGCTCATCGTTTTTGTACCTTGAATCGCACGACGGAGGCTATGCCGTTGTGTACTAATCCCTCATTGAGCTGTGTATCCATCTCGCACAGCTCGAGTATTTCACACGGTAAGGTTTTTAAAATAGAAGCGAGTTGATCTGCGGTATAGAGGAGGTTTAGGTCTTTGGGCCCGCCGGTTGTTTTGGGGAACTGGTGAATGGAAAAAAATTCTCCGACGAAAATGCCGCCTTCATTTAGATATTGAAGGGCTTTGGCAAACACCTCAGTGCGCAAAGGCTCATACAAGTGGAGAAAGGAGCACATGATGGCATCATAGGGCTGTGTCGGATTCCAAAACTCCAGATCGGTGTGAATGAGGGAGAGTTCAAATCCTTTGGATTGTGCGAGCTGTGCTGTTTTGGCAAGGCCGATTTCTGCAGCATCCAGTGCTGTGACCGTATGACCGTGTTCAAGTGCGTAGACCGCATTTCGCCCCTCGCCCTCACCTAAAAAAAGAATCGTTTGTTGTGCAGGCAATGAATCGATATGAGAAGCTAAATAACGGTTAGCAGTGGTACCGTAAAAGTATCCTTCCCGCGCGAAACGTTCGTTCCAAAATTCGCGTTGATCGTTCATCGTACGACTCCATCGCAAATGGGAACAAAATCACATACTTCGAGAGCATCTTCCATTATTCTTCCCCCTTGTTTGGTAAAGCGGGTGATGATCTGCTCTCGCCCGCGCTCCATTGGGGCGATCAAAATCCCCCCTTCTTTGAGCTGGTCAAAGAGTTTTTGGGGGATGGCGCGTGCGGAAGCGGAGAAGAGTATACGATCATAGGGGGCATATTGCTCCCATCCGTTTTGCCCATCGTCAGTACGGGTGTGAATGTTGCCGTGTTTTAGGTGTCGGAAACGCTCTTTGGCTTCGAGCAACAATGATTCAATGCGTTCGATGGTGAAGACACGGCGAAAAACACGCGATAGTACAGCTGCTTGATAACCGCTGCCGCATCCGATTTCCAAAACGTTATCGCACCCCTCAGGGCTTAGGTATTGCGTCATCTTAGCCACCGTCAGCGGTGAAGAGATGTATTGTTGCGCCCCGATAGGAAGGGCATCAAGACGGTATGCATTGTGACGCATGGAGAGAGGAACGAAGGCTTCACGGTTCGTTTGGATGATGGCATTTTTAATGGTATCGCGTAGGGGGAATTTTTTAGAAATCTCTTCGGCCATACGTGTGGTTTTAATGATGGTTACTTTATCGGTCAAGGGAAATTCCTACGTTTAAATAGCGGCGCATGGATTGTACCGTTCGCTCTTCATAGCCGGATATGAGGATCTCTTCTCCATGGTTGCGGATGTCGGCTCCAAAAGGGGTGATAATACCACTCATGCCGCTGGTATCTTCATTAAGAGCGTCAGAGGCCGCAACGTAGCATTGATTTACTATGGCTATGGCGTTCGTGAGGGTGACGAAATGATCGCTGCGCAGTTTTCCCCATTGTGCAGGGATGGCAATGATGTCACACCCTTCAAGCGCTTGCCATAGTGTTTTAAAGCGCAGTTCAAAGCAGATCAAAATACCGATGGCTATCCCCTCAAAATCAAAGGGCTTGATATCGTTTTCGTTTCCTGCGGCAAAATAGTCCGTTTCTCCACCCAGTGCGAAAAGTTTTGCTTTACTTTGGCTGTGGAGAATGGCACCATTATGAAGCGCATAGGCTGTGTTATAGAATTGTTCATTCTTTTGGGTAATAGCTGTGAAGATAAGTAATCTATCGGCCACAGCAGCCAGAAGCTTTTCAAGTGCGATAGCAGTAAAAAGGGCAGCTTCACTAAAATGCTCATAGGCAAATCCGCTTAGACACACTTCGGGGGCTACGATGATGGCGTCGTGAGGCGCTTGAGTAATAAGCTCTAAAAGATGGGTGAGGTTTGTTTCAAATTGCGGATCAGTCGGGAAACAAAGCGTGACGAGAGGACGCGTTTTAGAAGTCGTCAAAGCTGAGGCTTCCTTTGGAATAGTTCGTAACGGTTCCCTCGAAAAAGTTCGTTTTTTGATCGTTAAATTTACTGAAATCATCAACCCATTTGATCGGATTAGAGACATTGTAGAGGGGTTTAAGTCCTACGGCGCTGAGGCGCACATCTGCTAGGTATTGGATGTATTGCTCTACGATTTCATTGGTCAGACCCAAAATCTGTCCTTGGGTGATGTATTTACCCCAAGCGCTCTCAAGGTCTACGGCTTTGCGGAACATGTCATATACTTCTTCAATAAGGGCTTCGCTGAAAAGATCGGGGCGTTCGCGGCGAAGGGCGTTGATGATGTTTTGGAAAAGAACGAGGTGGGTTACTTCGTCGCGCTGAATAAAACGAATCATTTGTGCAGAACCAAGCATTTTGCCAGAACGCGCCAGAGTATAGAGATAGGTAAATCCGCTGTAAAAGTAAATCCCCTCGAGGATTTGGTTTGCAAAACAGGCTTTAAGAAAAGCGCTTTCGCTGGGGTCGTGAGCGAGTTCATCATAACGTGCGGCGATCGAGTCGTTTTTGGTTTTGAGCATCATGTCCGTACGCCACAAGTCATAGATCTCTTCGCTGTTCTGGCTGATCGAATCGACCATTACCGCGTAGCTTTGAGAGTGAAGCGCCTCCTCAAAACTTTGTCGCACTAAAACGAGATTGATCTCAGGGGCAGTAACATAAGGGTTGATGTTGTCCATAAGATTATTGGTTTGGAGTGAATCCATGAAAATCAGCTGTGAGAGTGCTTTATCGTATGCTGTTTTTTCCATCTCAGTGAGGTATTTGTAGTCGACTGCATCGCGGGTCATATCGACTTCTTTTGGAAACCATGTGTTGTTTAGCATCATCTCCCAGAGGTTATAGGCCCATTGATATTTGATGTTGTTGAGCTCGAAGATACCGGTAGGATTGCCGCCGAAAATACGCCGATCATTGACATGTTCAGTGGATGACGGATTGTAAATTTTCTTGCGCTGCATAGGTACTCCAAAAGCTCTTTTAATAGGAAGTTATTCTACACTAGATATAATTAAGGCATCGTACTAAAAAGAGGGATTATGAAAAAATTATGGATACTCAAAGCGGTTGCAGGAATATTTGTAACATATGGGATTATAGGCTTTTTTGGAGTCCCTTATGTTCTTAAAAACATTGCCCCTCAAAAAGTTTTTGAAGCAACAAAAGGAGGAGGTTTTTCCGTTGAATCCGCCTCTTTTAACCCGTTTACTTTTCATCTAAGGGTTCATGATATGGTGTTTAAAACACCCCAAAAAGGTGATTTTATTCGGATTGATTATTTGGCCGTCAATCTAAATCCGTTGGATTATCTGTGGAAGTTTGCATGGGTTGTTGAGGATGTACGTATTGAAAAACCTCAGATCACGTTACATAAGGATTCTGAGGGCGAAATGAATTTTGAATGGTTGAGTACTCTTGGGACAGATGAGAACAAAACGACCGAAGATTCCAAACCGTTGGCGCTTTACCTGAATGGTTTTACGCTCAAAGACGGGGGGATTGATTTTAGGGATGAGAGTGAAGGGAAAGACTTTTATCAGGCAGTTGATTCGATTGGGTTTCATTTGGAAAATATTGATTTGAGAGATGTCTCTAAAAAGCACGGGATGATGCGATTGTATGCAACGATCAATGATGGTGGATTTATCGATCTGCGTGGAAAGATTGAGCATCTAAAACCATTTGCAATCAAAGGAAGTGTGGCATTTAATTCAGGGAAGCTTTATACCCCATGGCGTTATTTCAAGGATAAACTACCGATAGAAGTTGCGGACGGTACGGCCAGTTTCGGTTTGAACTATGCTTTGAATACGGATGATATCAATGCCACACAGCTCTCACAGGTACATGTAGAACTGGATCGTCTCAGAGTGATTCCCAAAGGACAGAAAGAAAAATTATTGGATATCGGGAGCATTAAACTTTCAGATGCGACTGTATGGCCGATGCGTAAAGTATTGGCGGCTAATTCTGCGAAGCTTAGTGGGCTAGAGCTGCATGCCTCACGCAGTCAATCCGGGATAATTGATTGGATAGACTATATCGATCAAATCAAACAAGCCTTTCCTGAAGACGAGAATGAGACTAAGATCCCATGGAGTTTTAATATAAAGGATATAGCGCTTCAAGAGATCGCTTTTGTCTGGAATGATTATGCGCCAAAAGAAGCATACCGTGCGAGCATAAGCGGAATAAACGTGTATTCTCAGAATCTTAGCAGTGATGAAAAAAATCTTTTAAATGCTACTGCACATCTAGGAGCTTTTGAGATAAAGCGATTAAGTGACAGTAGAGCGGTTGCAGGTTTTGAGAGTGTTAATGTAAATGGTGTTGTTTTGGATCGGGAGGCAAAACGTGCGACGGTTCAGAATCTTGCGCTAAACGGTATCAATACTTCTCTTAAGCGGCTTAAAAATGGGACGATCGATCTGCAGCAGCTGATCTATGCTTCTAAAAAACCTGCCAGAGAGGAAGAAAAGACAACCCCATGGGTATATGCGATCGATCAGATTGAGTTAAACCAGACGAAAGTGAATTTTACCGATGAGGTCCCGGAACATTTGGTTGTTGCCGATATTGATGACCTTTGGTTAAAAGTAAATGGATTCTCAAGCGATAAAAAAGCGATGATGTCACTCGAAAGTACAGCACGAATCAATCAAAAATCGACGCTGAAAATTTATTCACAACTGACACGTGAAACACTGCGAAGCAAGGGCGAATTTGAGCTGCAGCATTTTTCATTGCCATTGATCGACCCGTATATCGAATCATCGACGCATGCAGCATTACGACGTGGTGACCTGAGTATTAAAGGCGGGTATATATACACACCTTCAGCGACAACCGTACAGGGAAAAATCGCTTTAAGCGACTGGATCGTGAATGACCGCAGGGACAATTCAGTGCTCTTGGGCTGGAATCGTATCGGAGTGACCCCTTTCTCCTACGCGTATCCCGACAATCGGTTAAAAATCAATCAGCTTGCAGTGGATGGCCTGTACACGAACACGCAAATCGATCAAAACAAAACTCTTAATTATTCTACCTTGAGCAAGACAAAAAAATCTGAATCCAACACGACAGTAAAAAGGACCAATCCTTTTGGTATTGATATTGTAAAGCTGGCCATTGTAAACAGCAGTGCAACGTTCAGTGACCTCTCATTGCCTTTACCGTTTAAGACCTATATTCACGGTTTAAAAGGCGAAGTTTTAGGGATTTCTACGACGAAAGATGTCACGACGTTTGTCCGCTTAAAAGGGGGAGTGGATCAGTACGGATCAGCCAAAATAGATGGTTCGCTCAATACGAACGCCCCTAAAAACTTTACGGATATAAAGGTTGTGTTTGATAATTTGGAACTCAAACAATACACTCCGTATTCCCTTCAGTTTTTAGGGTACAAAATTGCTAATGGCAAACTCTTTTTGAACCTTGGTTACAAAATAAACGATGGTAAGCTAAACGCGCAAAACAAAGTCGTCATCAAACAAATCGAATTGGGGGAAGAGAAGGCTGGAGGATCACCATGGCCGATGCGTCTGGTGGTTGCCTTGCTTGAAGACGGAGATGGGGTTATTGATATTGATTTGCCGATTCAAGGTGATGTGAACAGCCCTGACTTTAAATACGGCAAAGTTGTATGGCAAGTCATCGGAAACCTATTGACGAAGGCGGTGACGTCACCGTTTAAACTCTTGGGTTCCTTGATGGGTATGTCCGGGGATGATGATGCGTTATCGAGTGTTGCGTTTGAGCCGGGTGAATATAAATTGACCCCTCCTGTGCGAGAACAGCTCGATAAACTGGCAACCGTTATGGTAAAGCGTCCAAAGCTTAGCTTGAAAGTCCATGGCACGTGGGCCGATAAAGAGGACGATAGAGCATTAAGAATCAAAAAGCTTATCCATATGGTTGTTGGGCAGGATGCCAAGGAGCACATTGACTCAACGGATGCAATGAGTCTGGAAATCCTTGAAAAAACAGCAAAAAAATCGATGGATTCATCCGAGGTTAAAAGTATGCGCTCTGCAATGGAGAAGAAATACACTCAAGAAGCCGAGTTTGTTCAGCACTATACGGCAGCGCTTATTGATCGTCTCATCGCTTTACAGGTTATTGCTCCTCCTGAGCTTGCTGGACTCGCCAATGCCCGTGCCAATGCGGTAGCGGAGTATATGAAAAAAGATCCTGCGCTGATCAATCGCATTAGTGTATCGGTAAACGAAAAAGCGGTCGCAGATGCCAAAGAAAACATTTCTTCTCGTTTAGAGGTATCGGTGCAATAGGGCGTTAACTTATTTTCACTATAATTTCATTTTAATTTTGAAATATAGAAGGATATGTATGCCATTTTCACCTCAAAAGCGTGCAGGCACCATGAATGGAATCTTGTTTGTCGCTATTTTTGCTGCAGCAGCAACAATGATTGCTGATTTGGCTGTCATCAAAAATCTTGGGATTTCACCACTGGTTGTGGGGATTGTGCTTGGTATTTTTTATGCCAATACACTGCACAATAAATTTCCTAAAGCCTGGGAGAGCGGTATTACCTTTTCAGGTAAAAAGATTTTGCGCTTTGCAATCGTCTTTTACGGTTTTCGCATTACGTTTCAGCAAATTGCTGAGGTAGGAATTCAGGGATTTATGGTCTCATTGCTGGTCCTTTCTTCAACGCTTATCATCGGTATCTGGCTGGGAACAAAGGTTTTCAAGATGGATCGTGATACGTCCATTTTAACCGCTTCTGGGGCATCGGTATGTGGTGCTGCTGCGGTTTTGGCAACGGAGCCCGTTTTGAAATCAGAGGAGCATAAAACGGCTATTGCTGTTTCGATGGTGGTTCTTTTTGGAACGATTTCGATGTTTTTATATCCGGTATTGTATGCAACGATTATAGAGCCCTCATCCGGATTTTTACATATGAGTCCCTCAACGTTTGGTATGTACGTTGGCGGTACCATTCATGAAGTAGCCCAAGTAGTCGCCGTTCCGGCATCGGTACCAGGGGCGGGTGAGAGTATGGCTAATACGGCAGTCATTGTAAAAATGACCAGAGTAATCATGATAGCTCCGATGCTAATTGTTTTGGGTCTTGTGCTGAGCAGCATGGCTAAAAAGTCAGGCGGAGAGGGTTCAAAAGTAAAACTTGTTATACCTTGGTTTGCTGTTTATTTTATCGGTATGGCAGGTGTTAATTCACTTATTCATGACTATACACTAACCGCTTCTGTGGATATGGCTGCGATTATTACAGGAGTCATTGCGAATATTAATATGATCGATACCTTCTTGCTGACGATGGCGATGACGGCATTGGGTATGGGGACACGTTTTGCGAAATTTAAAGGGCTAGGGCTTGCGCCGGTTTACACGGCTGGTTCGATGTTTATTTGGCTCGTTGTCGGCGGATTTGTAATAACTCAATGGGTAGTTGCTACTTTTTAATTACCGTTTTCGATAACTGAGCGCCTCCATGAGGTGCTCTTTTTGGATATCTTCTTCTCCCTCTATATCTGCAACCGTCCGAGCCACCTTCAGCACTCTTGAAACCGCTCTAAATGAGAGGGAAAAGCGGCCGATTGCCTGATCCATTATTTTTTTTCCTTCCTCATTGAGCAGACAATATTTTTCCAAATCAGCATCATTCAAAGAGCCGTTAAGGGTTTTTTGCCCCCGTTTTTTTTGCTGCGAGAATGCCTCACGCACTTTTGTATGAAATTGGTGTGAGGTGTAGGAACTTTTGTCTTCTGCTGAAGTAGGATGCATTTGAACGTACAAATCGATCCGATCTAAAAAAGGGTCAGACAGGCGTGAGCGATAACGGTTCATTTCCAAGTCGGTACAGCGGCAGGCGATGCTCTTGCTGAAAAGATTGCCGCAAGGACACGGGTTCATTGCAGCTACAAAGAGAAAATTGGCATCGTAGGTTACTTTTGCATTCACGCGTGAGATACGAATATGTCTGTCCTCCATTGGTTCCCTTAATGCTTCAAGGACGTTTTTTGAGAAATGAGGAAGTTCATCGAAAAACAATATCCCGTTATGTGCCAAACCCACTTCTCCTATTTGTGCTTTGTGGCTTCCACCACCAAAGATACTTGCCCCCGTACTGGTATGGTGAGGTGATCGAAATGGTCGCAGAGGGGTGAATGAAGGCTCTTTTCCCTCTAAAATCTCCAGCTTGGCACAATCGAGCATCTCATTGTTGTTCAGCGGAGGGAGGATATGCTGCAGGCGCTTTGCTATCATCGATTTTCCTGACCCAGGAGAACCTTCTAATAGGAGATTATGCATACCTGCCGCACTGATAAGTGCCGCTCGTTTTGCATGTTCCTGCCCTTTGATGTCTTTGAAATCCAAAGGGTAGTTTTCATGGTGATAGTAGGACTGTTCATTATGTACGGTTGATGGAAATTCAAAAGAGGTGGATTGTGCATGAGGGATGGTTTCTTTTGCTTGCAGCAGCTCTAAGGTTTGGGTTAGGGTCGAGACACCGTAAAAAGAGACATGGGGTATCTTTGAGAGCTTGTTGAGGCTTTTATAGGGGACAATGGCTTTGGTAATCGTACCTTGATTGGCAAGGGAGAGAATGATAGGATACAGAAGCGTATTTTCAGTTACGCAGCCATCCAGTCCCAGCTCTCCAAATACGTGCCATTCATCAAGCTTGATGTCATTATTGCCTAAGGCAATGAGAACCGCTATGGCAAGATCAAAATGCGACCCCTCTTTTCGCAAATCGCTGGGGGCCAGATTTACCGTCAGGCGCTTTGGGGGAAAGGTGAAGTCGTTGCTTAAAAGGGCTGATTTGACCCGTTCTTTTGACTCTGTAATTGCGGTATTGACCATTCCGACAATACTAAATGCAGGGAGTCCTTTGGTCGCGGTAAACTGAACTTCCACGGTTTTGGCGTCAATCCCCTCTAGCGTTGCACATAGTAGCTGTTTCATTTTGTGTTACCCTGTTTTTTTGATAATTGTAGCTTAGGGAAGAGTAAGAGGATTAAATATTGCAGTTTGCAATATTTTGGAAGGGTTACTTTTTTTCTTTGAATGCTTTTTTGAGCTCTTTTTCAAACTTTTTGCGTTTACTATAGGAGAGGTGATCAATAAAAAGCTTTCCATTCAAATGGTCTATCTCGTGCTGTATGGCAATAGAGAGCAATTCATTAGCTTCGAGCGTACATTCCACTCCATGCCGATTTTGGTAATGCAACGTTAGTGATTCGTAACGTTCAATATCTTCATAAAATCCGGGTACACTTAAGCACCCTTCTTGGTAGGTTGATTTACCGCTAGTATTCACAATGCGTGGATTGATGATTTCTAAGATATTGGCTTGATCTTGATTTCCTTCTTCATCAGGAATACATAAAATAAGTGCTCTGATGGGCATAGATACTTGAATGGCTGCTAATCCTATCCCATTATTATTCATCATGGTTTCATACATATTATCGAGAAAGGCATGCAGTTGCGCATCAAACATGGCAACATCAGCAGAAAGGGTTTTAAGGAGTTTGTTGGGGTAGGTAATAATAGGAAGGAGCATAAAATCTCTTATTAATCGTTGCAAACAACATAATGGAATCTTTTTTCATCGTTGGATGAGTGCATCGCATCGAGAGTTCCTAGAAGAATTTCTTCAGTAGAACGGGATGGGTTTAATTCCGAAATACCGATAGCGATTTGTAGCTGTATTTCCTGATCCCCGAGAAAAAAGTTAGAAGAAGAGACCAATTCATAAAGACGATCGGCTGCTAGTTTGGCACTTTGTGTATCGGTATGCTTGAGAAGCATACCGAATATTCCCTCACCGTAGTGCGCGACAAGATCACTTCTTCGAGACGTTTTGAGAAGCAAACGTGCAACGGTACGAACCATAAGCCCTTTCGCTTTTTCACTGGTAATCAGCGCCATAGTCTCATTAGAAAGCTGTACCATTATAAGTGAGCTTTTGTGGCGAAACTCTTCAATAAGATTGGACTCTTGTGTTAGCTTGTTGAGGAGATAGCGCTTATTGTATACTCCATACTGATTGTCAAATATCGTTTCATTTTCTACTTGTTTTACAATTGTTGCCGTTTCACCATAGAGATCTTTCATATGCGAGACTTGCTTATTGAGAATCCCGCTGAGCTTGCTTACGTCATTAGAGAGGGAATCCAATACCTGCTCTGCAGCGTCCAGGGAGGGGATGTTTTTGATTTCCACTCGCCGTTTCTCAAGAATTTTTTCCATCAGCGTCATGTTTTTATAGAGTGTAGCGCTGAGTTGTAAGATACTTTTAACAGATGAAAAACCTTGCTTGAGTGTTTTTTCCAGTTCAAGGTTTTGTTCATCTTCATTGGTATCTTCCAATTCTAAAATTGAACCGATCTGGCGACGGAGGCTTTCGCTCTTTTCTTCCAAAATACGATCAAAATAGAGGGAAAAATTATTGGGGGTAGGTGGAAGATTGTCAGAAATAAGTGCATTTAAAACTTCTTTGGAAAAAATCTCCAAATCACTGGTAGGGTCGCTTAGCGAACCGACATGCAAAGCACCTGCATGGATCGATTGACCATCTGCAAGGCGTGATGCCGCATTATGAGAAAATGATTCTTCTGGGGTAGCTTGCATATTTTTCTACCTTTTATTTTTCTTCTTTGTCTTTTTGCACAAGCACTTCGTCAATGATACCATATTCGACGCCTTCTGCGGCTGACATGAAGTTATCGCGATCGGTGTCTTTTTCAAGTTTTTTGACGGTTTGACCACAATTTTTTGCCAAAATCTCATTGAGCTCGGCTTTCATTCGCAAAATCTCTTTGGCTTGAATTTCGATATCCGTTGCTTGACCCTGAGCGCCGCCTAGAGGCTGATGGATCATGATACGAGCGTGCGGAAGGGCATAACGCTTTCCTTTGGCTCCTGAGCTTAGCAAGAAAGCACCCATTGATGCCGCTTGCCCGATACAGATCGTACACACATCAGGACGGATATAATTCATAGTATCGTATATTGCCATCCCCGAGGTGATAACACCACCCGGTGAATTGATGTAAAAATAGATATCTTTTTGCGGATCTTCGGCTTCTAAAAAAAGAAGCTGCGCTACGATCGAAGAAGCCACTTGGTCGTGTACTTCGCCGCTTAGCATGATGATACGGTCTTTAAGAAGACGTGAATAAATATCGTACGAGCGCTCACCGCGACCCGTTTTTTCAATGACGTAAGGAATGTAACTCATAATGTTTACTTGATCTTATCGTTAAGCAATTTGCTTAAAACGCGATCTTCGATCATTGCCATCTGAATGGCAGGAAGATAGCCAGACTCTTGGTAGTTTTTGTAAACAGCTGCTGGATCTTGACCCATTTGCATTGCTTCGTAATAGATGGTTTGCATAAGCTCTTGCTCATTGACCGAAATATTTTCAGCTTTTGCCAATGCGTCTACGATGAAAGTTGCTTTTACCGCACGGCATGCATCATCACGGAAGGTTTCACGCAACTCTTTTACTTTATCCGCATTATCACGTAGTTGGGCAATTTCCTTTTCAGACATCTCGCGCGCTTTTTTGTTAAGAGCCATATCGATCTCTTGCTCAACAATGAAGTCTGGAAGATCGATCGTGAAGGTTGCTACAAAGTGTTCCATAAGATTTGGTTTGAGTTCGTCATTGTACAACTTACTCATCTCTTCGCCCTCAAGCTGCTCTTTTACTTTTTCTTTGAGCATTGCAAGATTTGCATCTTCAAATCCCGGTAACATCTTTTTCGCCAATTCGTCATCAAGAACAACGGCTTCTTTAGTTTGGATCGCGTGAACTTTTACTTTGAAGCTTGCAGGTTTTCCTGCTAGTTTTTCTCCACCGTAGTTTTCTGGGAAAGTAACGTCGATCGTTTTTTCATCGCCTTTGCTAAGACCGATAACTTGCTCTTCAAAGCCAGGTATAAACTGAGCGCTTCCAAGAGTGAGTGAGAAGTTTTCTGCTTTTCCACCTTCAAATGCTACGCCATCTACAAAACCTTCGAAATCGATCAAGGCTGTATCGCCATTGGCTAGGGGACGAGCTTCGTCAACTGTGACAAATGCTGCTTGTGCACCTGCAAGCTCTTGGATGCGTGCGATGATTGCGTCATCGGCAATTACCGGTTTTGTAAACTCAGGAACGAGGGCGATATAATCTCCCAATTCAATAGAGGGACGTGTTGCAATGGTTACCTCAACTTCGATACCGTTGTCATTTTTTTCGAACTTTGTAACTTGTGGCTCACCGATAAGACTATCAGGAGCGATCCCCATCTCTTTAAGCCCAACATTTAGCAAATCGCGAAGTGCCTGTGCTTCAGCATCTTGTACCAAACGGTCACCGTATTGTTTTTTGACCGCATCCATTGGAACTTTTCCTTTACGGAATCCAGGAACTTTTGCGTCTTTACTGAGTTGTTTAGCAATTTTTTCGATATTGGTGTCGAGCGTATTGCGTGTAATAGCTGCATTTATCTTTGCGTTAGCAGAATTGATTTTATTGGTTGTGATTTGCATTGAATCCCTTTGTTGCTGTATCATTTAATTGAGTAAATGGTGGCAATAGTAGCGTAGTATGGTTAATAAATGGCTGAATAAAAGCCATAACATGTTAAAGTAATAGTAACGTAAAACATACAAGCGAGAGACTGTGGAAAATGAATCTTTTATAAATGCAGTAAAAACGATGATAGGGCATATAGGCGAAGATCCCCAGCGTGAAGGACTTCTCAAAACACCGGAACGTGTTCTTAAAGCCTATGAATTCATGTTTGGCGGCTATCAGGAAGATCCGCAAGCAATTTTGAACTCGGCGATGTTTACGACGAGTAATGACGAAATGGTACTCATCAAAGACATCGAGTTTTATTCTACGTGCGAGCACCATCTTCTTCCTATTATCGGACGAGCGCATATCGCGTATATTCCCGATGGAAAAGTAGTCGGACTCTCAAAAATTCCTAGAGTCGTCGATGTTTTTGCGAGACGTATGCAGATACAAGAGCAGCTGACGGAACAGATTGCAGATGCGCTGATGCGTTCCATTAATCCAAAAGGGGTGGCGGTAGTTATTCAGGCACGTCATATGTGTATGGAAATGCGAGGAGTTCAAAAGATCAGCTCGACTACGACCTCCAGTGCTTTACGCGGTCTTTTTAAGCGCGATGAAAAAACTCGTATGGAGTTTTTTAGCTTGATCAATTCACATTCGGGCAACCGATACTAATGTCTCAATGCCGCTAAAAGCCCTTCGTGAACGTCTTGGAAAAGAGAAGCTTCACACTGTTTTCGGAACCATTGTCAAAATAAGCCCTACGGTCATCGTGGCAGAAGGACTGCATGTGAGTATCGGCGATACCGTTACTATTGTTTCCGATGTAGATGCTTCAGAGGCGATGGGGATGGTCAGTGAGGTAGAACGAAACCGCTTTTTTATCACCCCTTTTCGATTTGTAGAAGGATTTCGTGCCGGGGATAAAGTTTTCACCAATCAAACAGGAATGGCCATAGAAGTAGGCGATGGTTTGCTGGGGCGTGTTGTTGATCCGTTCATGAAACCCATCGATGGGAAAGGTCCTGTTTGGGGATCTCATATGGAGCCGATTATCAAAGCACCCATTGCGGCCATGAAGCGCGGGATGATCGATGAGCCTTTTATGGTTGGAGTAAAAACCATCGATGGGCTTCTCAGTTGCGGGAAAGGGCAAAAGCTTGGTATTTTTGCCGGAAGCGGTGTAGGAAAATCGACGTTGATGGGGATGATCGTACGCGGGTCTCAAGCACCCATTAAAGTAGTGGCTCTCATCGGTGAGCGTGGACGGGAAGTCCCTGAGTTTATCGAAAAATCACTGGGCGGCAATTTGGAAAACACCGTTTTGGTCGTTGCAACGAGTGATGATTCTCCTCTTATGCGTAAATACGGGGCATTCAGTGCAATGAGTGTAGCGGAGTATTTTAAATCTCAGGGGCATGACGTCCTGTTTATGATGGATTCGGTGACCCGTTTTGCGATGGCACAGCGTGAGATTGGTTTGGCATTGGGCGAACCGCCTACGTCAAAGGGCTACCCTCCCTCTTCGCTCACTCTTTTGCCTCAGCTCATGGAACGCGCAGGAAAAGAAGAAGGGCACGGCTCAATTACGGCATTTTTCACCGTTCTCGTCGAGGGGGACGATATGTCTGATCCGATTGCTGACCAGTCACGCTCAATTTTGGATGGACACATTGTCCTCTCTCGCGAACTTACCGATTTTGGCATCTATCCTCCAATCCACATCCTCAATTCCGCATCACGGGTCATGAATGATATTATCAGCCCTGAACATTTGGTAGCGGCACGCCGATTCCGTCGTCTCTATACACTGTTAAAAGAGAATGAGATGTTGATCCGTATCGGTGCCTATATCAAAGGCTCGGATAAAGAACTTGACGAGGCAATCGCTAAAAAAGAGCAAATGGAAGCCTTTATGACGCAAGACGCTACTGCCATTACGGACTTTCAAGAGAGTATTGATATCATGGTAGCATTGATGGCGCATTAATAATCGATTCTTAAACCACGCTAAATATAAAAAAACCTTAAGGTTAGTATAACAAGGGTTGCACTATCATCTCAAAAGTTAAACAAGATAAAAATTGTCTTATTTCAAAAACACCTTTTTAGGAGAGTCTCATGAATGTCTATTTAGACAATAACGCTACCACAATGGTTGATCCTGCTGTTGTAGAAGCGATGATGCCGTTTTTCAGTGAAATCTATGGTAACCCTAGTTCACTGCACCGCTACGGTACCGCATCGCACCCAGCGATCACCAAAGCGATCAATCAGATGTATAAAGGCATCAATGCTTCGGACAAAGATGATATTATTTTTACCTCATGCGCAACCGAAGCGAACAATTGGGTTTTGAAGTCGGTATGGTTTGATAAAATTATGCACGGCGAAAAGAATCACATCGTGACGACAGAGATCGAACACCCTTCGGTCCTTTCAGCGTGCAAGTTCCTTGAAGATAATGGGGTTAAAGTAACGTATCTTCCAGTGAATGATCAAGGCATTGTTGAAGCACACACAGTTCGCAGTTTTATTACCGAAAAGACAGCATTGGTGTCTATTATGTGGGCAAACAATGAAACGGGGATGATTTTTCCAATTAAAGAAATCGGTGAGATCTGTAAAGAGAAAGGGGTTCTTTTTCATACAGACGGCGTTCAAGCAGTAGGTAAAATTCCTGTTGATATGCAAGATGTTCATGTTGACTTTATGTCGATGTCCGCGCATAAGTTTCATGGTCCAAAAGGGGTAGGTGCCCTTTATATCCGTGATTCACAAAAGCTTACACCGTTGTTGCACGGTGGAGAGCATATGGGTGGCCGCCGTTCAGGTACTCTCAATGTTCCGTACATGGTAGGAATGGCTAAGGCTCTTGAGCTTGCAACCGAAAATATTCAAGAGAAGATGGCAACAATCGCCGCTAAACGTGATCGCCTAGAAGATGCATTACTGTCAGGATTAACCGATGTCTTTACGGTCGGTGACAGAGCTAATCGTACTCCAAATACCATCTTGATCTCGATTCGCGGGGTTGAGGGTGAAGGTATGTTGTGGGATCTTAACAATGCTCTAATCGGGGCATCAACAGGATCGGCATGTGCCTCTGCAGATTTGGAAGCAAACTCGGTAATGTTGGCCATAGGTGCAGACAATGAACTAGCACATACAGGAATTCGTTTGAGTTTAAGTCGTTTTACAACCGACGCAGAGATTGATTACGTCATCGAGCGTTTTGAATCAGCGGTAAAAAGACTACGTGCAATTTCAAGTTCGTACGCAATCGTACAACCTACTCCCGGCGGCGAAGCTGGCGAGCATCATCCACATCACTAAAGGATTCTATTATGGCAAAAAATGATTTAATGAGCGGATCTCTTTGGGATCAGTATTCAAATAAAGTAACTACATTGATGAACGCCCCGACCAATCAGGGTGAAATTACACAAGAAGAGTGTGATGCAGCGGGGCAAAAATTAATCGTTGCGGATTTTGGAGCAGAGAGTTGTGGCGATGCGGTACGTTTGTATTGGGCGGTAGATCCTGCAAATGATACGATTGTTAGCTCAAAATTTAAAAGTTTTGGTTGTGGTACGGCGATTGCCTCTTCAGACATGATGGCAGAGCTTTGTATCGGTAAGACGGTTCAAGATGCGGTCAAAATCACCAATATTGATGTTGAAATGGCATTGCGTGATGATCCGGAAACTCCAGCAGTTCCACCACAAAAAATGCACTGCTCAGTTATGGCGTATGATGTTATTAAAAAAGCGGCTGGCCTATACCTCGGTGTTGATGAAGGAAGCTTTGAGACTGAGATTATTGTGTGTGAATGTGCACGTATCAGTCTTGGAACACTCAAAGAGGTTATTCGTTTGAATGATCTTACGAGCATTGAGCAAATTACTGACTATACTAAAGCAGGCGGTTTTTGTAAATCATGTATCAAGCCTGGTGGACATGAGGCACGTGAGTGGTATCTCGTCGATATTTTGGCGGGTGTCCGACATGAGATGGATTTGGAGAAAATGCACAATGCTGCCGATGCAGGCCCTGCTGGTAATTTCGAGACCATGACATTAGTCCAACAGATCAAAGCTGTTGATGCGGTTATCGATGAGAGTGTCCGTCAGTTTTTGATTATGGATGGCGGTAATGTAGAGATTATTGACATTAAAGACTCTCCTGAGTACATTGACATCTATATTCGCTATTTGGGTGCATGTAATGGTTGTGCGAGTTCAAGTACGGGTACATTGTACGCGATTGAATCAACACTTAAAGAAAAACTTTCGAATAAAATCCGCGTTTTACCTATTTAATATGTGATACGCCATCGGAACTCGTCCCGATTGGCTACGCTAACGCTGGGTTCACCTCGGCGGTGTGCCCAATTGCGCTTATGCGCGTTCTTGTTTCACCTTCATTATAATTAAAAGTTCTTATCAAACCAATTAGCAACATTACTACGGATAGTATGTCGCAGCTGTATTCCTGCAACAAAATCACTGTGCTGTGCTTTATTAAGTAGGCTTACGAGCGCATTACGGCGTTTTGAGAGGAAGGGATGATCTATTTGTCCTGGGTCTCCCATGATGACCAGACGCGTCTCTTCTCCCATGCGTGTACCGATGAGTTTGAGTGTCGCATTGGTCATGTTTTGGGCTTCATCGATGATAACAAATTTGCGAGAGATGGTTGTTCCGCGCATGTGAGCAATGTCCATGGCTTCGATATTGTATTTCTTCATAAACAGCTCAGTTGCATTTTCACGCTTCGTTGAGTTTGTGGTTCCGGTAAACTCTACACGGGCATCAATGGAATGTTTGTTTTGATGCTCGATTGTAAAGTTGACCGCAGAGTATAATGGGTACATGAAGTAGCCCAGCTTTTGATCTTCGTCTCCTTTTCTAAATCCAAGTTCGGCTTGTTGATCGTTGGAGGTGACGGTGTTACGCGCATAAATAATCCCTTCAACAATCCCCTCTTCAACCAGCTCAAGTCCCGCTTGCAGTGCTACGAGAGTTTTTCCAGAGCCCGTTGAGCCTGCAACGACCGTAACAAAGTTTTGCGGATGGGTCATCATGGTGAAATAAAATTTTTGTTCTATGTTCATGGGACGTACAAAACTTTCATCAAAATGTTCCCCAAAACGGCGATCAAAATCGCACCATTCGAGCTGACCATTTGAACTTAGGGCGTATTTTTGTATCCCAGTTGTATAAGTCTCTTGTGTTGTACTGATCGCTTGTTCTATGAAGGTGTATTGCTCAAAATTATGGTGTTCGCCCTCAGGAAACTCTGGGCTACCGATGTAGGTATAGGTAGAGGAAAAGTCAATATCTTCTGGGGCTTCGACGCTGCTGTTTCGAATGCTTTGAGTGGGTACTCCACGAATCTCAGAAGCGATACGAAAGGACATGTCGTTGGTGACAAGGGTGAGGTCGTAGTCGTGAGCGATTTCACCGATCATGGCATCATTGAGCCCTTTGGACTCTGAAAAGGTATTGACCACACGATATTTATCGCGGTGGATGAGGTAAAAATCGATGGTCATCTCTTCGCCGCTTAAAAGCGAATGATCAAATTTTAGGGCAAGTTTATAATAGCGATCTTCAGAGCATTGTTTGGGATCGATTTGATCTAAGATACATGAAGGAAGTTCCACCGCAGAAATTGGTTCCCCTACAGAGGCATCAGCAAGGCGAAAAAACTCTCTGGCTTGAAAACCGGCTTCCGAGCGCATATCCTCTTTTTTGCTGTTTAGCTCCGCTAGGACGACATTGGTGATGACAACGGCATTGAGGTTGTCCTTACTGATACGTAAAATATTGGTATGGTCATCGAGGATAACGGAGGTATCGAGAAGATAGGATTTTTCTTTTTTGCTCATTAGTGAAACCTTATTGGAATAAAGATTATCAATAGTAGCGAAAAAAATCTTAAGCGTAGTAGCCTTTAATCCCATCCATGGTGCGTCCCATATTCAGTAGTATCATATCGGCAATAACCAATGCAGCCATTGACTCAACGACTACGGAACCGCGTATCGCGACACATGGATCATGTCGCCCTTTGAGCGATACGTGGACACTTTGCCCAGAGGTATTGATGCTCTCTTGATCGATAAAGATGGAGGGGGTAGGTTTGAAGTGCACTTTGCAGATAACATCATCGCCATTACTCATCCCCCCTAAAATTCCGCCGGAGTGGTTTGTTTTAAAGCCCTCTTGCGTGATAGGGTCATTATTTTGGGATGCCAAAACTTCAGCACTGTGGATACCGTCTCCGATTTCGACTGCTTTGACGGCATTAATCCCCATCATGGCGCTTGCAAGAACCGCATCGAGTTTGTAATACAGCCCCTCACCCAATCCGATTGGAAGACCCGATACTTTGAGTGTGGCAACTCCTCCCACAGAATCATGTCGATTCTTAGCCTCTAAAATAGCTGTTTTTTGTGCCTCTTCAACACGTGGGTCTAAGGCATAGATAGGGCTTTTGGCTGGATAGGTGAAATCCAGTTCGTTGCCTTGAATTCCGTGAATCGCACTGATGCCGCTATGAAAGGTGATGCCAATTTTGGAGAGAATAAGCTTGGCAACCGCACCACCGGCAACGCGTGCTGCGGTTTCACGTGCACTTGAGCGTCCGCCGCCGCGATAATCACGCAGTCCGAATTTATGAAAATAGGTAAAATCAGCATGGCCTGGACGGAAAATATCTTTGACATTGGAATAGTCACCGCTTTTTTGGTCGGTGTTGTAGATGACCATCATGATAGGTGTTCCAGTACTTAACCCCTCGAATACCCCACTGAGGATTTCTACTGTATCGGACTCTTTGCGTGCGGTCGCAAACTCGTTTTGTCCCGGGCGACGACGATCGAGTTCGCTTTGAATATAGGCTTCATCGATTTGCAGACCTGCTGGGACACCATCGAGAACACACCCGATCGCTTTTCCGTGGGACTCACCATAGGTAGTCATCGTGAAGCGTTCACCAAATCGGTTCATTTGAGCTCCTTTGTTAAAATTTCCAAGGCAATTTTTGCAGCCTCTTGCTGGGCTTGTTTTTTACTTTTCCCAACAGCGCTGGCATACCGTTTTCCATCGATGAAAGCAGCGATCTCAAACTCTTTTTTATGATCGGGACCGTGTGCCGCAACCAGCTGGTAGTCAGGAGTGATCCCATAGTGTGCTTGAGTGAGTTCTTGTAGCGATGTTTTGTAGTCTTTAAAGAGGGAATCCAGCGAAATATCAGGATGCACTTTTTCAAGCAAATCGATGGTAATCGTGCGTACGGTGTCTAATCCTACCTCAAGATAAATGGCCCCCATCAATGCTTCAAACGCATTGGAAAGCAGGGAACTTTTAGTGCGCCCGCTATTATTTTCCTCGGCGTTGGACAAATAAATATACTCACCAAGATTCAAATAAAGCGCAAGGCGGGTAAACCCTCCCTCATTGACCAGAGACGCGCGCATTTTTGAGAGATTTCCCTCTTCAAAATGGGTGAATTTCTTATACAGGTATTCTCCGACGATTAGGTCGAGAACGGCATCTCCTAAAAATTCCAGTCGCTCATTATTGTAGGGCTGTTTGTAGCTTTTATGCGTCAGCGCTTCAATAAGGAGCTCTTTATTTTTAAATTGATACCCTAATTGTTTTTGCAGGGTTTGTAAATCATCCATTATTGGTCAATCCTTGTTTAAATTTTTTATTACTGAAAGGAGTTATTTTCTTCAAAATGTTCCTTTGAGAGGGTTAGAATCGGGCTTACCGTATCGATTGTATGGCAATGCGGGCATCGGTGAAACGGAATAAAAGAGATCTGTTTGCATTCACCACATGCGTATTCAAATTGCAATGTCGCTTTACTGCTTCCGCATTTGCGCAAGGCAATAAGGGTATCGAGTTCAAATACCGAACTGTTTTGAGCGAGTTCAAGTGCGCCGCGTGCTGTGAACAATTCACACAGGTAGGCATTACGTGAAATTATAGCCAAATCGAGTTTCTCTTCGCTCAATCTCCATAAAATATCACTGAGCCGATGAGCTAAAGAGTGATCGAATATTTCCCATGCCAGAGTACTTCTGTGAGTAAAAAGATAGTCAAAAATCAAATATCCGAGGCTGAATGTCTCACGATAGATCGTGCATAGCTGTTGGCATCGCTCATCTATTGTAAGCTTTGGATCCACGAGAATGATTCGGCATTTTAGATACGTTTGTATGGGGTGTGATTGCGGCTGAAGTTCAAGCAGAGATTCGCTGACTTCCAGTGCCCTATCAAATTGCTGGAGCTGTTCGTACGCCAATATGAGATAATGCAAAGCAGCGGGCGTGCGCGGATGGTCACTGAGTACCTGAACAAAACTTACACGGGCTCTTTCGAGAAAACCTGCTTTAAAATAGGCTTTTCCCAAAAGTAAGAGCACCTCTTTTTGAAATAATGGTTCACTGTATTTGGAAAGCACTGCAAGATATATCTCAATGCTTTTTTCAAAGTTCCCCTGAAGTTCATAGCTGTGCGCAAGTAAAAGCCACGATTCGTTATTGAGCGTATTGTTATATATTTGCAAAGCAATAGGTGTGGATTCACTGTCCTCGTCAAATTTGCCTAAAAAGGATTCGAGTGAGCGGTGTGCCTTGGAAGCTTTGTATCGCCCACCCCAATAGCTTAGAAAGGATATGACAAACAGCAAAAGAAAAAAGAGAATCACACCAAAGAGAGGATCTCGATATTCAATGTAAAACGTATCCATTAAAAGAGCCTTTCCAGCATCAGCTGCATGGAGACTTTTCCGTTGAATTCATTTTTGTTGACGGTATAGCTGCAGCTAAGCTGTTTACTGTCCGGACACTCCAATACTCTGCGAAAGGCGATCAGTTCAATCGTTTTAGAAAGTGTGGGCACGGGGCGAAGTTCCAGTCGGCTGTGGGACTTGTCGCTGCCAAAAAGTTTGATCTGGACAACGTGTGCATCGCGCAGTAAAAAACGCGGACGGGGATTTCCCTCACCGTAAGGTTCAAACTTTTGCAGCAGTTCAAGCAACTCGACATTAATCGATTCGGATTCCAACTCTCCTAAAATATCGCTTTGAGGGATAAAGTCATCAGGATGCAGTTCCTGCGCTGCTTCGTTTATAAGAGTACGGAAGTCATCGACGTTTGATAAATCCATAGAGAGCCCTGCTGCCATTTTATGCCCACCGAATTTTGCCAATAAATGCTCTTGGGATTTAATCAGAGTATAGAGGTCAACATTCCCGATACTTCGCCCTGATCCTTTTGCAATACCGTTGTGGATACTCAAAACTATCGCAGGTTTTTGAAAATGGTTTACGAGCCTGGAAGCAACAATTCCCACCACCCCTTCATTCCAGTTCTCTCCTGCTACTACTATCACTTTATTATTGGTGTTTACTTCTGTCATAGCACATGCTGTCGTATCGGCTTCGATCTCTTTTCGAAGAGCGTTCAATGCCGTTAACAGATCAAACTGGTGATAGGCCTTCTCTGTTGTTTTTGCGGTCAAAAAGTCTAATGCGATGGAAGCATCTTCGAGACGCCCTGCTGAGTTAATGCGCGGTGCGATTTGAAATCCGATGTCTTCTGATGAGATAGCGGAGCGATTGAGAATATCGCGGATGATAATAAAGGGAGGCAGTGATGAGGTGTTCATCATCTCTAGGCCTGTCTTGACGATGGCGCGATTGATTCCCACCAGCGGCATGACATCGGCGATAACAGCAAGAGCCAGAAAGGGGAAAAACTGGCGCATGTCGATGGATAGGCCAAGCTCTTGCTTGATCAAGCCCATCAAAAGCCATCCCACTTGTGCACCGCAGATATCTTTGAACGGATAGGGGCAATCACGCTGTTTGGGATTAACGATGGCATAGACATCAGGGAGAATATCGCTTGGGGTATGGTGATCGGTGATGATGAGGTCGATTCCTCTGGCTTTGCATACTTCGGCGGCTTCAATAGCATTGATTCCATTGTCCACGGTAAATACGACATCGGCATCAATACGCTCTAGCACTCCTTTGGAAACACCGTATCCATCGGTAAAACGGTTAGGAATAGTGGCAAGAAGTGGATAGGGGATGAGGTCAAAAAAGCGTTTAACAATTGCCGTAGAGGTTACCCCGTCTACGTCATAATCCCCGACAAGGGCAATCTTTTCACCCTTGCGAATAGCATCAGCAATACGTTTGGCAGCTTTTTGGGCATCTTTGAGTTGGCTTGGATGAGGAATGTCAGAGAGTTTTTCGCTTTGCGCAGTAAAACGCTTTGAGAGGAGAGTGTTTAAATTCTCGTGGCTGAGTTGCGGTACCTCAAGCAGGATTGGTTTGCTCAAAGGTAGCCTTCACAAATGCAAGAATCGTAGCATTAGGGGTTTGTAAACGTGAAGTGAATTCAGGATGAAACTGCACCCCTAAAAACCATGGATGACCCGGTATCTCAACGGCTTCAATAAGACCATCAGACTCACCCGTGATAATCATACCCGCACGCTCTAAATCATCGCGATAAGTAGGATTTGCTTCATAGCGGTGGCGATGACGCTCGAAAATAAGTTTCTCGCCATTGTAGGCAGCACGTAAGTGGGACCCTTCTTTGGTCTCACACGGGTACTCGCCCAAACGCATTGTTCCACCCATTGGAGAACGGTGTGTTCGTAGCTGTTTTTGACCCGATTGGTCAATGAAATTATCGATAAGATAGATCATTGGATGAGTTGTTTGAGGATTAAACTCGATGGAGTTGGCATCGGTAAATCCTAAAACATTACGCGCGTATTCGACCAGTGAAAGTTGCATCCCCAAACAGATCCCTAAATACGGGATACGGTTTTCACGCGCATAACGGATAGCTTTGATTTTTCCCTCAACGCCACGATTCCCAAAGCCACCGGCAACGAGTACCGAATCACAATCACGCAAGAAGACTTCAGCTCCCTGCTCTTCGATCTTTTCGCTGTCGATCCAGCTGATGTTCACACGAGTATCCAAATGCGCACCTGAATGGATCAGCGCTTCGATGAGAGATTTGTATGATTCTTTAAGTTCGAGGTATTTTCCGACAAACCCGATATTTACACGGTATTTAGGGGAAACGATTTTTTTGACCAATGAATCCCACTGTTCCATGTCCGGCTTGAGCTCGCCCAATCCCAGCTCTTTTGCGATAGGAGTAAGAATATTTTGGTGCAAGAACGTTAGCGGGATTGCATAGATGGTTGCGGCATCGAGTGCTTCGATGATACTGTCAGCAGAAACATCACAGCTGAGTGCCAGCTTTTTCTTGAATGTTTTTGGCAGTTGCTCTTCACTTCGGGCGATGATCATCTGCGGAGTGATACCGATACGTCGGAGCTCTTGTACCGAGTGCTGCGTCGGTTTGCTTTTGTGCTCGCCCGCTGCTTTGATGAACGGGATGAGGGTGACGTGGATGAAGAACGTCCCTTCAACCTCGTCATCGTGTTTCATCATACGGATCGCTTCCATAAACGGCAAGCCTTCGATATCCCCAACGGTACCGCCCAACTCAACGACGAGAATCTCATGTCCCTCGCCTGCTTTTTTGATACGGTCGACGATTTCACCTACGATGTGCGGTACGACTTGGATCGTCTGCCCGAGGTAGCCGCCGGCACGTTCACGTTCGATAACACTGCTGTAGACCTGACCGGTTGTAAAGTTGCTGGTACGTAAAAACGAAGCATCTAAAAAGCGTTCATAATTTCCCACGTCCAAATCAGTCTCAGCGCCGTCTTTAGTGACGAATACTTCACCATGCTCCAATGGGCTCATGGTACCTGGATCGACGTTGATATACGGATCAATTTTCAACATACCGACTTTTTTGCCTGCATGGGTCAGCAATGCGCCAATACTTGCAGCCGTAATCCCTTTTCCAAGCGAACTCAATACGCCACCGGTTACAAAAATATACTTGGTCATGAGGTATTCCTTCGGATTATGGATCAAAATTTTGGGTGAAAACAGGCCAAATAGGCACACATAACGACTTTTGGAAGCCGTATTTTAAGTAGGCCATTATATACTGTTAAGGCTTATAAAAAGGAAAATTTTAATGGAATCGGCTCTTTATTATCTTACGATCGCCCTTGGGATTTCGATTGTTGTCAATCTTATTCTAAAACGTTTTGGAATTTCCCAGATTATCGGTTACATCATGACGGGAACGGTGGTTGCGTATGCTTTTGATTTACGCCATATGGCAGACTCGAATACACTCGCTGCAATTGCTGAGTTTGGAGTAGTCTTTTTGATGTTTACCATCGGTTTGGAAGTATCGCTTCGCCGATTAGCCACAATGAAAATCGATGTATTTTTTAATGGATTTTTACAGACGACCCTGACAGCAGCGGTCATATTTGGTGCGTGCTATGGTCTCTTTCATCTTGATTTTGCAACATCCATGATCGTCTCCATGTCTCTGGCGCTCTCTTCGACGGCGGTGGTTTTGAGCTATTTAAAGCAAAGCAAGGAAATAACCCGTCCGTACGGGCAGCGCTCTATGGGGATTTTGATTTATCAGGATTTAGCGGTCATCCCTATCTTGATTTTAATCGGGTTTTTGAGCACAGGAACCGATAATATCGGGCAAGTATTATTGCAAACAACCCTTAGCGCCATCGTCGTTGTCAGTTTGCTGTTTGTTGTCGGGAAGAAGGTGATGACGTGGCTGCTTCATTTCTCTTCTACAAGCAATGTGGAAGAATTGTTTATGGGCTCAGTTCTTTTGATTGTTGTCGGCGCATCGCTGAGTGCTCATTATTTTGGATTTACCTATTCTCTGGGAGCTTTTATCGCAGGGATGATTATTGCCGAAACACAGTATCACCACAAAGTAGAATCGGACATTGCTCCTTTTAAAGATTTGCTTCTAGGAACGTTTTTTGTAACGGTAGGGATGAAAATTGATGTTCTCTTTTTCGCCGCACATGCTGGAGAGATCTTCGGACTATTGATGATCATTCTACTGATTAAAGCGGCTATTATTTTTGGAGTAGTTCGTATTTATTCCAAGGGCAAAACTGCGTTTAAGACAGCTATCGCGCTCTCTCAAGTGGGGGAGTTCTCGTTCGCTATCTTTGCCCTTGCGGGAAATAATAAAATTTTAGAACCCCAGCTGGTTCAGATGCTTGTTTTGATTACAGTACTCTCTATTGTCGCGACACCGTTTATTCTCTCAAAGGTCAGTGCCATTGCGGAAGTGTTTTTTAAAGAGACGAGTATGACGGAAAACTTTGATGATCTTGCGGTATACCGTAATCATGTTATCGTGTGCGGATACGGCATTGTGGGAAAATTTGTTGTCAAAGCTTTGCGGCTGGAAGAGGTCAAGTACATCATTGTGGACAACAGCTATAAGCACGTTCAAGAGGCTCTTGCTGATGGTGAAAAAGCTTATTACGGAGATATGTCCAAGATTGCGATTTTAGACAAACTGCACATTCATGACGCCATCAGTGTTATTGTGACGCTGGATAATATGGTGAAAAAACGGTTGATCTGTGAGAGTATACTGAGCTACGCACCTCAGGTTAAAGTCGTGGTCAAAGTAGTGAGCATAGAAGAAAAGAGAGAGCTCAGGGGGCTTCCAATCACAGTAACGGTGGATGGGAAAAAAGAGGTCGCTACTAAGTTGGTATGCGAAGCACTGCATTGCGAGCTATAGCTCTCTAGCGATAGGCTAAAAGGGGGATGGGCCTGACGAAATCAGTTCCCTCTTGATCCTGGTTTTATGGCCTCAGAGCCTTTTTTACATAAAGGGCACTGATCAGGAGCATACATTTCAAAATCAAAATCCGCAAGTGCAAAAAGAGGTTTATTTTCAGGCAGTGAACAATTCTCTTTGCGATTTAATGCACTTCCATCACGCTTACAAAATCCGCGATTGGCAAGTGCGGCAAAGGCTACGACTTCTCCGCCAAACGCTTCGATTGCACGTGCAGCTTCGAGTGCTGAGCCACCCGTGGTAATAATATCTTCACATACGAGGACACGTTCACCCGGCTTGATTTCAAATCCGCGACGAATTTGCATCTCTCCGTTAACACGTTCAGCAAAAATAGAGCGTTTGTCTAATGCGGTTGCCAATGCAAAGCCGGCGATTAGTCCGCCAAGTGCAGGAGCACATACGGTATCGATTTGCAGTCCGCTTTCATTGATCTGTACCGCAAGAGCATCCGCCAACAGCTTGGCTGTCTTAGGGTCCTCAAGTACTTTTGCCGATTGGAGATAAAACTGAGAGTGGTTGCCTGAACTGAGTTTAAAATGCCCTTCTAAAAGAGCATTGGCGTTCATGTAGATGGATTTGACGTCCATAGTTAAACCGTCAAGATGTCTTGCTCTTTACTTTTGAGCGAGTCATCGATTTTAGTGATAAATTTATCGGTTATTTTTTGAACTTTATCTTGAGCTGCTTTTGAATCATCAGCGGTCACGACCTTCTCTTTTTCAAGCACTTTGATCTTATCATTTGCTTTTTTACGATCGTTTCGTACTGCTACTTTTGCATCATCCGCCATACTTTTGGCTTTTTTGGCGATGTCCTGACGTTGATCTACCGTCATTGGGGGAAAAAAGAGTTTAATTTCTTCTCCGTTATTGTTCGGATTAACTCCGATATCGGATTTTAAAATCGCTTTTTCAATGACACTTAACATCGACTTTTCCCAAGGAGTGATAGTGATAGTAGTAGCATCCGTTGCCAATACGCTTCCTGCTTGGTCCAATGGAACCATAGAACCGTAGCTGTCAACACGCACATTGTCCAAGATCTTAGTCGTTACTCTTCCCGTGCGCAGTGTACGAAAGTTACTGAGCATATGGTCATGACTTCCCTGCATTTTTTCTTCACAAAATTGATACACTTCTTCTAACATGAAATGCCCCTTCTTACTTAGTAGTGTTTACGTCATTAACGACGTTGATTGTTGGTGCAGCAATTTGGGTTTTATCCAACATAGAATCAACGACAGACGCATTTTTTTGTTGAGCATAAAAGTAGCCCAAAGCAATGGTGTTGACCACAAATGTAAACCCAAGAAAAAAAGTGACTTTAGCCAAAAAGCTGCCAGGTCCTTTTGCTCCAAATACCGATTCGTTAGAGCCGCTGTAGGCACCCAATCCGATGCTAGAGCTTTTTTGTAAAAGTACGGCGATGACGATCATCACCACGAGTACGATTTGAACGATGAGCAGAATACCTGTCATTATGAGTCCTTATATGGAGTAAAAGTTCGCGATTATAGCACAGCGCAGATGAAGAGCTTATGAAAACAGAAGCATAGTGCCCAAAATTAGCATAATACTGACTCCTAAAATATCAATATATTTGAGGATAGTATCTCCTACTTTAGAGCTTTTACGGCGCAGTGCTGTACCCAATGCAGCGGTGGTCGCAATCGTAATGCCCATGCCTAAACTCATAATGACAGCACTCATAGCGCCTAACCAAAACATACCCATGGAAATGGCAAATAAAAATACGACAACGGTTCCGGGACAAGGGACAATACCTGCACCTAAAATAAGCATTAGGTCTGTTGAATTGGTAGTGGTTTTACAACTATGACATCCGCAGCTGCTGATGTGTGGCGCGGTAGCCGTGAAATTCATTGCCTTACTTTTTGGACGATAAAATTGCCATTTTTGACGGGAAAGATACAGAGCAATACTTAAAATCACTAATCCGCTAAATTTTGTCATGTATAGGGATATGTCATTGATGGTTTGTGAAAACATTGCATGAACAAACCAATACAGCATCATTGTTAGGGCGAATGCGCTTACAACGTGGATTATAGCAATCAACAAGGAAACCGAGACACCTCGTGTGTAACTACGATCATTAGTACTAAAATAGCTTGCAACCAGTGTTTTTCCATGTCCAGGACCCGCTGCATGAGCGACACCGTAGAGTAATGAAAAGAGCAAGATTGCACCGATCGTTTGAGGGCTGGGGTGTTCTTGAGCTTCTATTAATGCTCCGTGAATTTTTTCGGTAATGGTACGTAAACTTTGGCTAAAGGCACCTTGATCCGTTCTGTTTTGTATATTTCCTCCCAGTGGTGAGGCCAGCGCTAGAGTTCGGGGGCGTATTAAGATGTCAAGAACTCCTTCGGTACGCTGCGCATTTTTAAGTGACAAAAATTTGACGTTTATCCTTGCGGATTGGGCAGGGTTAAGAGTAACGTTTTTGGCATTAAGATGATAAATGATTCCGTTGTTGTAGGCGGCATTAGTGTCGTAGGTGATGCGCAAATGTGATGCTTGCTTAATGGCTTCGTTCATGGGGATATTAAAACGGTAGATAACGAGTCCTTTTTCTTGTCGGACGGTAAACTTTTTGAGTTCCTTTAGCCATAAGGAGCGATTGTTGATTTGGGGACGGATAAAAAATCCCATTTCTTTCATCGGCTCGATTGCTTTGTAAACTTCATATTTTTCTGCGCTTTCAAATTGATTGTTGCGATTGAGATCAAAATCTCCCAATACCATTTGAGAAAACATGGGGTCCAACGTCCATTTAACATCGATGGATGTGAGCGTGTTGTTTGAGATATTTAGCTGTACGTTGGTAAGTACTTTGATATCTCCGTAACTGCACGCTAAACATCCCCAGCTCATGCTTATGTACGATGAGAGTAAAATTATAAATCGAAGCATTGAGGACATCTTCCTTTATAGGTGATGGTGTTGATGTGATAGCCGTTTAATATCGGAAAGGGCGTTTCATCCAAACAGGTGATGTTATGGCACTCTTGGCAAATAAAATGAGGATGCTGTTTTTCACTCAGTTCAAAATAGCGCTTTCCCTCATCCGATTCGATACCCTGGATAATATTGGCAGCTTCAAATGTTTGCATGTTTCGATAAAACGTACTTTTATCTATCGTAGTATCCAGTGAGGCGTATTCTTCAAAACTAATAGGATGCGTTTGATACGAGAAGATGGATAGAATCTTTTGTCTTGGAATGGTGAGCCGTAATCCATGATTGGTTATTTTTTCGTTGGGTGTCATGTAAAATTAGACTCCTTGGATTAAGCTTACTTGCAACTTAGTTGCATTAGAATGTTACCAAAGTTATTCTTGAGGAAACTGAAATGATGAACACAAAGCGTTTGATAGTTGTTGGAGGTCTTATTGCCGGGGCGATAGGCACAGCCGTTTTTCTTGGAACAAAAGCTCAATCAACTAAAGCGCAAAGCACCAAGCCAATCGTTGCCGTCAGTACGTTTTCTCTTTATGAAGTCTCTTCTACAATTGCAGGTGAGACGTTGGAAGTTTCTCCTATTGTCCCCCTTGGCAGTGACCCGCACATGTTTTCTCCAGCACCCGCTCAAGTAGCCCAAATAACACGCGCCGATTTTTTCATCTATAACGGGGCAGGATTTGAAACGTGGACACAATCCTTTACGAATACTCTTACGCAAACAACCAAAGTAATTGATATGAGTCAACATGTGACATTGTTAAAAAGTGATGATGCCCACGATGATCACGAAGAGCATCACGATGGAGGCTATGACCCCCACTATTGGCTGGACATTGACAACATGATAAAAATGACACAAACATTGGAAAAAGAGTTTTCAGTGAAGTTTCCAAAGAATGAACAAATCTATCATACCAATGCAGCGGCCTATATAGCAAAACTGCAAAAACTAAAATCCGACTATCAAAGTGCCCTAAAAGAGTGTAAAAACCGAACCCTCATATCCAACCACGATGCGTTTGGATATTTGGCTCATGCTAATTCTCTTGAAAATATTTCGATTATTGGTCTCTCCTCTGACGAACAGCCCAGTGCCAAGATCATCGCGCAGATTGTTGCTCGTGTCAAAGAGCATGGGATCAAAACAATCTTTTTTGAAGAGATGATCAATGATAACATAGCGCAAACCATTGCACGAGAGACGGGGGCAAAAGCACTGCCTCTTCAGCCCCTGGAGAATATTAGTGAAGATGAGTTAAAATCACATCAAACTTATGAGTCCATCATGCGTGCGAATTTAGCAAAAATGACTCAAGCAATGGAGTGTCGTTGAAATTTTCCCCGAGTCTTTTTGAATTTCATAATGTCAGTTTGACCCGTCAAGACAATGAAATCTTAAAATCGGTCAGCTGTACGGTTTTAAAAGGGGAGTATTGTGCCATCATCGGACCAAACGGCGGGGGAAAAACAACTCTGATACGGTTGCTGATGGGATTGGAAAAACCAACTTCCGGAACCATACAGCTTTTTGGCGTAGATCAGCAAAAATTCAAAGCATGGCACAAGATCGGCTATGTTCCGCAACGCTCGGCTCTGGTGGATGCGAGTTTTCCCGCAAGGGTACGTGAAGTGGTTGCGATGGGGCGCTATGCGCTTAGGGGAATGTTTAGTTTTGAATCGGTCGAAGACAAACGCATTATCGAAGAGTCTATGGAGCAAATGGGGGTGAGTGATTTACGCGATCGCCTTATCGGTCATCTTTCTGGCGGTCAACGTCAGCGGGTGATGATCGCACGTGCCTTAGCTTCTCATCCTGAAGTACTGATTGTCGATGAACCCAATACGGGAGTGGATGTCGAATCTCAGCACCGTTTTTATGAACTGTTGCGCTCATTGCATAAAACCAGAGGGATCAGTATTTTGTTTATTACCCATGATATCGGTGTGATCGCCGAAGATATCTCGAAGCTCTTTTTTGTAAATCAGACACTGCTTGTGTCTCATACCCCTCAAGAGATGGTGCGATGTGAGGAGATGAGCCGATTGTACGGCAACCCTTCTCACGTTGTCTGCCACAACCACTAGGGGGCTTTGATGATAGAGATGTTGAGTTTTCCCTTTATGCAGCGTGCGTTTGCCGCAGGACTTATCATTGCGATACTAGCCGCTATCAGTGGTTCATTTATCGTATTGCGCCGCTACTCATTGTTAAGCGAAACCTTGGCCCATGTTTCCTTGGTCGGTGTTTCGGTGGGACTTTTGGTCGGTAGTAATCCTTTGTGGATGGCAATCATCGCCTCGTTGATCGCTTCATGGATGATTGAATATTTACGAAGTGTTCATCATCTCTATTCGGACTCTATCTTAGCGATCTTTTTATCGGGTTCTTTGGCGCTGGCAATTATTATCGTTTCGCTGGCGGGCTCTTTTAATGCATCGCTGTTCAGTTACTTGTTTGGCTCTATACTTTCAGTAACTAACGAAGATTTGGTGATTATGGGAATTGCAGGGGCAGCAGGAATGGCACTGTTGCTTTTATTTTTCAAAGAACTCTATTTTATTGCCTTTGACGAAGAGGTTGCACGTGCCAGCGGTATACGCGTGGCACTACTGAACTTCATGTTGGTTAGCGTCATCGCGGTTATCATCGCTCTTTCGATACGGGTTGTAGGGACGTTGTTGATCGGGGCATTAATGGTCATTCCTCCTGTCGCGGCAATACGTTTTGGATTGGGCTTCTTTAAAACGATGCTGCTTTCAATCGCGATCGCATTGGTAAGTGTTATCATCGGTCTTAGTGCTTCTTTTTTCTTCTCATTACCAAGCGGTGCGGCAATCGTGTTGTGTCTCTTGCTCTTTTTCATCGTTGCGTTGGTAATTAATCTCCCATGAGAGCACGCGAAGAATTCTCTCGCTACGCTTCGCAATATGGGACGCATAACGTCATTCAAACCAAAGTAGCGCAAAGACTTGTGGCTAATACCCCTGATAAACCTCGCCGTATCCTCGATCTTGGTTGCGGAAATGGAACACTCTTCTCATCCATTGATTGGGAACTGGAGAGCTTTGTCGGTGTTGATTTTTCAGCAGCCATGCTTGAGCATCATCCCATTTCTTCGCAAACAGAGTTGATACTAGGTGATTTTAATGACCAAAAACTATTTGCACAACTTGTGGCCTTCTCTTTTGATCGACTCTATTCTGCATCGGCGCTGCAGTGGGCAGATGATCTTGATGGTGTTTTTAAATCGATTTATGCTTTAAACACCCCTGTATCCTTTGCTATTTTCACCTCAGGAACTTTTAAAACCCTCTACGAAACAGCAGGACTCTCTTCTATTCTCAAATCATCCGATGAGGTTATAGGAAGTGCAAATCACCATTTTGATGCGCAGTTTGAGATCGTTCGCTATATCTTGGAATTTGATACGGTACGAGAAATGTTTCGTTATATAAAGCGCAGTGGAGTCAGCGGTGGGCGTAGAGTGCTTAATTTTACTCAGACGAAACGACTGATGGAAAGTTATCCATTGAATTATTTGGAATTTGAAGTTTTATTCATCACAACTCTTTAATCAATTTCACATCATATGCGTTATACTATACATAATAGATGTGGGAGGTGTATGATGCACAACATTGAAAAATATGATAATTTAAAAGATGTAATGCCAAAATTGCAGCCTGTTCTCGTAGAAGCAATTCAATCAGAGTTTTTAGAAATCAAAAAAATAAATAAAGAATGTGAAAAATACATCGCGTCATGCCATCAAATGCCAGAATTACGAGATGCTGAGTACGTTATTTTTTCACATCATATGAAAAAGAATGAGCATAAATATGAGGTGTTTGTCTTTATAGATGGGCAGGGAAATATTGTTCGGCATGTTACAGGTAGAGAGATGGAACTGTACGGATTATTGGGATCATGCACAAACTTACATCTATCCGATGAATTTATTGAATCTAAGAGCCATTGTGACACGGATGAGTGCCGTCGTTAAGTTAGGTTTTTAAGGATCCCCTTAGCAGCAAATCGACCGCTTGCAAAAGAAGCGGTCAATAAGTAGCCTCCTGTCGGAGCATCCCAATCGAGCATTTCTCCTGCACAATAGACATTTGGCAAGGCCTTTATCATCAAATCTTCAGTAAGCGCCTTACGTTTCACTCCTCCTGCGGTACTGATCGCTTCCTCTATGGGTTGCATTCCCGTGAGTTTGATCGGATATTCTTTGATAAATGCCGCAGTAAAAATAGGGTCAGACCATTTGTCTTTAGACAATCCTTCGCGAATGAGGGCAATTTTAACGTTGTCCAGCCCTGCTTTGCGCCAGATATTGTTAATGGATTGTTTTCCTGATGGTGACAACAAAGCATGGAGTTTGCTGAGTGTTATGTACGGCAGCAGATCTAAATAAAGAGTAGCCTCGCCATCAGAAACTATGTTCTCCCGCAGAGGACGGGATAATGCATAGATTAACCCTCCTTCGATACCGTAGGTTGTTAAAATAGCTTCCGATGAGCTCTTTTGAATTTCGCCAGAGTCATTTTTAACCCAGCCTGCTATATTTTTGAGAGGCTTGCCCAAATGGGAATCCATATGCTGAGACCATGTTGTCTTAAATCCACAGTTTGAGGGCAGCAGGGGAGTGATGGGGATCTTTTTTTGCACCAAAATATTCACCCATGCCCCATCCGAGCCCAGGCTTGGCCAGCTGGCACCGCCTAGGGCTAAAAGAGTTGTGTTAGGTGTTATGACTTTTGTACCTTCAGCCGTTGCAAAACGCAAACTTCCCTCGGGGGCAAAGCCTTCCCAGTAATGGTTGCAATGGACTTTGACACCACGTTTTTTTAGTTGAGACAACCAGCGGCGCAGCAGTGGGGCAGCTTTCATCTCGGTGGGAAAGATGCGACCGGATGTTCCGATGAAGGAGGAGATGCCTAAGCTTTCCATCCATGACACAATTTTTTGGGCATCAAATTCTTCCAGCATGGGTTTCAGCCAATCGGTTTGATCGTAGCGCAGGATAAAGTCAGCTAACGGCTCACTGTGGGTGATGTTTAATCCCCCTTTTCCTGCCACGAGGAACTTTCTTCCCACAGAAGCCTTTGCTTCAAAAACATCGACTTGGATTCCATGTGCCGATAAAACATCGGCCGCCATTAACCCAGCAGGACCTGCTCCGATTATGACAACACGCTTAGCGTTCAACGACTCTCGTTATTGAGATGTAAGAGGTTCTCTTTTTCTAATGTATAGAGTTCGTACCGAATCTGCTTAAACCGTTCACTTAAAGAAGGTTCCACGATTTTGTACAGCTCCTCCAGGACACGTGCAGATTCTTGCCCTCTTTTGTAATTGGCTATCAATATGCTGCGCAAATCGGTTCGGTTCATTTCACTTGCTATGGTGGGGCGTAAAACATCATTGACACTGTCACGTGATGCGAGGAGCGCTTCGAGGGGTTCAATGCGGCATTGATGACGAAGTGTTTTGAGTGCAGTGGAGAGAGACTTGTCATTGTGAACATAGCGCGCTATATCCTCAATCACACGTATTCCCTCTTTGAGACGGTTGAGATTGGCATCCACCACTCGGAAAAGTTCCGAGGGAAGAGTAGTATTAGTCGTCACTGTTACCAAAGATTCCGAAGATTTGAAGCAATGTAACGAAAAGGTTAAAGAAATCCAAATACAAAGCGATAGCGCCATCCATTGGTGTCTCATAAGCACCACGGATAACGTTTTGCGTATCGACCAACACCATAATACTAATAACGATCAGGAAAACACCCTGAATCGCTACATACAATAATGGACTTTTGAAAACGAACACATTTACAAGAGAAACAACCATTATAATAAGAAAAGCAATCATAAGCGGTTTTGTCCAGGTAGTAAAGTCTTTTGCGCTTTTAATCGCAAAGAAACTAAGTCCCCCAAATAACGCTGCCGTCATAAAGAACGCATTTCCGACAATAGTCGCTCCACCCGCCATTCCGAGGATATGACTGAGTAACGGAGTGATAATCACACCGCTTGCAAAGGTAAACCCAAACAGTCCGATCATATTAACGCCCGGCTTGTTTTTGATCATTTGAAGACCAAACATACCAAACAGCATCCATGGAATAGCAATCCACCAGTAATTCGCCGCAACGATACCGGCAAAAGGCATCCCAACATACGCACCCACACCACCTGCAAGCATTGATGCTGCAAACAATTTGTAGGTCTCTTTTACAAAGGAGACGATCTGTGCTTCGCTTTTAGAAGCACTCTCGTAACCATATGCACCTCGTTGTGCATAATCACGATCATATAAACCCATAGCTTTTTCCTTATAGAGGTAAATTTTGATATAAAAGAATTATACAGCAATTTTGTTAACTATGTATTTGTAAATGGAGGTAAATTAAAAGATCAAAAGGGGTCATAACGGGTAAAAATGTTACAAATAATTACATATAAGGAAAGGAGAAAAATGTTTTTGCAAATTCTTTCAAATTCACTACAATCACTCTTGACATCTAAGTTTATTTCCCCTATAATTCCCGTCCACAAACGATGAAGCCCTAGAGTTTAGGACTGAGTTTGAGTTTGCGATCATTGAAAACTAAGTAGGTCAAACGGTTTGAGACAATCTCAAAACGTTG
>JAUYUB010000018.1 GCA_030692765.1 Sulfuricurvum sp.
GAGGCTTCAACCTTGCTTCTTTTTTCCGCATCTGATTATTCTGATAGAAAACGGATGATAGATACACAAAGTGATTCTCCCTATAAAAAACTGGCATTAGATAAACTGGAAGCAACCTCTAGATACGCTTCCTCAGAAATATGTCGCCATGTCCTAATAGCTGAGTATTTTGATGATCACTCACAGCCCTGTACAACACAATGCGACAACTGTACGCAAGACGATAAAAAAAGTGTTGATATCACACAAGATGCACTTAAGCTCTTATCATCTGTGTATCGCACTGGACAAAAATTTGGTCTTCATTATGTGGTGGATGTTTTATTGGGCAGTATCAATGAAAAAATAGAGAATAACGGTCATCAAACACTCAGCGTATATGCCATAGGAAAAGATAAAAGCCGTCACTACTGGTTAACGCTTGGGGATAGACTCTTAGAGTTAAAAGCACTAAAACAGGGGGATTTTCGAGTTTTAATGTTGGATGAGTTTGGTATGGAAATAATCAAAAAATCACTCAGTATTACAATACGTAAAGAACGTTTAGTAGAACAAAAACGCTATACGAAAACGGTAATGGCTAACTACTCATCTGATGAGTATCATCCGATATTTGAACAACTTAGAGGGTTACGCTCATCCATTGCAAAAATCAATGGTGTTCCGCCCTATGTAGTTTTTAGTGATAAGACGCTACAGGAAATGGCCCTAAGACTGCCTCAAAACAAAAGTGAAATGTTGCAAGTTGGTGGGATAGGGGATGTTAAATTCGAAAGATACGGAAAAGAGTTTATAGAGTTGTGCGGATCTATAAAAGAAAAATCTCCTTAATTTTCTCCCCATGCAGATCTTAGTTTATTGGTGTAGTAAGCTAATGCCTCTTCACGTTGCATACGTTTTGGCTTGTCTTTGATATGTAGTGTGGAAACAAATTGCCCATGAATCATACGTATGGATAGGAACTCATCATGCAGGCATTCACCTAATGTTCTTCCATTTGGACTTTCAATAGTAATAAGATCATCTTTTTTAATTTTCATGCGTTATGGTGATAACCTTTGCGATCGGAGTTAAATTTAATTATTTATACAGAATAATACTCTATTTTTTAGCAGATAGGTGAGTTTAATAGAAAAATTGGCTAAATTTTAGTAAATATAAGGTAAATATTTAAAAATTTCTGTTCATCCTGAGAAAATGTCATTATATCGCTAAGGTATATTTGGTTAAACTTATATCTATAGCATGTTAAATACGTTCGAAGGAATACGATGCGTTCTCTTTTACTTACCACTTTTTTTATTCTAATGATTACAGGATGCTCAGTTACTACCTACAATAAAACGATTAAACAAGGTAAAATTGAGAATCCGGATATTGTTATCACAGCTTTGGACAAAAGCTTCAGACTTCAGGGGCATTTTACTGCTCCTTTTCAAAGTTCTACACGTTTTAACTCACTGGAAATGCCTGATCGCGACCTTCTAAAGGCGTATAGACAAGCATTGCATCATGGGGCAAAGCATGTTCGTATCAAAGTACCTAATAGCGATAAAGGGTTGTTCGGTGTTTTGGCATTGGATAAAGCAGATGATGAGGGCGTAGGCCCAAGCACGCAGTCGTATAAAATCATTATTCCTCAGCCTTATATAGATGCGGCTAAAAATGGAAAAATTTCGGTTGTGTATGAGTACTATAAACTCAAAAATGACGGTCTGATCGATGTGAGTAAGATTAAGGAGCGTTCTTGGATTTTATGGTTAAGTGATCAGGATGTTTTTAAATGAGATTTTTTTTCCTGTTATTGGCCAGTATTACTGCCAATTCAGCCGATTTGATTCATCTTTCGAATGACTCTTCTACTGCAAATCTTGAAATTTTAATTGCTAAGTATCAACAAACACTTTTGCTGAGCGACAACAGTGTCTACCTAATCCCAATCGAATGTCAAAGTGAACGTTATTTTGGCGGTGCAAGTGAGGGGGTTTTGAATATTATCAAAGGACCAATACGTACAGAAACGGTTTTAAATACCCAAGACGTTTTTGAAGCAAAACATGAAAAAGATATTGTCAAAAAAATTGAGTTGGAAAAAACATTTGCAATAGCAGAGGGGAAGATTTCTAGGGATTTTTTAGAGGATAAAGAGGGACGAGGTTATGGGGGTGCGAGTGAAATCCCCCTCATTATTCATAATGACATAGAAGCTGATGTATCAGAAACGTTAGTGACAGTACAGTCGAAAAAGGAAGTCATACATCCGGCTTGCCAACTGCTTGAAGATGGATCAGGATATAAAATAACTCCCTTGAACAATGGACGGTTATACATCGATGGTGTAGTTTCGCCTATTTCAAATAATACAGTTTTATTTCGATAAGGATTTTGATGGAAAAAATATTAGGTTTTATTGGCCGTCCTTTTTTAAACATAACAGAGGTGATTGAACGCTTTGGTGTTTTTATTTTATTTCAAATACGATTAGCACCGCTTTATACACACGTTATGAAACGTCCCAAAATCCTTTTAACACAAATAGACGTCATAGGGCTAGGGTGTGTAGGGGTTGTGACACTGACGGCATTGTTTACAGGTATGGTTGAGGCGATTCAACTTTACAGCGGATTCCATCAGTTTGGAATTGAAAGCTTTATCGGTTACACTATTTTCCTCTCTATTACCAAAGAGCTTGGACCTGTGTTCGCGTCATTGATGCTCATCTCCCGTTCTATCAGTGCAATGGCGGCAGAATTAGGGACAATGCGTGTTTCGGAACAAATAGATGCAATCGATATACTGGGAGTCAATTCAAAAGAGTATTTGATCACTCCACGTATCATCGCCACAGTTATTTCACTACCTTTGCTTGTCATCTGGTTTGATTTTATTGCTATTGGTTCTGCGTACATAATATCTACAAATGTGCTTGGTATCAATCCGATTGCCTATCAAGATACGCTAATGCGTTTGGGTGAGTTTGATGATATTATGACAGGGGTTATCAAAGCTGCTGTATTTGGATTTATTGTAAGTTCGATAGGAACTTATATCGGTTATCACACCAATGGGGGAGCACGGGGAGTAGGGGAATCAACGATCAATGCTGTTGTTTACTCTGCAGTAGCAATTTTTATTACCAACTACTTCTTATCATCACTCTTTTTATATTTGGATTGGTAAAAAGAGCGGACTAAAACCACTCTAACAATTTACTGACTTCATCAATCTCGTAGCATTTGATAGAAGTTTTTTCCAACGGTTTTTTTGGTATGAGTGCTTTGGTAATCTGCTGAGAAGCTGCCTCTTTGAGTCGTACATCTATACTGTATACTTCACGTATATCTCCTGTCAGCGAAACTTCCCCGATAAATACCGTCTCTTTTGAGATAGCACGATTGCGAAAACTACTGATTATTGCGGCAAGGATTGCCAAATCCGCAGAAGTTTCCATAATCTTAATACCACCCGTAATATTTACAAAAACATCATAGCTATTGAGCGGTATTTCAAGTTTACGTTCCAAAAGGGCAAGCAGCATGTTAAGACGGTTATTGTCAAAGCCAGTTGCCTGACGTTTTGGATTGGGGGCATGGGTGTCACTGACCAGTGCCTGAACTTCCAGTACGATCGGACGAGAACCCTCCATGATGACGGTGAGAGCCGAACCGCTTTGGGATTTACTGCGGTTAAAAAAGCGCGAAGAGATATCTTTGGCGGACACTAATCCCTCTGAACGCATTTCAAATACACCGATCTCACTTGTAGGGCCAAAACGGTTTTTAAATCCGCGTAAAATACGCAGTTCATGACTGCTGTCCCCCTCAAAATACAAAACGACGTCTACCATGTGTTCCAAAACTCTTGGACCTGCAATCGACCCTTCTTTGGTAATATGCCCGATGATAAATATCGCGATTTGACGCTCTTTGGCAATACGCATCAAATCAAAGGTGATTTGGCGTACCTGTGTCACGGAACCCGGTGCTGAACCAATCGTTTCGGAATACATGGTCTGGATAGAATCGATGATGATACATTCATAGGCTCGTTCATGCAGCTCTGTAAGAACTTTTTCGAGACTTATCTCGGCGAGTAAATAGAGGTTGTCAACATTGGCTTGGAGTCTATTGGCACGCAGTTTGATCTGTCCTGCACTCTCTTCACCCGAAACATAAAGGACATTACGCTTTTGACGGGCAAGATTGGAGCCGATCTTAAGCAACAGTGTCGATTTTCCTACACCAGGACTGCCGCCGATGAGCACCAAAGACCCAGGAACAACCCCGCCACCCAATACCATATCCAACTCCGCATCATCACTGGTATATCGCTGGACATTCTCTTCTTCGATTTTCGTAATCTCTTGCGCTTTTGCACCATCCAATGGTGAAGAGGAAGCGACGAGTTTGACAATATCCTGCTGTTGTTCATTAAGCTCGACCATACAGTCCCAACCGCCACAGTTGGTACATTTACCCATCCATTTAGGAGTTGTAAATCCGCAGTGCTGACATTCAAAAAGAGTTGTTTTTTTCTTGGCCATTATGCGGTAGGTTCCGCCACGTAAATCGCATCCAAAATACCGTCTACAAATGCGTATTTGTCAAATGGTATCAGATGTTCAGGCTGTTCGCCCACACCGATATAGAGGATAGGTAGCTGCAGGGCGTACGCTATGCTGAATACGGATCCACCCTTGGCAGTTCCGTCGAGTTTGGTGATGATGATTCCATCGACTCCAACCATCTCGTTAAACGCTTTTGCTTGTGCGATAGCAGAACTGCCTTGTGTACCATCAAGAATGAGGATTTTACGGTGAGGCGATCCAGTGTGTGCTTTATCACAGATACGGACGATTTTTTTGAGCTCATTTCCTAGATTGGTCTGGGTATGAAGACGTCCTGCCGTATCGATAATCACCTGCTCAAACCCTCTGGCTTTGGCAGATTCGATTGTGTCATACGCAACAGCGCTGGGATCATGTCCTTGACGTGAAGATACGATCGGAATTTCGAGTTTATCGGCCCAACGGGTAAGTTGTTCAATCGCCGCGGCACGAAAGGTATCTGCCGCGCCTAGAATGACGCGTTCGCCGTTGTTGAGATAATGTTGTGCCAGTTTAGCAATCGTAGTAGTCTTACCTGCACCGTTAACACCGATGATGAGGGTTACCGTCGGTTTATTCGGATTGTCCGGAAGAGTGTTTTGCGCGTAACTCAGCGTTGCAAGCAGTTTTGCGCGCAATTGTTCACGATTAATATCGTTTTGATACAGCTCTCGCATGATAATCTCAACAAGATCGTATTCGACATCGGATTCAAGAAGAATGTTTTCAAGCTCGTCTTTGGAAATGGTGAGCTTTTTTTCAGGTACCATTGCCGAAATGGCATCAACGGTTTTTTGCAGCCCTTTTTTAATAAATGAAAACATCCTTATTTACCCAATGCTGATGCGATATCACGATCTATGATCTCTTCTTGTGTAGCACCCATATAGTGCGTCACGTATTGACCGTTTTTATACAAAACCATAAGCGGAATAGGAAATTGCTGTCCAACACCTATTGTAGATGCGATGGAACGTGCGAGTGATTGATTTTCGGCTTTATTGGAAATGAGGTAGTCTCCGCCATAGGTTTCTTTGAATTTTTCAAGCTCATCGTTGGATACATCATCTTCGATAGTTATCCCCATAATGATTAAATCATCAGCGTATTTCTTTTGAAGATTTCCCAGATGGCGTACTTCTGCTTGGCAAGGTGGGCACCAGGTTGCAAAAACATCGAAAAGAACCACTTTGTCTTTTCCCGCATCAAGAGTGAAATTGGTTCCTCTCTTTTCAACAGTGTACGCTTTTCCGTTGGTATCGAGTAGATGAAATGAGGCAGTCGATACAATCGCTTCTTCTGCGGTTTCTTCACCGCATCCAGTTAGTAATAATAAACTCATAAGAGGAATAATAAGTGTGCTAAAACGCATTTTAATGTCCATTTGATAGAATATGTGATTATAACATGAAAGGATTAATGTGACCAAAAGCGATTTCCGCTCCCATTGTCTTAAACAAATGAAAAAACTTTCACCGATCGGAAAGTTATACCGTGATGCAAAAGTGAACCGTCATCTAATCCGTATCTTACGCGAAGAGAAGGGGAAGCGTATTTTATTCTATTGGCCTTTTGGTTTTGAAGTAGATATTCGTAAAAGCATTTGGGCATTGCGTGCTAAAAAAACAATATATTTGCCATTTATGGATGGCGAAAGTTTCAAAATGGTACCATTAAGATTACCGTTGGAGCATAAAGCTTTTGGGATTTACGAGCCTCGGTATTCAAATCTAAATATTAAAATAATTGATATAGCTATTGTCCCTGTTGTAGGTGTGGATGGATCATTTTGTCGAATCGGTTTTGGCAAAGGGATGTATGACCGATTTTTCCCCACACTTAAATCGAAACCATTAACCATTTTTATACAATCGCTAGCCTGTGTTACATCGGAAAAGTTATGTGACCATCATGATATATCAGGCGATTTGTTGATCACACCACACGGGGTGGATGCTAATAAGGAATTTCATGTTAAACGAACTACTCATAGGGGGCGGTACAGCCGCTCTTAGTGGGGTAGTCGGATTTTTAATTTCAAAAAAAATATCTTCTGCAAACTCTGAACTTTATTTGGCGCAAGCCAAAGCCAAAGCCAGTGTTATTGAATCAGAAGCGCATATCATTTTAGAACGTGCCACTTTTCGTTCCAGCGAGATTGAAAAAGAAGCCAAACGCAAATACGACGAGGCTTATACTCAAGTAAAGCGGGATTTAGCCGATCAGGAAAGTAAAGTTGCCTTGATCGAGCGCGATTTTGAACAGTTTCGTCAAACCGAGACCGAAGCATTGCGCTTACAGCGTACAGCGATCGATAGTTCACGGCTCAATTTGGAACGTAGTGAGAATGCACTAGAGAAATTAAAAGAAGACTATCGCGAAAAAGGAAAAAAAATAGTCTCGGTGCTCGAGGAGCGCTCACATCTTTCAGCACAAGAAGCAAAAGCCATGCTGATGGATCATATACGTGAAAACGCACGATTGGAAATAGCACGGTTAACCCGCGACCTTGAAGCACAAAGTAAAGATCAGCTCAAGCGTAAAGCAGATTATATATTGGGGCAGGCAACGGCACGATTTGCCGGTGAATTTGCATCTGAACGCCTTATCAGTGTTATTCATTTGGACAGTGATGAGCTCAAAGGGCGCATCATTGGTAAAGAAGGTCGCAATATTAAGAGTTTGGAACTTATATGTGGTGTCGATATTATCATCGATGAAACGCCTAATACGATTTTGGTAAGCTCTTTCAACCTCTTCAGACGTGCGATTGCTACTAAAACGATTGCCTTGCTTGTTGAGGATGGACGCATTCAGCCTGCTCGTATCGAAGAGGTCTTTCAAAAAGTCACCGATGAATTCGAAGATGCCATTTTGCGTGAAGGCGAAGATATTGTCTTTGATTTAGGAGTAGGGGCTATGCATCCGGAACTGATGCGTCTTATCGGACGTCTTCGTTACCGATCCAGCTATGGTCAGAACGCTCTTGCACATACCCTTGAGGTGGCTCATCTGGCTGGTCTTATGGCAGCTGAAATGGGAGGTGATGTAAAACTCGCACGTCGTGCAGGACTTTTGCACGATATTGGCAAATCGCTTACTCATGAAACAGCTGGAAGTCACGTAGATTTAGGGGTAGAGGTCTGCCAACGTCACAATGAAGATCCGGTTGTTATAAATGCTATTTATGCGCATCATGGGCATGAAGAGATGAAGAGTGTTGAATGTGCTGCGGTGTGTGCCGCTGACACGCTTTCTGCAGCTCGTCCGGGTGCACGACGCGAAGTGTTGGAGAGTTTCTTGCGCCGTGTTGCGGAGATTGAAAACATTGCAACGCAAAAATACGGTGTTAAACAAGCGTATGCCATTAATGCAGGACGTGAAGTACGAGTTATTGTCAATGCACAAAGCATTAACGATGATGAAAGTTTTTTATTAGCACGTGAAATTGCCGATGAAATCTCTCAAAAAGTGCAGTTTCCAGGTGAAATCAAAGTAAACGTTATCCGTGAAAGCCGTATAGTCGAATACGCACGATAGATGCCATTTACGGCATCTATACCCTTATTCTACTGTAGGAATATCAACTACGATCATTCCTCGTAGATCTCCCATTTTATAGCCTGTAGCACGATCATTTGGATAGGCAGCTTTGAGTACTTGACCTAAAGGTGTAGTAGAATCAACCGTTCCGTGGCATTTCAAACACACATCATTATTAATGACAAGAGGTTTGTAGTAAGTAAATCCTGTTGGTGTATTTGTTAAAACAGCTGTTGGCTGTTGTGCTTTAGCCATTTCAGACATCCATCTATTCATGATATTGATCTCTTCAGTGGTAGGGCGATTAACCGGATTTCGCTGTTGCAGAGTAACACGTTTCATTTTGACCCCATGCGCTTTTGAAACTTCGTGCGTTAAAGAAATAGCATTTTTTGAACAGAAATTTACGGCTTCCACGGGCCCCTCTTTTTGCATAATTCCCTTGACTTGACTGCCAAGTTTTTGTACTAATGCTGTTGAGGCACTTTCGCCGTTCTGTTGTGCGGTGGTCTCATTAAGCGATGCGCCCATTAAGCTTGTTCCCAAAAGGATTACGGCTAAGCAGTATGATTTTTTCATGGTATTGCCTTTGTAGTATGTAGTAATTTAGATCATTATTGTATGTAATGGAGATGAAAAAATCATGAAATTATATTTGTGAATCGTCATAGGGGTCAAGATGGATTAGTGGATGAACCATATTGTCGGGGAATAATTTTACCAATGCGGATTCGATACTATCGCCAACTTTATGAGCATCGAATAACGATGTACTTACATTAAAAACAACATGAGCACTGATGTATATATCAGAGCCTGATTGACGTGTTCGTAGATCATGATAAGAGTTGATATTTTTTTCATTATCCAATATCTCAGTGATTAAGGTAACACTATGAGGATCCAGTGCCGCATCCAAAAGCATCATAACGCCTTCTTTGATAAGTGGAAATGCCGAATATAGCATATAGATACTGATTGCTATTCCCAATAGGGGATCGATAAAAGTGTAATCTGTTAGGGAAATAAAGAGCAAAGAAAGTAATACCGCTGCATTACTGAGTAAATCGGTTTGATAATGCAATGCATCGGCCTTGATAACCATATTGCCTGTTTTTTTTGCAACGTATTTTAAAAAAATGACCAAACCTGCAGTAATAACAATCGAGACACCCATGACAATCAGCGAAGTATCAAGATGGGTGATAACACTTCCCTGTACCATTTTTGAGATGGCTTCATAGAGGATAAATAATGCGGAAAGGCTTATAATCGTCCCTTCGATAACTGCGGCGAGCGGTTCGAGTTTACGACGTCCGAAATTAAACTTTTCATCGGCTTCTTTGTCTGAATTGTGTAAGGCAAAATAGTTAAAAGCAGAGACAATTAGATCAAGCAAAGAGTCGATAGCGGATGCCAAAACAGCAACGGAACCGCCAATGATACCAACGGTGAGTTTGAGCGCCACTAGGACAAGTGCAACACTGCTGGAGATAAGGGTGGCTTTTTTTTCGATTCGCATGATAGGATTTTAGCCTAATATTGTTAAAATCAACTCTTTAAGTTGAGGGGTTACAGTGGATTTACAAGCGATACGCAATGAGCGTGAGGGATGGATGAGATGGAAAAATATTGCACCGTTGCGTACTGCACTTGAAAATTTACCCAATGTTGATTCAACGGTTACTTTGGGTGACACCGTAACGCTCCAATGTGATGAACCCATTGATATTGATGCTTTAAAGACAATTGCCAGATTGATGATGCCATGGCGTAAAGGTCCATTTGATCTGTTTGGTCTATTTATTGATACCGAATGGCGCAGTGATCAAAAATACAACTTTCTTCGCCAAAATTTTAATCTTACGGATAAAAAAGTAGCCGATATTGGATGTAATAACGGCTATTACATGTTCCGTTTTCTGGAAGATTCTCCTAAAAAAATTGTCGGATTTGACCCATCTGCACTTTTTAAATCCCAATTTGATTTGATTAACCATTTTGTGAAAAGCGATATTGTTTATGAATTGTTAGGTGTTGAACATTTACCTTTTTACGAAGAAAAATTTGATGTTATTTTTTGCTTGGGTGTTTTGTACCACCGAAGTGATCCTGTTGCGATGTTAAAAGCACTTTTTCAAGGTTTGGAAAAAGGTGGTGAGATTTATCTCGATACGTTTATCATTGAGGGAGCGGAGCCTTATGCCCTTTGTCCGCAAGGAAGCTACTCAAAAATAACCAATGTTTATTTTATTCCGACACTCAAAGCATTAGAAAATTGGTGCATCAAAGCCGGATTTACAACCTTTGAGGTATTGGGTAGTGTAGTAACAACTGCTGACGAACAGCGAAAAACCGATTGGATAGAATCTCAAAGCCTTGAAGATTTTCTCGATGTGGACGATAGTACTAAAACAGTAGAAGGATATCCTGCGCCAGTGCGTGGTTATGTTCGAATCAAAAAGGAGTAATTGTGGATGATGATATAGAAGTTCAAGATGAGTTATCGCATCTAATTAATAAAGAGCAGACCGACTTAATTACACATATGAAAATCAATACGAACTTGAGTGGTGAAGTAGTTACCATTAATCCGGGATATGCAAAAGTTGTTTTGGACACGCTTGAAGTGATGAGAGCTGATGAGATGGGGATGGTCCATGGAGGATTTATCTTTGCTGGAGCAGATTTCGCAGCAATGGCTGCAGTCAATGAGCCGAATGTTGTTCTTGCATCATGCACGTGTTTGTTTCTATCGCCTGTACGCGTAGGGGATCAGGTTACTTTCATAGCAGAAGAGCATCAAAAAGAGGGAAAAAAGCGTACCGTACAGGTTAAAGGGTATGTTTACGATATTAAAGTATTTGAAGGGGAGTTCAAGACAATCATCACTGATCGTCATGTGCTTAGGTTGGATTTATTAAAAAACACACAAGAATTGAACAAAGAAATTTAGTCTATTCCAGTCTATTCAGCCAATAACCAACATTGTGCTGTTCATGAAAAAGACTAGTCGAATTTCCATGCCCTGGGTAGAGCGTCTTGTTCTCTTTCATCGAGCTCATTTTCATCAAACTTTTTTTCATATCCTCTGGACTTGAATACGGAAAATCATACCGTCCGATCGAGTCATGAAATAAAAAATCCCCGCTAAACATCACATCTTCGATTTCGATCATGGAGCATCCCGGACAATGTCCTGGAAAATGGTGAAACTTCACCTGAACTCCATCAAAATCAAAGCTTTGATCCCCTATTACTTCCACATCAGGGTAGGAGGGTGGGAGATCAGGCATCCATTCACTACTTTGGAGTAAAAAAACATCTCCCTGTGGGGTATACAATGGGATTTTCAATTTTGTTTGCAGTTCGTCATTACTCCATACATGATCAAAGTGCCCGTGTGTATTGAGTATAGCGATAGGATTAGTGACATTGTCAAGCACCCATTGTGTGGCTCCAACGCCCGGATCGATAATAAAGTCTTTGCCATCGATTTTAGCAATATAGCAATTGGTCTGATAGGGGCCCATAGGCTGTTTGAGGATTTCCATAATGTTAGCTCTTTTTTTAGTCAAATTCTATCATAATACGCGCATGGAACTCTACAGCACTCTTGAATATTTATTGACACTTCAGAATTCATCTCAAAAAGTGGAAGAATTTAAAACATTTTACGACCAATATATCTCTGGTAAAGTGACTAAAGATATGGCTGCCGATACATTAATCTTTGAGAAGCCATCCTATGCAGGACATCTCAATTATTGCGATCAAAAAGAAGCACCCAGACGATCAAAGCTCGGAGCCGTACGCGGACAGATATTGTTGCTTCATTCCGTTGCTCATATCGAATACAGTGCTATTGATTTGGCACTGGACGCGGCTTACCGTTTTCGCGATGTTGGGGATGAATTTATCAATGATTGGCTCAAAGTAGCCAGCGACGAAGTTAGCCATTTTGTCATGATTAATGAGCTGCTTCATGAAATGGGAAGTTTTTACGGTGAGCATATGGTTCATGATGCATTGTTTGAGGCTTCGAGACAGACGCAGACACTCCTGGAGCGTATGGCGGTAGTACCTCGCTATTTAGAAGCAAACGGGTTGGATGCTACCCCTCTGATATTGCATAAACTAGAGCCTTTACGCAAAGATCCGATGGTGGAAAAAATAATTGCTGCTTTACAGATAATATTAGATGAAGAAGTAGATCATGTACGCAGAGGAGATCGATGGTTCCACTATGCGTGTGAGCAAGAAAACGTATCTCCTGATGTATTTTTTGAAATCATAGAACGTCATTATCCACAAAGTTTTCCTCGCAAGACAGCTATTAACTGTGAAGCACGTAAATCGGCAGGTTTTGAATGCAGTGAACTAAAAAAAATATCAGTTATAGAGTGCTAACAACCTCACATGAAGGGTTCCGTGAACACTCTAGTCTGAATCCATTACTTGTTTGCTGTAAGGAATAAAATGGGTCAGGGCATTAAGTAATGATGCATTGGATAACGGCTTAGTCAAAAGCATATCAAAGCCGAGACCTTCAAGCTTTTCTTGATCACTTTCCAACACTGCTGCTGTCAGAGCAATAACCGGTATTTTTTTGTATGATTCATGCTCCATTAACTTCTTTTTTAGTGTATAGCCATCCATTACGGGCATTTGCAAATCAAGAAGGATTAAATCTACTTTATGAATGGCTAGCTGTTCTAATGCTTCTATCCCATTCATGGCTTCAATAATCTCAAATGGATAGGGATCCAGTCTTGCACGTACCAACATCAAATTAAGATCTACATCATCAACAGATAAAATTTTTGCATTGGAAAAATCATAATGAACATCTTGTTCATCATTTTTATTGATCACTTTGGAATAATCAAATTTCAAAGCAGGGAAATGAATCTTAAATCGGCTTCCGCGGCCAAGTTCACTCTCTACTGAAATCTTCCCATCCATAGCAGTTGCCAACTTTTCACTAATAGCGAGCCCCAGTCCAGTTCCACCATATTTACGATTATCTTGTTGATCACTTTGCTCGAAATTATTAAATATTTTATCTTGCTCATGTGCAGCGATACCAATACCTGTATCTGTGACTATCAAAGTAATATTGGCAATACGTTCTTCTTGATCTATTTGATGTACATGTATTTCAAGAGAAATTATTCCTTTGTCTGTAAATTTAATAGCATTACTGAGAAGATTGAAAAGAATCTGTCTCAAGCGTACTTCGTCAAGTACCCATATATTAGGCATATCGGATGGATAATGAAGGTTGAATTGTAGATTTTTATCAAATATTACCGGCTGAAAAACACTTTTGATCTCTTCGATCAATGCTCCCATATCAAATTCTTTATTGTCGATAGTAAGCATGCCTGCTTCAATTTTTGAGAGATCCAAAATGTCATTGATAATTTGGAGTAAACTTTTGGCACCGCTTTTAATCGATTTCAGATAGCTGATCTGTGCCATGTTTAAGTCTTCACTTTTTTCTAACAATTCGCTAAATCCCAAAACAGCATTCATGGGTGTTCGTATTTCATGACTCATGTTTGCCAGAAAAAGACTCTTGGCACGATTGGCAGACTCAGCTTCATTACGTGCTGAGATCAAAGCAAGTTCATTTTGCTTTTGCTCACTAATATCAAAAAGACTGATAAGATAGTCTTCAGAAACACCTTCATCCAATAGGGAAGCACTAACTAGGAATGTTTTTGTATAATCATCTTTACATCGGATATCGATTTCGAGAGGAACAAATCGGTTGTACGAAGAAAGCATGTCATTTAGATTCTGTTGCCATGATTTAATGACCCATTGGCGATACTCTTCATCAGGATATGCACGTGGCCACCAATCTTCGAGGGTTGGTATCTCATCCAAAGTATATCCGAGTGTGTTGATAAAAGCATTGTTAATAAAAGTAATATTTCCATATTTATCATTAATGACTAGTGGTACTGGGGATGCATCAATAATAGTACGAGAGCGTTTTTCACTTTCTCTTAAGGCTTCTTGACGTAACAGTACCTGTTTCATTTCTTTTTGTTGCGTAATATCACGCTGTACACCAAGCCACACTTCACCGTGTACCGGATGGGTAAAAGTTGAGAAGTCAGCAGAACACCAAATCGCTGTGCCGTCTTTTTTTACATTTTTGAGCTCACCTTTCCAGGTCCCTTTTTCATTTAAAATTGAAAAAGGATGTAAATGCATGTTATCCTCATTGGTATCATCTAAATCATAAAGTAAGCCAATGGATTGTCCAATCAACTCACGTTTTTCATATCCGAACATCATCTCTGCACCAAGATTGGTATAAACAATGGTGTTTGTTGATGAATCAACAAGCAGTACCGCTTCTGACATCTGCTCTAATATTCTGGCCTGTAATCGAATATCGTCTTCCAATGTTGCTTGATTATTAATCCGCTGGTGATTGTAGCGCTCCGGCATTATTGGCGGATTCATACCAAATTTTTCGATTATAGTAAATTCACCGTCTTCATTACAGCGTGACAAATAGGTATTGACAGAGGCATGATGAGTAACGGGGTCCATCTGTACCGTTCCCTGCGGAGAGGAGACTTGAATATTTTGCAATATTTCTACGAGTGCTTCTGAGTCTAGACTTCCGGCTGCATTGGCAGCTTGCGCAAAAGCTTTGACACACAGATACGCTCCCTCACCAAAGTTAGTCAAAATACCGTTACCATGCGGCCATATGCCATTGACACCTGGAAGTTTTGACAAACTGTTCTTGTATTTGTTGTTTGCTTCAGTGTCAATCGTCATAAAATAGGTATTGCTGGAGTAAAAATCTTCACGTACGGACGATGGAAGAATACTTGCCATGATCTCATCATAATGTCCCATGACTACAGCAATTTTATTTTTAAGACCGCGTTCGGTAAAGCGAGTAAGCAAGTTGATTTGATCCGCACCGGCAAAATAGGGGACAAACACATCCGGTGCTGCTTCTTCGATAGCATCCAGAAGGTGTTCAATCTCATCTAAAGGTGTTCCGATAGGACAATATTTTTCACCGACAATCTCTCCGCCTGCTTTTAACAGCGCACGCTTGGCAGCATCTATCGAACCGCGGGGCCATTCGTAATTATTACCTGCAAAGAACATTTTTGGACCGTATCTTTCCCGCATATAGGGAATCATCTTATCGATTTGCTGATTTGGAAGAGCAGCAAAATGGAAAAAATAGCGGCTGAGAATACTTCCTTCATAAAATGAAAAATTGAGCAAAGGAATCTTGCGCGGTTCAGCTACTTGATAAGCAACCGCAATACGTGAATTGGACAGCAGATTTCCAATGATCGCACTGCAATGATGCTGATCAACAAGTTTAAATGCTGCTGCAACCGCACTGTCAGGCAAGCTTCCATCATCTTCAATGATCAATTCAAGTGGTTTGCCCAGAACACCACCATTTTCATTGACTTCATCACATGCTATTTGTGCAGCACGGGAAATCTCCATTCCATAGATACCAACTAGCCCTGTTAGCGGAGGCATAATTCCTAATTTAACTGTTTGTTTAGACATAATTGGCACCTATAGTTTTATACTTTACTGGAGTTTACAGTAATTACTTTATGATAAAAAAAACTAATGTATGTAAGTTATAAACTTAAATAAATACAAAATTTTATTACATTTTTATTACATTTCACTTACGTAGTAAAAAACAATTAAAAAACAACCCAAGCACCGTCTCGATAGACCACTTGGTCTCCCAGTGTAAAGGTGTGTGTATCCGCAAAAACATCAACATGATATCGGCCGTCTCTACGTTTAAAACCGGGCTTGCCATATATCCCGTGTTTCGCACCTAACGATAAATGAACACCACACATACGCTCATAGGTCCCTGTATCTGCAACCGTACGTGTTTTGGTAAATGCTCTGTTTAGACCAAAACCCAGTTCACGAACCCATACCACGCCCCCTTCATCTCTGCGTATGTTGGAAAGTATTTGATCAAATTCAGGCGTTGAATTTTCACACTTCACTACTTGACCTTCTGATATGGCAAGGGTTATAGAGGTTTTGGGATAATTTAGTTTGTACGTGACATCCCCGAAACTGAAAATTTTGACACGTCCGTTTACGGCTGTCAAATCCTGTGCTTCGGTAAAAACTTCGCCAAGCGGGAACTGACCGCCCACATTGGTCATCTGTGAATAATCACCAATATTGAGCTTCGCCGATTCAAACGGCGATCCGTATACCAATAGTTCGCCACCGGTGTCTAATACACCTGAGGGTGCGAAATCAATTTTATCTTTGAGTGCATGACCGACACCGCGATAATAAGCAGAATCATAGGCAAGCGAATCGATGTAATAGGGTGCCTCATCATCTGACATTCTGCTTAGATGAGGATGTTCAATAACTTTTATTTTACGTTTAAACAACTCAATACGCATACGAAAGTCATTGAGACGAAAACTTGTTGATTGGACCAACGCTACAAAATCAGATGGCTGCAGTGAATTGAGGACCTCTAATATCTCATCAGGAGTTGTCGCAGAAAAATCGATAAATACGGCATCCGGCAAACAACGCTTATACCCATGTGACAACACCGTTGAGAGCAGACAACCCGTGTCATACACCACTACTGCACGCTCTTGTGCTGTATAGTGAAATACTTCGTTCAATAGCCCCATTAAATTTTTTTGGGCGTTTAAAATCAATTTTTCATAAGTGTGTTCAAAATTCAAGTTTTCATCCATAGTGATCATTTATTTTTATGAAATTATAGCTAAGCCTATGAAGTTACGAATAGGCTAAATAGAAAATAAACGATTTTAGTGCGATAATTACTATCATATATTTTAAAAAGGTACTTTATGGAAATGATGTTTGGATTTGCCTTGGTGTTCTATAGTATGATCATTGGGGTATTTATTCTCTGGCTATGGGCACTTGTGGATATCATCACCTCAAAATTTAAAGAGAATCTAATGCAGATCGTTTGGCTTCTTATCGTTTTCTTTTTACCTTTTATCGGGGTAATACTCTATTTACTTCTAGGAAAGTCGATGAAAGTATCTAATGATATTTGTCAGGACAACGCAAATCAGGTATACGACCAATTATCAAAAATAAAAGAACTTCTAGACAATGGAGCTATCACCCAAGAAGAATTCGAAACCGAAAAAGAAAAAATATTAAATCGAAGCAAATAAATAAAACAGGATCATAATCAATGACACAGCAATTACAGTACGTTGGAGAATTCTACAATCAAACAATCGAATTTCTAGCAAATTACAGTTTTCAAATAATCGGTGCGTTAATCATCACCTTAATCGGCTGGTTTCTCTCAAAATACATTTTCACACTGCTGATTAAATTTTTCGATAAACATGATTTTGATTCGACTCTTGGTAGATTTGCGGCTAATGCCATTAGAATCTTGGTATTTGGTGCCATGATTATTGTAGCGATTGGTAAACTCGGAATTTCAGTTGCTCCGTTTATAGCTGCGGTTGGTGCAATTTTTCTAACAGCAGGCTTGGCGATTCAAGGAAGTGTTGCCAACTTTGCTGCCGGTATTTCGCTTATCATCAGCCGCCCGTTTAAAATAGGGGATACGATTTTGATCAATAATATCTATGGTGAAGTAGAAGAGATAAAGTTGGCTTACACAACACTGCGTACCGAAGATGAAGAACTGATCACTGTTCCAAACAAAAACATGATCGGAGAGGTGATTGTCAATTCATTCAAATATCGCATTGTAGAGTCAACGGTAGGAATTTCATACAATGATAATATTGACAAGGCAATCACAATTATCAAAGAGGTTATTGATGGTTTTGAAAATATCTCCGCCGATAATAAGGCGATAGTGGGGATCGAAAAATTCGGAGATAATGCTGTGGAAATAGGGATGCGGTATTGGGTTCCGACTCGATCATTTTTTAAGATGCAGTATGAGGTCAATCTGGCTGTCTACAAAGCGTTAAATGAAGCCAAACTTACCATTCCCTACCCACAGCGTGATCTGCATGTTTACGGGCAAACTGTAGTCTAAAAGATTTTAGTACTTCTTGTTCGTATTGACGAGTAGATCTTTTGGCTTGAGGTTATCCATCAAATAGATGAGATTTTTGAGAGACATTAGTCTCACAGCCTCTCCCTTCTCTTTTTTTAACTCACTTGAGAAGCCGCTTTTTGAAAAGATGACAAACACATTGATATCGATTTGGGCTTGTTCGCATTTCTCTTTGAGTTTCGTAAGTTCGCTCTTATTGGCTTTTGCTTTGGAATACTTGCAGGCACCCGCGATGACTTTTCCTGATTTTGTCCGTGCCAAAATATCTATCTCGGTCTTTTTATCCCAGTAAGAGCCGATTTTTTCAATCGGATCATTAGGAAAATCGAGTTTGATCAACTCCATGACCAATTGATCGTAAATTAGATCATAAAACTCATACTGAAGATGGCTCCAGCGCTCTTTTACCTCTGCAAAATCGCCTTCTTTTATCCCTTTGTAATACGGTGAAATACTGGAGAACCAAAAGCGCATAAAAGGCTGTGTGAAGTGAAACTTGTCCGAAACAATTTCATTTTCATCCGCAGGCTGGTCTTGTGAAACATCGCGCATCAAGAGTCCGTTGTCTATTAAAAATTTAATAGAGGCTCTTCCGTCTTCTCGTACGGCATCGGCACGTTTGAAGGCTGAAAACTCCCTGCGATCGCCAACAGCCAAAGCACTTAAAAGTGCATGATGCGTTTGATTGCTCTGCGTGATCTTTGCAATATCTCCATGGATGTAGCGGTAGTTTTTCAACACTTTTTCTTCAATCAGTTCATCCAGAGGCTTAGACATATCTACATTCCAGCCCATACCGCCGAATACAGCAAAATATTTGACCGCCTCTTCAAAATCGGTAGCATTGTTTTGAAAACAAAAAGAGCGGAATTGCTGTAAGAGTGTCGGAAATTTTGCCATAAGTGAAAAGCCTTGAATGTTTTTTGTAATTATAGCCTAATGGGGCAGGGACTATCGTCCCCCCATTATTTTTTTAATATAGAACGTGATTATTTAATATCAGTCATAATAAAATCATTAAAATCATCAGTATTTCCCCATTTAAAGGTCACCACAATTTCACCACAACCTTTGCAACCATTGCTGTAATTACCTTTTATCATTAAGCCTGTATCAATGGTCGCATTGGGCATATTGTAGTAGTACTTATAGATAAGCTGTTTTCGAAAACTCATCTGACTGGTGGCAGGCTCTCCCAAGGTATTAACTACATCTGACAGCGTACTGATGTTGGGTGTTAACCTTTGGATATTCGGTTTATTGTATAGGTAACCTGGATTGGTGTTAGAACTAGTGCATACGGCTAAAAGAAAGACATTTAAAGACAATAATAGAATAATGGTTTTCATAATAGCTCCTTTAGAACTGAAATTATAGTATATCTTGGGTATAGTTGATGGAGTAAACATTTAAATAGAATATATATTATGTTAACCAAATACAATTCAGCAATCGTTAGGTAAACTTTTACCATGGAATCTACAAAACAACAACTAATTGATGATATACAAAACTTACTTAACCGTTATGAGGGACTCTCTACCACAACCATCAACCCTGCACTGTTGGAATTTATGGATCGAGACACTTTATTAAGCATCATCAATTCACTCTTAAAGCAACAAGAAAACACCAATAAAGATAATCTTGATTGGCTGGAACAGTTCAAACATTATCAATAATAGCTCATTATATTTATAATAATACACCTTTAAGTTGCTAATTGGACTTCTTTAAGTTGTTAATAATAGTTTTGTTATATAATTTCACTATATAACACATCAGGAGAATAGCTATGTCAAACGTTGATTTAATCCAACTCACTGAACAAACTAAAAAACTTACGGCAATGATCGTAGAAGACGAAGTTGTTGCCAATGATCTTTTAAGTTCTACTTTTAAAAACTTTTTTGCTGATGTCACATCAGCATACAATGGTGCTGAAGCATTACGTATGTATGAAAAAGTTAATCCGGATATCGTATTCGTTGATATCGTAATGCCTGAAATTGATGGAATCGAACTCGCGCGCCGTATCCGTTCTATCAACCCTTCACAAATCATTATTGTTATTTCTGCAAGCAACGATATTCAAAAGATTTCTGAATCGATTGAGGTAGGTGTAAACAGCTTTATCCAAAAGCCTATCGATACAAAAAAGATTCTTGAAATGCTCCAAAATATTACAGCAATGATCGCTAAGCGCAAGAAAATTGAAACAAAAACATTCTCTATTTCTTTACCTCTTGATGTTTATGAGTTGGTTGATGATAATGCAAAAGCTGAGAGTATCTCAAAAAATGCCGTTATTATCCGCGCGTTGCGTTCATTTTACAACGATTAATTTCACTCCCCTATTCTCTTCCTAAAATCTGTAATTATTTACAGGTTTTAGTTTTATTTTAGCTTTTATTTACTATAATTTCAGCTCAGGAATTGATCCTTCCTTTAATAACCTTCCACTTTAACGTGGCTCCATCATCTAACGGTTAGGATCCCAGGTTTTCATCCTGGTCACAGGGGTTCAAATCCCCTTGGAGTCACCATACAATCCCCATATTTTACATACTTTATCCACTATAGGCTTTACTAAGCGCCGTATAATTGACAAGCTTATCTTTTCAAAAATAATTGATTTATACAAGGAACATACTATGCCATTTACACCAGAACAACGTCTTATTATCAAAGAGTCAAGTGAACTTTACGCTCATGAGGTTACATGTATCAATGCTTTATTAGAAAATGAGAATGATGACAGTCGATGTGACAAACTCTATTTACTGCGTGCTCTTTCTACTATCGAGCATACACAGCGTATTGGACTCTTAAATAACGAAGAAATGAGTGATAAACAGCTTGAAGCACTGACGCAAGAAGTAAACTGCTTTTTCCCTCAAAAAGATGACTCGGAGCTATTTGACGATATTGCCATTTTAGAAGATGATGTAAAAGCTCGCTTCTTTAACAATCCTGCCAAAGAAAAACAAACTCTTTTAACTGCATTGGGGATAACACTCTAAAGAGTATTAGTCCCAAAAAATTAAGCATATCCCAATATATCTTCAATACTTTGAACCGAATAATCATTTCCCATACCCCATAATATACCTAGTGCATAAGCATTTTGTGCAATATCCAGTATCGATTCTCGAGGTATGTTGCCCGCACTTAATGACACGGGTGCACCTATGGAATCAAACCATGTGCTCAACGCGGCGATCCCCTCATCGGCGGTGCTTTTACCAAATACTTCTTTGGCAAAGCGTTCAAATTGTGCAAGATTTTTGTTTTTATACCATTTCATCCATGCAGGGATGACGATTGCAAGCCCTGCCCCATGTGCGATATTAAACAAGGCAGACAATGCGTGTTCGATCATATGATTGGGAAAGTTTCCACCACCCGTACCTGAGCTGGTTAAGCCGTTTAATGCTTGAGAAGAAGCCCATGCAAATTCTGCACGCGCGTCATAATCTGTAGGGTCTTTGATGAGTATTTCAGTCGTTTCAATGACACTCTTAATGATCGATTCTACCAATCGTGATTGAAAGTTAGGATGATCGGTAGCCGTAAAGTATACTTCAATAGAATGGGCGATAATATCAACAGCTGAATAAGCAAGATACTCTTGAGTGACACTCATCATTAGTTCTGGATTGACAATTGATATTTTAGGATTTAACAGTACGGATGCAATGGAGTATTTTTGCTTCGTGACTTCATTGGTAATGACCGAATTGCCGTTCATTTCACTCGCTGCTGCCGCAAGAGTGACAATCGTGTAGACTGGTAAAGCTTTCTCTATAGTAGCTTTATTAATAAAGAAATCCCATACATCCGTATCTACTACAGCCCCTGCTGCTATAGCCTTGGCTGAATCGATAACAGAACCCCCTCCAACAGCCAAAATAACATTAATATTATTTGATTTTACAATGTCAATGGCATCATAAACGTGTGAAAGTAATGGATTACTGACAATACCGCCAAACTCAATGTATTCGATACCTGATTGATTCAATGAATCAATAACACGTTGATGCAATCCGTTCTTTTTTATCGACCCTGTTCCGTAAACGAGCAATACCCGTTTCACGCCATCATTGGCAAGAAGCTCTCCGATAGTCTTTTCTTTATCACGTCCAAATTCAATCCGAGTTGGATTATAGTAGGTAAAATTATTCATAAATATCCTTGAGCATGTCAATATAGGTAGGATTGTATAGAGCTTGGACTTCGTAAAGGCTGAAGTTATCCTGCTGTGTTATACTGCTGAACTTTATACTTCTTACAATCAACACTAAGTGATTATCAATGAAAACTTTTATTATTTTGTTTATTATTTTCAATCTGATTACATTTATTATATTCGGTATTGACAAATTACTTGCACGCATGAATCGAAAACGCATTAGTGAAAAAATACTCATTTCTTTTGCAATAGCTGGAGGAAGTGTGGGAGCTGTTTTTGCGCAAAAGATCTTTCGTCATAAGACACAAAAATTTCGATACCTTTTTTGGGTTATATTAATTGTTCAATTTGTTATTTTTGAAATAATATGGAACTTTTCGGCAATAATGAGCTATATAAACTAGTTATCATCTCGATCTTTGATTTTAAAATTTGCAAATGCCCCTTCAACACTCATTGCATTTTTATAATTGGATGGGGTAAACTTAACACTTTTATCTCTCAAATTACATACAGCGAGACGAAAATAGGAACCCATGAATGGCTCAACAATACAGATGATGAATCCATCGACTTGCCGTGTTGTATGTATTACCCCTTGTAAATTAGGGAAAAAATATTTAGGATAACTCAGAGGTGTGATCTCTACAACTTCGGCATATCGCTTTTTATCAAGAGTACTGGCAATGGTTACCGCGTCATCAAAATTATCAAATTGCACGCACCAATCATCAAATATTTTGTTAAAGTGTTTTAGATCTTCATCCAAAAATCCGCCTGCCGGGGATTGCAATGCATAGATACTCACAATATTCCCATTCACCCTGCACTCAGGGCAATCACATGATCAATACTCTCATATGAATATTCCATAAAGGTACTGTTTCCCTTTGATGCGGCAATGACAGCCATTCTATCCGCTAATTCATTCCCCTCAACACCGGCATGACCTCTAACGTGGGATATAAGCACTTTGTTTTTAATACCGTCATAAATAGCATGAGCGGTTTGGATAATCTCGAGATTTTTGATCTCTCCACCTTGCTTGGTCCAACCCTTTGCTTTCCATCCGTATGCCCAATTTACGACACACTCAATACTGTATTTTGAATCCGATAAAATCGCCACCTTGTCATGCGGAGCCTCTACGGCAAGTTCAAGTGCTTTTAGTAAAGCTTTTAATTCTGCGGTATTATTGGTTCCGATTACATCTGCTGCACCGTACAATAAGACCGGTTTGTTATCATCTTCATAGATAGCAAGACCACTGCCAGAGCGTCCAGGGTTGCCTGAACATGCTCCATCACAATAAATACGAAGACGGATATCATCTGATAATAGCAATGGAGAATCAACTGTAGAAGTCATACCTGCACTTTTTTTTGATGGTATCTTTGCAGAAGGTGATTTGGCTATTAATGTGTTTGATTCAAAAGCTACTCGCGCTTCTTCTTGGCTCTGATAGCTTTTATAGACAGCACCTGCGAATTTATCTACTTGTCGCAAACACTCCGCCCATGTCGTGTATATTCCGGGAACCCTCCCCTTCTTCACTACGTAAAACTTACCGGCCATATTTACACTTCCAACTATTTATTTTTAGTCCTCATAGGTTGGTGAGGTATAGTCGAATCCGAATTTCATTTTTCGACTAATTTCTTCATCCACTTCATCGATAATTTTCTCATTTTCATCATCAATGGCAGTTATAAATCTATTTTTTTGTTTTTCCGAATCAAAGGAATTGATTTTATACGGTCTGTCTGCATTGTATGTCTCGAAAAAAATTTCGAGAGTATCTTCCCAAACCAATGTAATTTCTCTCTCAAGGTGCTCTTTTTCTTCTGTTCCAGGTACTGTATAGTTGAAAATAGCAATGTCTTCATAGGTTATTACGTCGTATTTTTCACTCATCTTGCTTAATATCCTCTTTTAGTATTAAGCGGATTATATTCAATGTATTTAATAAAGCTATGAATAATAATAATTACTTTATTTTTTAAGACCATAATGCAACATCTGACTCTCTGATATTACCCCAATAGCCACATGCGATGGCGTTTACCTTTGATGTTCGATTTACTAAGTGTGTTATAGCATTTTTCGCTAAGCTCGCGTGGAAGTGCAACATAGCTTAGATGATCAAGTTGATCAATCTTTCCAATATCGTCTTTAGTCAGTTTGCACTCATGTATCAAAGCCCCAACTATATCCCCGGCACGTAGTTTTTCTTTTTTTCCCGCATCGATGCATATGGATCTCATCTTTGTAGTGACATCCTGGTGCTTTGTAAGCGCTGGAAGATCTGTAAGCTCAATACCGCGATCAAGACCATAAAAGCCTTCTGTTTGATGGGGATTGACTAGGGTAATGGCCAAACCATCCATACCTGCACGTCCTGTACGCCCTATTCTGTGTACATAACGATCGAGTTGCTGCGGGACATCGTAATTGATGATCGCATCCAATCCCTGTATGTCAATACCACGACCTGCAACATCCGTCGCTACCAAAAAAGGTGCGCTTCCATTGCGAAATTGAATGATGGTTTCATTACGATCAAATTGCTCCATATCACCGTGCAAAGCCAATGCATGTATCCCTGAGTATTTGAGTGTTTCACACAATTCGGATGCAGCAACTTTAGTGTTACAGAAAATGATAGCATTGGTAATATCATGATGATGAACCAGGGTATTTAAAGCAGTCGCTTTATCCGATACACGATAGGCTATTTCAGTAATAGAGGGTTTAGCCTCTGTATTGACGGACTTTATAAAGGTAGCATCTTGAGTCAGTTTTGAAGAGAGTTCTCGTATAGAATCTGGATAGGTAGCGGAGAAAAGCAGTGTTTGTTTTGGGGATGGCAAATAGGCAAAAATAGCTTCGATATCCTCAATAAAACCCATATCAACCATTTGATCCGCTTCGTCTAAGACGGCGATCTTACACGACTTCAGGTCAAGGTTATCCAAGCTCAAGAGCTTAAGGACACGCCCTGGCGTACCAACAATGATATGAGCGCCATGCGTGAGGGAATGTCTCTGTCCTTTCATCGGAACACCACCGCACAGAGTAAGCAGTTTGATGTTTCCAATTTCGCTAGCACATGAGCGTATAACATTGGCTACTTGTTCGGCAAGTTCTCGTGTTGGGCATAAAACCAATGATTGAGCGGCAAAAAAACGCGGATTGACGTTTTGTAAAATACCCAAGGCAAAAGCCAGTGTTTTTCCACTGCCGGTAGAGGCTTGCGCAATGATGTCTTTTCCATTAAGGATGACGGGCAAGGATTCTGCTTGAATGGGAGTCATAGAGGTAAAATTTAAACGCTCTAAAGCAGTTTGTAGTGGTGCATGTAAAGAAATGGATTTAAAAGAGGACATTGTGTCGCTTTGGTATATAGATGTGCAATTATAGCACACCCCAAGAGAGGGTGTAAAAAGAGAGGTTTTAAACTGCTTTAATAGTTACGCCATATTTCTCTTCAGCAACATCACGTGCTTGTAGTTTATAGTTCGTGATTTCGTTGAAGTTGAGATATTTGTAAACATCATCCGCTTTACCTGCAAGTTTTTGAGGAACAATACTCATGTACTCTTCAACCGTAGGAATACGTCCGAGTTTAGAACATACTGCTGCAAGTTCAGCAGAACCAAGATAAACTTGAGTCCCTTTACCAAGACGGTTATCGAAGTTACGAGTAGACGTAGAGAATACCGTTGAACCCTCACGTGAACTTGCTTGGTTACCCATACACAATGAACATCCAGGAACTTCAGTGGTTGCTGCAATGGCATTGTAAACATCATAATAACCTTCGTTGATAAGCTGTTGCTCATCCATACGTGTAGGTGGAACAACCCAGAATTTTTCAACTGCGATCTTACCTTCGCCGCGCATAACTTCTCCAGCAGCACGGTAGTGACCGATATTGGTCATACAGCTTCCCAAGAATACTTCGTCAATTTTTTCACCAGCAACTTCGCTAAGAAGTTTAACATTGTCCGGGTCATTTGGACATGCCAAGATTGGCTCTTTGATTTCGTTAAGATCGATTTCAATGATTGCAGCATATTCTGCGTCAGCATCTGGTTCCATAAGTGTTGGATTAGCCAACCATTCATTCATTTTATCGGCACGACGACGCAGTGTACGTGCATCTTCATACCCATCAGCGATCATTGCTTCGATCAATGCTACGTTTGATTTTAGGTACTCAATAACTGGTTCTTTGTTAAGGCGAACACTACATGCTGCTGCTGAACGCTCAGCAGATGCATCGGTCAATTCAAATGATTGCTCAATTTTCAAATTAGGAAGACCTTCGATTTCTAGAACACGACCATTGAATACATTGATCTTTCCTTTTTTCTCAACCGTCAAAAGACCTTGTTTGATTGCATAATAAGGAATAGCATTAACCAAATCACGCAATGTGATACCCGGCTGCATTTCGCCTTTAAAACGAACCAATACAGATTCTGGCATTTCAAGAGGCATTGCACCAGTAACACCAGCAAACGCTACAAGACCGGAACCCGCAGGGAAACTGATACCGATAGGGAAACGTGTATGGCTGTCTCCACCTGTTCCTACCGTATCAGGTAAAACCATACGATTCAACCAGCTGTGGATAATACCATCAGCAGGACGAAGAGCAACACCACTACGTGAACTAATGAATGCCGGAAGTGTAGCGTGCAGCTTCACGTCTGAAGGTTTTGGATACGCTGCTGTATGACAAAACGTTTGGAGTACAAAGTCAGCAGAGAAACCAAGAGCAGAAAGCTCTTTGATCTCATCACGTGTCATTGGTCCAGTAGTGTCTTGGCTTCCTACAGTTGATGTATGAGGCTCACAATACATACCAGGACGTACACCTGCGATTCCACATGCTTTACCAACCATTTTTTGTGCAAGAGTATACCCTTTGCCTGTATCAGCAGGTTGGATCGGTTGTGCAAAGATAGTTGCAGCTGGCATTCCAAGTGCTGTACGTGCTTTTGCAGTCAAACCACGTCCAATGATCAACGGAATACGTCCACCAGCACGAACTTCATCTTCGATTGTGTTAGGACGAAGGTTGAATGTTGCGATCTGAGTACCATTTTTAGTAATAGTTCCCGCTTTTGTATCGATATCCAATACATCACCTGTCTCCATTTGGCTAACATCCGCTTCGATTGGAAGTGCGCCGGAATCTTCACATGTTGCAAAGAAAATAGGAGCAATAATACTACCGATGACAACACCACCATTACGCTTGTTAGGAATACCAGCAATATCATTACCCATTTGCCATTGAACAGAGTTAACCGCGGATTTACGGCTTGAACCTGTACCTACAACGTCACCGACATAGGCAATTTGTTTACCCATCTTTTTAAGTTCAGCGATTTTAGCAAGACCTTCTGGCATTTTTGCAGCAAGCATAGTCGTTGCGTGAAGAGGGATATCTGAACGTGTAAATGCTGCACTTGCCGGTGAAAGGTCATCAGTATTAGTTTCACCTGGAAATTTAAAGACAACAACACTGAATTTTTCATCCAGTGCTTTTTTAGAAGTGAACCACTCAGCATCTGCCCATGATTGTAGAACTTCTTTTGCAAATTTATTGGTTTTAGAAAGCTCGACGATATCATTAAATGCATCATAAACGAGGAGTGTGTGCTTAAGTTCATTAGCTGCATCTTGAGCTAAAGAATCAATACTAAGTGCATCAATCAGAGGTTTAACATTGTAACCACCAACCATTTTACCAAGGATCTTGATAGCAATTTTTTTCTGATCATCACTGTTAATGTCAGTGTTATCTGCCAAAAATGCTTTCACTTCACCTTGTACAACTTGGTGCAAGAAGGCTGCTTTTACATGTGCACCATCATCTACACCTGGATTAACACGCTCTGCGAGCATTTCAATTAACGTACTGTTTTTGCTTTTTTCAGCCGTAATCAATTCGACTAGACTCTCAACTTGCTCCTTAGTAAGGGGAAAGGGAGGGATTCCTTGCGCTGCGCGCTCTGCTACGTGTGCTGTATATTCGTCCATAAAAGCCATGGGAACTCCTGCTAATTTTAATGGAGCGATTATAGCAGAATTGAAAGAGTCTTTTGGGATAGTGTTACTAAAGTAAACACTAAAATTTGAAAATTGGACAAGAGTGTGTATTTATGAAACATAATTATCTATTCGATAATTATCTCTCGATTGCCTTTTGAATTAGGTGCTGAAAGTATTCCATTTTGTTCTAATTGCTCAATTAAACTTGCAGAACGGTTATAACCTATTTGAAGACGGCGCTGTAAATAACTGATAGATGTTTTCTGCTCTGTAAGAATAATATTTTTTGCCTCATCGTACAGTTCATCGAGAGGCTTTTCAGATCCACGTTCTGAACCACCATCACGAATAATCTCATCTTTGTTTCTCAAAAATCGACGATCATAGTCAGGTTCACGTTGAGCTTTGATAAAATCAACGATCTTTTCTATTTCAGACTCACTGCTCCATGGGGCATGAAGACGCACTAATCCACTCATACCAGGAGGGGTGAAGAGCATGTCACCTCGTCCCAGCAATGATTCAGCACCCATACCATCCAGGATGATTTTACTGTCAATTTTTTGCCCTACCTTGTAGCTGATGCGAGAAGGAAGATTGGCTTTGATAAGTCCTGTGACGACATCAACACTAGGGCGTTGTGTAGCAACAATGAGATGGATACCACTTGCGCGTGCCATTTGAGCCAAACGTGCAATAGAGTATTCAACATCTTTACCGCTGGTCATCATCAAATCGGCCAACTCATCGATAATGACGACAATATAAGGCAGTTGTTCACGACCTTCTGCTTTCATCTTTTCATTAAAATTTTCGATATTTTTAGTACGAGTTTCACTCATTAGCTGATAACGACGCTCCATCTCATACACCATATTGTTGAGGGCAGATATGGCTTCTTTTGGCTTAGTGATTACGGGTGTCAATAAATGAGGGATATCATTGTAAACGGAAAATTCCAGCATCTTAGGGTCTATCATCAATAATCGTAATTGATCCGGTGAGTTTTTATACAACAAACTCAAGATCATCGCATTGATACCAACACTTTTACCGCTTCCGGTAGTACCCGCGATAAGCAGATGCGGGAGTTTTTTAAGATCGGTGATAAAAGGTTTACCAACAATGTCTTTACCTAAAACAAGAGTCAATGGAGAAGAGGCTTCTTGAAAAAGTTTACTCTCAAAGATATCGCGCAAATAGATCGTCTCAACGGTTTTATTGGGGATCTCAATACCTACAACGTCTTTTCCGGGAATAGGAGCCTGTATACGGATAGTCTGTGCACGCAATGCCATAGCTAAATCATCTTGTAGTCCTAATATCTTTGAGACTTTGATGTTGGCAGCCGGTTTGAATTCAAATGTAGATACAACAGGACCAGCATAGGTACGAACGACATCTCCATCAATGTTGAAATGGGCTAGCTTCTCAATCAAATCACGAATTTTATCGTCTAATTCGTTTTCGTCCACCACGTTTTGTTTTTTCGGAGGGTATTGTAAAAAGTCAGTTGGAGGGAGCTTAAAGTTTTTTGGTTTTTCGCTGACACCACGATCAATTTGATCTAATAAGAGTTTATTCTCTTCAAGTTCTTCAACGACTACAGCGTGTTGTTGCTTATTCTCTTTCACTTTTTTTGCAACTGAGAGTATCGTTGATTCTTTGGTAACAATTTGAATCTCGGGTTCTTCCTCCACAATCATTTCTATTTCATCGGGAACAAACGTTGATTCTGGAATAAGGCTTTCTTCTTGTACAAATACAGGCAAAGGCGCTTCTATAGTATTGGGTATAATCGGCGAAACGGGAGAAGGAACCATATTAAAGTTTTTATAGGTGTCCTCCTCGTCCGTGTCTGCTTGAGAGGATGAAGTATCGGCTACATTATTGAGAGGTTTTGATGAGAAGGGCTGATTCATGAACTCCTTAAAAGGATAGGCAAGTTCTGAGAGTGTTTGCTCCAATACAATGATCATAGAAACCGCAATAAGCATTAACCAAATGACCCATAATCCAAAACTGCCGACATAAACACCAATTGAATCCGTTATATATCCGCCGAATGCTCCCCGATACTCTCCAGTAACGACCATCGCTTGAAAAAATATGAGCGAAAAGAAGAGAAGAGCGAATACTCCGCCGATTTCCAGTCGGCGTTTATTGTCACTTTGACCTTTATAAAAATAAAAGAGCGGAACCATCAAAAGTAAAAGATAGGTATAGGCTACATAACCAAATAAATAAATATTTTCACTTGCAAAACCGGCACCCAAAGCACCAATAATACTTGCATCGCCAATAATTGTGGCAAGCCCTAAATAAAAAAGTATTCCAAAACTGCCGATAAAAAGTATATCACGTAAAATGGGAGATCCTTGAAATAAAAAAAGTAACTTTGATTATAGCAAAAAAGGGAAGAAGAGACCCTTTTATTGCAATATGCTATAAATAATTTACCAATGAAAGCTTAGAGACTTTTGAGATATTAGAGAGTAAAGCCTGATAATTAAGACTTAGTTGCTGCATTTTTAATGTCGCTTCAGCAATGTCAGTATCGATCACATCTGAACGCAAAGTCATTGTATTAACAATCAATAATTCAGAACGGTTGACTGTCAAATCTAAGACTTGTGAATATGAACCTGCTTCTGTCTGTTTGCGAGAAACATGTTCAGTCAATAAATCAAGCATATGAATAGAATTTTGAACACCAATATTTCTAGGGTCCAATGAATCAGTTCCAATTGGACGTTTTTTACCCTCTTCAACTGATTTGATCATGCTCTCTATTTGCGTAAAAAAATCATTATTAGGATCACCAATTGTAAGTGCATTATTGGCGTTAAATACCATGGCACTTCCACTTGAAACAACATTGGCTGCAGCAGAATAAATATTTGAAGTGTTGTCATACATTGCAATTGAGGCGGAAGTAGTTGGGCTAAATTTATCGAAAAAGACTATATGACCCGTCTGATCAATATTTACTGACCCTAAAGAATTAGCATCATTAATTGCTTGTGCATAAGTCAATGCAACAGGAAGCTTATTGGTTGTGGCCATATTCAAAACATCCATAAGCTGTCTGTATGTGACACTATCAGCCGGTGTTGGATTACCTGTTGCATCTTCTAAATCAAAAGAAGTCCCTGCAGCGACACCTTGCGCATTGTTGATGGTAACAGTGCTACCTGCAGTTAACAAATTGATTTCTAAATCAAATGCATTGCCATTAACATCATTACCCTGCAATTTTATGATTGATCCATTCAAACTAACCCCGGATGCAACAGCAGTCAATAGAGTAGATGGGGTAGCATAACTATTATCCGATTTTACTATCTGAGAGACATTAGATACAAGCTTTGGGCCATCTGTTTTAAACAGTACTCTGTCGTATTGCAAGGATCCAAGATTATAAGTGTTATTTGAGAGTCCAGAAATTACACCATTGTCAGTTCCGCTGACAGCTATATCCAGTCCCGTATTAGAGTTTAAAACAATTTGACCAGCCGAATCATGCGTAGCTATAACACCGGTAAATTTTGATTTTGCATTTATAGCATCCAATAATGCATCATCAGTATCACCGGGCAATACGGCTACGGCACCTATATCCTGCCCATTTATAATCACCCCGCCAGCAGGCAATGCTCCACCTGCCGGGGCAGCACCTGTTACATAATTATTTCCGCTTTTGATAAATTCTTTGAGAAATAGTCCCGGAGTAGTAATTGCCGCTGTTAAAAAGTCTGTTGTTCCTATTTCTAAAGCATCTATATTGGTAACGTCAGCCGTATCTACACCTGCTGGATCAAAATCAATAGCACCTACCATATGAAAATCCAACTTACTAGAGCCTTTTTGATTATCGGTTATCTCAATTTGACCATGTGAATTCATACTGACACGTACATTATCAGCAGACGGATTAAGCTGATTAATATCATAAGCAAGTGCAATTTTAGTCATTAAATCATCGACTGTATCAGTCATATTCATTGCAATCTTAGACTTAAAGGATGTTCCATCAGAACGGGTCCCTTGCAAATAAAAAAATGCTGCCTTAGCAATATCATTAGTTGAACTGGTATCACTATCACCCATCAGGTCACGCATAGTATTTTCCCCTGATATATAAATCTCTTTTCCAAGGGTTCGAGGAATACTAGGATCTTGCATGATATCTGGATAGAGATCTGTCACACTTAACTGTCCAATATTGGAAGTAATAGTTCTTTGTACGCTACTTTCCTGACCTAAAAATAATTGAGTTCCAGAAACATTATACTTTTGTTTTATACCAGAACCTAAAAATGCATAGATATCTTTGTCATTACCTTGATAAACGCCGCTGGCATCAATCGGTTTTGTACCTGTAGATGTACCTGAAAATACATATTGACCATTTATTGATGTATTAGCAAGTGCTTTTAGATGGTTTTGTATCCCTCTTAGCTCTTTTGCAATTGCTTGCAGACTAGCATCTGACTGGCTGTCATTAGCTGCATTAAGCATTTTGACCTTCATTGATTCGAGTGTTTTAACTATTTCACCGACAGCTGTATCGGTTTGTGCAGATTGTTTATAGGCATTTTGAGCACTGCTCCTCGTTTGACTTAAAGTTGCTATCTCATTATCAAGTCGTAATGTATCAATAAAAATTCCAGGATCTTCATGAGAGTACTGGATCTTAAGTCCTGAGGAAATTTGTTTATTAACATCAAATAATTGACGGTTTAGCTTGTTATTTTCACCATAAATATTATTATAAAATGAAGATGCTGTAACTCTCACGTCAAATCCTTCTAAATTCAGTAATTACACTAAAGCAAATAAAGTTCCATCTATTATATCGACAATCTACATCTTCTTGTTAAATATATCTTCTTTTACAATAGTTTAAGTAAAGAGTACATATAATTCCCGTCTCCAAACACATGCCAGTGTGGTGAAATGGTAGACACGCCGGATTCAAAATCCGGTGGCGCAAGTCGTGGCGGTTCGAGTCCGCCCACTGGTACCACTTTTTTATTCAAAAAATCCCCTAAAATATGAACTTTCAAGCCTTTTCAATAGAAGCAATGAGCTTTTTGTTACACCTATATTACACCATTGAATGTTACATCTGTTCAAGTGATACTAATTGAAACAGTCGCTATAACAAATGTCAAGATGATATGATTATAAATTTCCTTTGGAGGATTTATTTGAACGATTTGCTTGAATTGATAGATGGAAGCATTAAAAATGGTATTACTAGTGGCAAAACATTAGATGCAATTACATTGATGAGAGGTAGTGATCTAATCAATGCTTTCGAAAAATTCCCATTTTTGCCTATTGAAGTTAATTCTGGAATGACCCCCAAATAGTAGACACTTTTTTATTCGTTTATTATGTCTTAAAATGTTCGTATATCAATGTTCGTTAGTGTTCGTTTACCACAACTTTACAACACACGAAGCCTTTAAATATTCGTGTGGATAAGCTGCTCACTCTTCACTAAAATTTTCATACATTTATTCGTGCCAATAAATACCGTTAAAACAGTCGATTGCTTGATATGCGTGGATTGATATTTTCACGGTAATTTTCATAAATGTAGTGGGTATTTCGCAAAACTGCGCGTGAGTGAAGAAACGACGTGTTGCTTTGAAAATGAAACACAAGTTATTTGCGCTTAAAACTCCCTATTTTAGGGATTCTCGCCTTTTTGGAATCACTCTCATTTCATCCTACCCCTCACATTTATTTGCCACATTAAATAAAGTGGCAATTTTTATAACGCGGGAAATTATTTATTTAAAAAGTAAGCTTCTAATATTTTTTTTCCATGCTCAACACCCGGTTGATCATAGGTGTTTATCTCAAGCAGGGCACCTGCGGCAGATGTCAACAATTCATAATACATAATCATTTTACCAACAGATAATTCATCAATACATTCCCATGTAATATCATCGACACTGACACCGCTTTGAAGTACACTTTGCATTGTTGATTGGCACTGTGCATTAATGAGGCTATTAAAGGATTCACCATTAACAAAATCTGATTTTTCTAGAAATGGAAGTGAAAGTTTCGGAATCATAAGCTCGTCACGAGAATGTTCGATATGCATAAAGGTAACCGTTTTATTCAGAGGTCCCTCAATAATCAGTTGTAAAAATGAATGTTGATCGACTGAACCTATCAAAGAAATCGGGGTTAACCCCACACGCTCACCGCGCGTATTACGTTTTCCTAATGATTCTCCCCATATTTGAACAACCCATTTTCCAAATTCTTCAAAGGTATCTGAATACGAAAACAACACATTAATTGGAGATACTTTTGCATTAGAAACATAAAATGCTGCTTTTTGAAGTAAATGCTCCTCTTTACGTGCCCAAAAATTGTCAGCAAAGCTTTGGGCTCCTTCAAGGACGGTCACCACATTAAACCCTGCCAAAACCAAAGGAATGACACCCACCGCACTTAGCACGGAAAACCTTCCCCCGACATTGGAAGGGATCACAAAACGTTTTAAAGCATAATGATCCGCAAATTTGCTTAAAACTGAACTATCATCGCTCACTACAACAACCTGAGCAGAATTTTGCAAATCAATATTAAATTTTGAAATCAGGTATTTGAAAATGGAAAGTGTTTCGACCGTTCCACCTGATTTTGATATGACTACAAAAAGAGTTTTAGCAAATTCAATACGAGAAGCCTCATAGGCGATACTAATTGGATCAGAATTTTCAAAATAAACGATTTTTTTGGCATGGGGAGTTGAAGCTCTAAGCAAACGGTCAATGGCTTTGATTCCCAAAGAAGAACCGCCAATACCTACCACTGCAATGGTATTAAAAAAAACTGTACTGCTTAATAATGATTCTTTAACATCCGCACATAGAGATATGGATGAGTTTGGCAGATCATAGTAACCAATCGTACCACGCTCATATTTTAACGCTTCGTAGGCTTTTTCGAGAGTAAAAGGGTCAAGATTTTTCGTTTCATAATACCCTTTAAAACTTGGCATATTAATGATTACCGATCAATACAGTCATATCAACTAAACGACTGCTGTATCCCCATTCATTGTCATACCATGCTAGGACTTTAACCGTATTGCCGTTGACGACACTCGTCATATCAGGGACATAGGTTGCACTGTAGGTAGATCCGATAAAATCACACGAAACACGCATGTCATTATCCACTTCAATCAACCCTTTGAATGCACCATTACTTGCAGCAGTAAAGGCAGCATAGATATCTTCTTTTGTAACGTTTTTAGATAAATTAGCCGTTAAATCAACAACAGAGACATCTGGGGTAGGAACACGCATAGCATACCCGTTAAGTTTTCCCAGCAAATGTGGCATTACCTTACCGATGGCTTTAGCAGCACCTGTTGATGTTGGAATCATATTCAAAGCAGCTGCACGAGCACGACGTGGATCTTTTGCATGCTTAACATCCAAGATATTTTGGTCATTTGTGTATGAATGTATCGTTGTCATAAGAGCATTTTCAATACCGAATGCATCATCAAGAACTTTACAAACAGGACCTAAACAGTTGGTCGTACAGCTTGCATTAGAGATAATGGACTCTCCTTTGTACTCATGTGAATTAACACCGATAACGTACATAGGAGTATCGTCTTTTGCAGGTGCTGATATGACTACTTTACGTACACCATTTTTAAGATGTTTTTTGCAACTTTCTGTATCTAAAAATACACCGGTACATTCAATGACCACCTCTGCACCTGTACTACCAAAATCTACTTTATCCGCATCACGTTCACGAAACATACGTACGTTTTTTCCGGCAATAGAAATGGTATTTTCATCAATCACTTTTGCATCAACACCACGATGGACACTGTCAAACTTCAACAGATACTCCAACATTTCTGGTTTAGATGTTGTATTAAGCGCTACTAACTCGATATCGTTACGCTCAGAAATTATTTTGGCTACACTAATCCCTATACGCCCTGTTCCGTTGATTGCTACTTTAAGTGCCATGAAGTCTCCTGAAAAATTTCAATAATAATAATGTATGCTAACAAAATGTGGCTAAAAGTGGGATAAATAAATGAAGGTTACCCCATAAAATGGGGTATTAAGGGTTTAGTAACTGTAAGTAACAGTAACAGGGATTTTCTTAAGTGGCTTATCGCTTTCAATACGAATCTCTTGCCCTTTTAATTTAGCAATATTGGTATAACCGCTCACTACATTACGAGTTTTAGTGGTATAAACAGTCTCACATTTACGTACCATACGGTAAGAGCTATTTTGTGGTGTATTGTATTTGCTTCCAATATTTTGACCAGCCAATACACCTAAAACAGCACCGCCAACAGTTGCAGCTGTTTTACCTGATCCACGACCTACATTACTCCCTAAAACTCCACCAAGAGCTCCTCCTGCAAGTGCTCCGAGTACATCAGCATTTTGGGTACCACTGCTAATATCTTCCTTAACGTCTTGGCAACGCTCTGATGGAACCTCTTCATTTAATGTTGTATAGGCAGGAACACTGCTTGAAACAGTTACGTATTCTGTTGTTGAAAAACTCTCCGCATTAAGCGTAGTACTTCCTACTATAACTGCAGCTAGAATACATGAAATTGTATATTTTGACATTGTGTAAATCCTTATATTTTGTGATAGTGTATTATAGAGTATAATCGTTAACAAATTGTGAATTAGCTTGGATACAATAAACTGTTAATTTTTCCGTACAAATCCAAAATCTCACCTTTTTTCTCAAAAAAACTGTTTTTGTTTGCAATGAGATGCGTCGTGGATTCCATAATGGTTTCTACCACTTCCAACCCGTTTTGCTTCATGGTAGCACCTGTATCGACCACATCGACAATCATATCTGCAAGACCGACAAGTGGGGCCAGCTCAATAGAACCATAAAGCTTTATGATGTCTGCCGCAACAGCACGTTCAGCAAAATAACGCTTGGTAATATTAACCATTTTAGTTGCTACTTTGATCTCTGATTTCGTGAAATCAGGGCGTTCCCCTGCTCGCATGCCAATGGCTATACGGCATTTGCCTTTTTGCAGATCAAGAAGACGGATAACATCCAGCCCCTGCTCTTCAAGTGTATCAAGCCCTACTACGCCTATATCAGCCGCTTGATGATAAACATAAGTTGCTACATCTTGATTGCGAACAAGCAAAAATTTAAAATCGTCTGTTTCCAAAATTAATTTTCGATCATCAAATTTAAAAGAACTTCCAAATATTGATTCAAAAATCTCCAAGGTATCTTCGGCAATCCGACCCTTTGGCAGTGCAACACTCAACATCAATCTACCTTTTCGATAAGCTTTATCATCCCTTTAAAAATCAAGAGATCATCTACGATAACATCACCCAATAAAGGTGCTAGTACCTTTGAATCACCTCCCGTTACATAGATAGGTTTTCCTAAACTCTTGATTTTATCGATCAAAGGTGCCAGAAAACCTACTGTAATTGCGTCAGGGGTATTTTTTGCCATTATAGTCAAATCAACCTCAAAGTTAAATGACTTAGCCAACGCAGGCGACAATTTGCCATAGGCTTCTTGCGCGCTTCTGAGACCTAAGGCAATAAAACCTCCATTATATTGCCTATCATGCATAACATCAACGGTTATAGCACTTCCTGCATCAACAATAACACCGGAATTTATAGCTTCACATGCCATTACTCTATCAATTCCCATAGTAGAGTAATACTTTGTCCAATCTACAAATTGTTCAATATTACACCAATTATCAAGTGATTTCAGAAGTGACGATAGCTTCGCATTGACACTGATATAATAAATTTGTTCTGTATGCTCTTTAGGGTCAAAATCATTAACCCTTTGCTTGGAAAGCTTTCCATCAATATACCAATCCAATGTAGTATTTCCAATATCACACAATATCATACAGCTTCCTTTGACATAGGATGACAACTTATGACGGTTTCATGAAGATGATGTTTCTGTACATGGGTATATATTTGCGTCGTCAACAAAGATGCATGACCAAGAAGCTCTTGTACTACTCTTAAATCTGCACCACCCAATATCAGCTCCGTAGCATACGAATGTCTTAACGTATGCGCAGAGGTACCCAAATATTTATGGCAAATTTTAAATGTGGATATACGGCTTAATAACTGACCACGATAATTTACCCAAAGCGCATTGCAACGAAACGGTATCGCTTCTTGATAACGCCTGAGGGCATCAATGGCCTCTTGCGCTATTGGAATGTAACGCTCTTTATCCCCCTTGCCATGACGTACACGAAGCCACTGCCCCTGTATGTCTTCTTCCCTTACCTCTAAACACTCGCTTATACGCGTTCCGGTTGCGTATAAAAAAACAATCAACGCATAATCACGCATCCCTATCCAGCTGCTTACATCAATCGACTGTAAGGCTCTCATGATAGATTCATAAGGGAGATATTTAGGCAACGATTTAGGAAGTTTTGAGAGAGAAAATTTAGAGAGGGCTGAATCATATTGATGCCGATAACAAAAATCCAAAAAGGAATTGAGCGCTGAAAGTTTTCTGTTGAGGGTTCTCTTATTAATAATAGATGACAGCGCCGCAAAAATCGACAATGAATCCATGTCGATCAGCGCTTTTTGGGAGGTTAGCTCGATTTCATGCAGATCACTACGATAAGCATCAACCGTTTTTAGACTTAAAGACCTGATAATGGTTATGTACTCCAAAAAGGCCTCAAGCTCTTTAGACATTATTTAATCGAAATATAGCGATCATCAAAATAAAATCGATCTTTGCCTACAAACACAGGATCATGCTTCATATCAATATCATAGACATCGTAAGAGAGAAGATTTTTGGTAAGTGCTATCATATATCCTTCTTGTTCAAGGACATAGACGCGATCATTTTGAACACTAATTCCTACAAAATGGGCAAATGGAAATTTTTGTTTTCCTTTATACTGCAAGGTAGGACTTAGTGCAATGACTTCACCCTGCTTCGTTGTGAGCCAAATACCATCTTTAGTGTAAGCAATATCTCTGACTTCATACTTTTCACGCTGCTCTTTATCAGACAATGCCAATATAGTATTTCCAGCAGAAGCGATCATATTATTTTCAATAACATTAAGATAGATGATATTATTAAAATACTCTTCCGAACCGACAATAATTGAACGAAGCACTTGCTTATTAGCGATATTCACAATAACGATTTTTCCATCAAGTCCTAAAAATAAAGCCAAATCTTTTAAAAAGAATGGATTAGCAATTCGTGCATCAATAGCTATAGGAGCAGTAGAACTCTCTTTAAAGATGATTTTTTTTGCTGATAAAGAGTATAAAGCTATTTCATTATTTGCAAACAGTATTGCTGCCGTATCCTCTTGAATACTTGCAGCAGCAACCGTTCTGTTCAGATCTAAAATTACACGCTCACCTAATCCTTCTTCTGGATATAGCTCAAGATTATTATCACTGTTTTGAGTAATCACCCAACCGCCACTGAGGTTTATCAAACGATTTTCATTAGAAATTTTAACTACTTTTTCACCCTCTTTGCTCAGGATATGCCCATTTTCAAGTACGGCTGCACTCTGTGATATCTGTTCAATCGATGCGCTCAAACGTCCTGCGTTTTTCCATTCACCTTTTAGATTTTCAGGTTTATAAACCTCTTTATGAGAACATCCAGCTAAGAATAATGCGCTGCAAATGGACAAGCCAAGAAAAAAATGCTTCATTCTTTGACTCCAAAATGACTCAACGTTTGAGCAGTAGGATACATTGCAGAATCCTCTTTAATCAATGCCAATTTACTGTGGGCAGATACAGTATCGCCTTTTTGAATCAGCGTAACTGCCATTTCAATCAGTGCCATATCCTGATAAACTGCATCCTGCTTTTTTGCATAATTTTCCAATGCTTTTTGATCCTTTGTCAAAACAGCTGTTTCATATGCTGCAATATCAGCAATTTCAGGTGATTTTGCTTGTACAAGAGACTTTAATGCTTTTGTATCACTTGCTTTAATTGCTTTAGATAAAGTGTATAATTCATACAGTGAACTATTTTCTTTTTCAAGATTTTTTAGCGCTTCGGTATTGTCAGGATTAGCTAACAAAGCATTTAAAGCAGTATTTGAATTCTCTATTTTGGCTTGATCGTAAGCCTGATATCCAATGGCTCCGCCAACTGCCAATAATAATGAAACAACAGACGCCATTAATGGCTTTTGGTATTTTTTGACAAAACGCTCTGTACGTATTGCATTTTCAATAAATTTTTCTTCTGCGCTAAGATCATCTTTTAACGTCTGAATATTCTCTTTAATGCTCATATAGCTTCCTGCCTGTTGTGTTAAGATACAATAATATCCCAGAGATTGTTAAAGTTTAGTAAACCCATAATTTCGCTACAATTAAGCTAATACATTTCAGACCAAAGGTCCAAGCGTGAAAATTGACGAAAATTTATTACAGCGATTAGAAAAACTTTCTTATCTTCAAATACCCCAAGATCAAAGAAGTGAAATGATCGCACAGCTTAGTGAAATTGTTTCCTTTGTCGACAATCTCTCGGAACTTTCGACAGAGGGTATCAATCCGACATTTACAATGAATGATTCTGCAACACAGTTGCGCGATGATACAAGCCGCGTCAATCGAACTATCAATGATGACATTTTGTCTAATGCACCACATTCAAAGGATCATTTTTTTATTGTTCCAAAGATTATTGAGTAATTTTGATGGTCACTGTTTATGGAATAAAAAACTGTGATTCTGTTAAAAAAGCACTCAAATTTTTGAATGAAAAATCGATGCCTTACACTTTTGTTGATTTTAAAACTTCCCCCGTACAAATTGATAAAATAGAAGAATGGCTTAATCACATTGATATGTACATTTTATTCAATACAAAAGGTACCACCTACAGAACTTTAGGTCTTAAATCGTTTGATTTGAACGATAACGATAAAGCACAGTGGATGTCAAAAGAAAATTTACTTATTAAACGTCCCGTGATACAATATAGTTCAAATGTTATAGTCGGTTTCGATTTATCCAAATATGAAGGAATCTTTCACCCATGAGCCAAGCACTAGATATTCACAAACTTCTTAAAAGCGTCGTTGCTTATAAATCGTCTGACTTGCACTTAGTAAGCCGTTCTGAGCCACAGATTCGTATAGATGGCCGATTGGTTGCTCTTAACTTACCTGTACTTGACGGAAAACAGATCGAAGAGATGGCCTATTCTCTTTTGACGGAAAAACAAAAAAAGGCGTTTGAAGAGCATAATGAGCTAGATTTCTCTATCGTTATTCCTGATGTAGGCCGTTTTCGTGCCAACTACTACAAAACGATGGATGAAATCGCATGTGCCTTTCGTATCATTCCGGTCATTATCCCCTCATTAGATGATTTGAATGCTAAAAAAATATTCAAAGAACTCATAAAACGTGAAAAAGGGCTTATTCTCGTAACCGGACCAACCGGTAGTGGTAAATCAACAACTCTCGCAGCCATGCTTAATGAAGTCAATCTTAATGAAGCTCGTCATATTATCACCGTTGAAGATCCTGTCGAGTTTGTCCATACCAATAAAAAATCGCTTTTCTCTCAAAGAAATGTTGGAACCGATACTGCAAGCTTTTCTGCCGCACTCAAGTTTGCCTTGCGTCAGGACCCGGATGTTATTTTGATAGGGGAAATGCGTGACCGTGAAACCATAACGGCCGCATTGACAGCAGCAGAAACGGGGCACTTAGTTTTTGGAACACTTCACACCAATTCTGCCCCTAGTACAATTAACCGTATTATTGACGTTTTTAATGGAGATGAGCAACCACAGGTACGTGCACAACTCTCAACCTCACTCGTTGCTGTTATCTCACAAGCACTACTTCCAAAAATAGGTGGAGGTCGTATCGCAGCGCAAGAAGTCATGATTACCAATCCAGCGATTGCCAATTTAGTACGTGAAGATAAAGTACACCAGATCTATTCGCAAATGCAACTCAATCAAACATCAACGGGTATGACGACACAAACCCAAGAACTTGTAGAGTTTTTGCGTAAAAAAATGATTAGTAAAGATACGGCGATACAATATTCAAATAAGCCGGATGAGCTATTACGAATTATTGAGTCAATGTAGTTTTTCCCCCTAAAAGGAAAAATTATAAATGAGTAATTTATTAAGGATGTGCTTCTCTCAGAGTGTCTGCAATAAGGAAAGCCAGTTCAAGTGATTGATCCGCATTAAGACGTGGGTCACAATGGGTATGATAGCGGCTTTGTAGGTTTTCTTCCGTAATCTCAAATGATCCGCCTAAACATTCGGTCACATTCTTACCTGTCATCTCCAAATGAACACCGCCTGCATAGGTTCCTTCAGATTTATGGACTTGGAAAAACTGCTTCATCTCTTTGAGAACTGCATCTACTGGTCGTGTTTTATAACCATTGCCACTGGTAATGGTGTTACCATGCATCGGATCACAGCTCCAGAGAACTTTCTTACCTTCACGTTCAATCGCTTGTATGAGCTTAGGCATTCCATCACCTACTTTATCAGCACCCATACGAACAATAATATTTAAACGACCCGCTTCATTATTTGGATTTAGAACATCACACAAACGTATGAGATCATCCGTATCCATCGATGGACCAGCTTTAATTCCTATAGGGTTGTTTATACCACGCATAAACTCAACGTGCGCACCGTCAAGCTGACGCGTGCGATCACCAATCCATAGCATATGCGATGAAACATCGTACCATTCTCCTGTCATTGAGTCTTGCCGTGTAAATGCTTCTTCGTAAGGCAATAAAAGTGCTTCATGAGACGTATAAAAATCAGTTTCACGAAGAGTACGATACGTGTCAGATGTTATTCCGCATGCAGCCATAAAGCGTAAAGAATCATCAATTTGTCGTGAAAGCTCTTCATATTTTTTGGTTAATTCATTTTGCCCTACAAATCCGAGATTCCACGCATGGACTTGATGTAAATCAGCCAATCCGCCTGATGCAAAGGCACGAAGTAAATTCAATGTTGCGGCGGATTGATTGTAGGCCTGGACCATTCGTTGCGGATCCGGTACGCGTGAAGCATCCGTAAAATCAACACCGTTGATAATATCTCCACGATAACTCGGTAGCGTAACACCATTGACTGTTTCAAGATCAGAAGATCGAGGTTTGGCAAATTGTCCGCCCAAACGTCCCACTTTGACTACAGGGACCCCCCCTGCGAATGTCATAACGACTGCCATTTGCATCATAACTTTAAAAGTGTCTCGAATATTATGTGCATGAAATTCTGAAAAACTCTCCGCACAATCTCCACCTTGCAATAAAAAGGCTTTCCCGTTACACACATCAGCAAGACTTTTTTTCAAATTGCGTGCTTCACCTGCAAATACAAGTGGCGGATAGTTTTTTAATAGAGATTCGACCTCTTCTAAATGTTTTTTATCTGGATAAATAGGTTGCTGTTTTATAGGCATATCTCTCCAGCTAGAACGACTCCAATTACCCATATTCTACTCTCCTTGCAATTTCAATAAAATTTTTAAAGTTTATTTATCTTTGAATATGAATTCTATCGGATTATCCTAAAAATGGACTGATATTGCCTATATGAAAGCTCTATTTATGTTTTAAAAAGTATAATTGCGTAATTATAAGTACTAATATACACTGTAAAAATTTTGCATCAAGCCTATTTAAAGAGAGCCCATGGAATCAACTCAAATTCAGCCATTTCTTTCTCTTTTTTGTCAAGAGCTCTCTTTTCATCTTGAAACTGCAAGTGCTAGACAAAAAAATATAACTTCCAGTGAATTTGCTGAACTCGTTTCGACTGTAACAAAAGTAATTCTGGACTCACATCTTGAAGGTTCTCTCGATTTGCAGGAATACCATAACTCTAAGAGCAATGGATACAAAGAAATAGCCATCCAAAGTATTGACTCATTTGCCAAAAGCAATAAAATAATAGAAGATATAAGTGATCAGCAATCTGATATTCTTGACTGCGACAGTGTAAAAAACTATATCGACTTTTCCATGATTTCTGAAAAAATGTGTGATTTACAGTCACACCTTAACAATGAAGTTAATCGTGCCAATCAAGTAATTCAAGAGCTTACCAACCAAGTACACGAATTGGAAATCACAACAACGCTCGACCCGCTTACAAAAGCCTACAATAGACATGCATTGCAAAAAAATTTCACTGAGCTATTGTCAAAAGATCGATTTTCGCATGAGATGTTTATCCTAATGATTGATATTGACAATTTTAAATCAATTAATGATAAATACGGCCATATTGCTGGTGATAAAGTTTTGATATTTATCTCAAAATTACTTAAAAAAACGCTGAGAGATGGCGATAAACTCTATCGGTTTGGAGGAGAAGAATTCGTTATTCTTCTTAATAGAACCAATTTAGAAGGAGCAACACTCATTGCAACTCGCCTATTAAATCTAACGCGTCAGAACAAGCCTTTGTATCAAAATGAACAAATTGGTGTAACCCTGAGTATTGGATTAACTTCTGTTCACGATGACGATACACTGGATACTCTTATTCATCGCTCTGATGTTGCACTCTATCGTGCTAAAAAATCCGGTAAAGACCGTTTAGAAATGGAGGTATAAAATTATGAATTATTTTGATGTTGCCGTAGGAAGTATCGTATTGCTTTTGGGTCTTAAAGGGCTCATGAATGGATTTTCAAAAGAACTGTTTGGTTTAATAGGTATCGTAGGAGGTCTCTTTGTGGCTTCTCATATCGGTGGACCAATTGGTTCTTTTTTAAATGAGTCTTTGTTGCACTTCGAAACAGCGGCTGCAGTCAATCTTGTAGGTTTTGTTTTTACCGTCGGTATCTTTTGGCTCTTGATGGTTGCGCTTGGAAGCGGGTTTAAACGTCTTAGCACCCTTAGCGGTTTAGGTGTACTTGATCAAATACTTGGCTTTTTTGTAGGTGCCAGCAAGTTTTTCTTTATTGTATCCGTAATTGTCTATGCATTGTTTAGCGTAACGGCTATCGAAGAAAATTTTGGTGAAAAGATGAAAGATAGTATTTTCTTTGAACCAATGCTAGCAACTGGAGATTTTATTCTTCATATCGAAACCGAAAAAGTTACAAATCTCCTTAGTGATGCAAATCAAACTGACACCAATGTAACAGAAGAAACAACTCCAAAGAAAAAGAAATAAAGAATGGCTGCTCACACAGATTTTACACAACGAAGTGTTGAATACAACAAGCTATTAAGTGATTTTAAACAGTTACTTCGCGATAATGGATTGAAATTTACCATACAGCGTGAAGTGATTTTGGAAATGCTTTATAACTGTGATGAGCATCTAACCCCCGAATCCCTTCACCACCTGATACAAGACAAGCATCCTGAACTCAATACCGGTATTGCAACGGTTTATCGAACTCTTTCATTACTTGAAGATTCAGAAATGGTCACCTCTCTCTCATTTGGAGCACAGGGTAAAAAATATGAGTTAGGTTCCAAAGATCACCATGACCATATCATCTGTACTAAATGTGGCTCCATTAGTGAGTTTATGGATGATGAGATTGAAACCAGACAAAAAAAAATAGCAGAAGAATTGGGTTTTGTAATGCAAGAACATTCCATGCAGATCTATGGCATCTGTCAATCATGCCAAACTAAAATGAAAAAATAAAGGGCACACCAGTGACTTTCGACAATCAATACGTTCTACAACGAATCGAAAAAGCCAACCAGTTACGTGAAATGGGTATCGATCCATACTCCAATAATTCGAATCGTAACACCACCATTGAAAAATATCACAATGTTAACTCGGATATTGCTCAAAGGCATGAAAAACGTGATGAGAATCGCCATTATACGGTTGCAGGAAGAATAAAACTTTTTCGCTTAATGGGGAAAGCCAGTTTTCTTAAAATAGAAGATGAAAGCGGTATGCTGCAAATTTATGTGGCACGAGACAACCTTCCTGAAAACTTTTACAATGATGTCTTTAAAAAGCTTATTGAAGTCGGAGATATTATCGAAGTAACCGGCTATCCGTTTGTTACCCAACAAGGTGAGCTTTCTCTGCATGCGCATGAGTTAACACTTTTAACCAAAGCCATCTCTCCTTTACCTGAAAAATTCCATGGTCTTCAAGACAAAGAGATGCGTTACCGTCAGCGTTATCTTGATCTGATAATGAATTCTGAAGTACGTAAAACATTTCATATCCGCAGTAAAGTGGTAAGCCTTACCCGACGTTTCTTTGAAGATAAAGGATTTTTAGAGGTCGAAACACCGATGATGCACCCGATTGCCGGCGGTGCGAATGCTAAACCGTTTATGACCCATCACAATGCTCTTGGAGTGGATCGTTTTTTACGTATTGCCCCTGAACTTTATCTCAAGCGTCTTATCGTTGGCGGCTTTGAGGCAGTATTTGAAATCAATCGGAATTTTCGTAACGAAGGAATGGATGCAACCCATAATCCAGAGTTCACCTCTATCGAGTTTTACTGGGCATTTAAAACCTATAAAGATCTGATTCACATAACAAAAGAATATTTTGACTATTTGTTTGATCATCTTAATCTTCCAAAGCGTCTTCCCTATGGAGAATTCGAAATAGATTTTGACCAATTCACCGAAATTGAACTTATCAAGAGCCTCAGCGAAATTGGCGGAGTCCCTGAAGATGTCGTCAATGACAAACAAGCGATATTGGATTATCTAAAGTCTCATAATCTTGAAGTCAAGCCAAAAATGAACCTTGGACAGCTCCAAGGTGAATTATTTGATGAGTTTGTAGAAGCAAAACTGATCAATCCAACGTTTATCACCCATTATCCAGTTGAAATATCTCCCTTGGCACGTCGCAATAATGAACGTCCAGAACTCACAGATCGATTTGAACTCTTTATTGCCGGCCGTGAAATTGCCAACGCGTTTAGTGAACTCAACGATCCGGTTGATCAGCTTGAACGTTTTGAAGGTCAAATGGCAGCAAAAGATTCAGGCGATGACGAAGCACACGATATGGATGAAGACTTTGTTACGGCACTCTCATATGGAATGGCCCCTACTGCAGGTCAAGGCATCGGAATAGACCGTCTGGTCATGATGCTCACCAACCAACACTCAATTAGGGATGTATTGCTGTTCCCTGCAATGAAACCGATACACCACAACCAACTTAACAACGGAGAAGAAGAATGAGTTTCCTAAAAGAATACGATAATGAAATCTACACACTGTGTGAACAAGAGCTAGAGCGCCAAACAGATCATTTAGAGATGATCGCTTCTGAAAACTTTACTCTACCTGCAGTTATGGAAGCAATGGGAAGCGTATTTACAAATAAATATGCTGAAGGCTATCCTGCAAAACGTTATTACGGTGGATGTGAATATGCTGATGGTGTTGAACAATTGGCGATTGACCGTGCGTGCAAGCTTTTTGGTTGTAACTACGCAAACGTCCAGCCACATTCAGGTTCATCAGCAAACGGTGCCGTTTATGCAGCACTTCTGCAAGCGGGTGACAAATTACTCGGAATGGATTTGAGCCATGGCGGTCACTTGACACACGGTTCTAAAGTTAGTTTCTCAGGTAAAAACTATCACAGTTTTTCATACGGTGTCGAGCTTGATGGACGTATTAATTATGAGCGCGTATTGGATATTGCTAAGATTGTTCAGCCTAAAATCATCGTTTGTGGCGCTTCTGCCTATGCGCGTGAGATTGATTTTGCTAAATTTCGTGAAATCGCTGATGCTGTTGGTGCTATTTTATTTGCAGACATTGCTCATATTGCAGGTTTAGTGTGTGCAGCTGAGCACCCTAGCCCATTCCCATATGCTGATGTTGTGACTACTACAACCCATAAAACACTTGCTGGACCACGCGGTGGTATGATCATGACTAATGATGAAGATATAGCTAAAAAGATCAATTCAGCTATTTTCCCTGCACTTCAAGGTGGACCATTGGTACATGTAATTGCAGCAAAAGCTGTAGGATTCAAATTCAATCTTTCTAATGAATGGAAAGTCTACGCCAAACAAGTTAAAGCGAATGCAAAAGTATTAGCAGATGTATTGATTAAACGTGGCTATGACATTGTTAGCGGCGGCACGGATAACCATCTTATTCTTGTATCCTTCCTCAATAAGCCATTTAGCGGTAAAGAAGCAGATGCTGCATTGGGCAATGCCGGTATTACTGTCAATAAAAATACTGTCCCAGGTGAAACACGTTCTCCATTCGTTACCAGCGGTATCCGTATTGGAAGCCCTGCTCTTACATCTCGTGGGATGAAAGAGAAAGAATTTGAAATTATTGCCAACAAAATTGCCGATGTTTTGGATGATATTGAGAATACAGACAAACAATCTACTATCAAAGAAGAGTTAAAAGCCCTTGCGCGTGGATTTATCATTTACAAACAACCAACTTATTGATACAATGGCTTTGGATTTTCCAAGGCTATTTAAAATGGAGCTAAAATGACTTCTATGGATTTGAAATTGATAAAGATCGTTTCAGACCATTACTGGCTGAAACATGATGAAATGGTCAGTAAAATAGAGTATAAGGGTCGAACATTTTTCAATAAATATGAGCGTATAAATAAAATGTTGAGTCAATCACTTATCGATCAACACCTAAAAAAACAAATTACTATTGCTCACTCACTTATCAATCAGCATAACAAAGTGGAGAATATTGTCATTGATTATAACGGTAATGATCCACAGCGTTTTTATCATAAGGCACAGTTATTGCTACGTGAAGAAGGATACATCAATTTTACCGCTTATGAAACCAAAACTCCCGGGCATTTGCATGTGTACATACACAAGGGGCATACAACATTTCAAGAAGCGATACAATTGGGAAAAACGATTTCAATGAAATTGGCTGCAAAACAGCCTAAACAATGGAGAATGTTCCCAACGGACGAATTACCGCTGGAATATAATATCCTTAACTTGCCTTATGAAGTATATGCTAAAGAACGCGGTGCTTCTTGGTCAAAACATATGTAACGCTAACAGGAGCAAAAGATGGAAGAAAAAAACGAACTTAACGATATCATATTAAATAAAAGCAGTTCCAATAGCGCTAGCAAAAAACTTTTACTGGCAATTGCAACTTTTACATTAATATTGATTATTGTATTGGTCATTATGAACTCGCTTAAAAATGATGAAGTTCAAAAGTCACCGCAAGCTATTTTGCCGCCGGAGCCTACTGCACCTACTGAAATCATTAATGATCCATTATTTGAGCCAGTAGAAATCATTCAAGAAGGCAATGAAACAGTACAAGGTACATCTGATCTCAATCAAGTTGCCCAAAAGATTAAAGAGGAATCATTGCAAAATGTACCTGTAGCTCAAAATACGGTTATTGAACCTGTCGCGGCTAGTATTCCTGCAGTGAAATCAAATATTCAAGCTGCACCTGTTGCTGCTAAACCAACACCTGCACCTAAACCTGTAAAAATTCAGCCGACTGTTACTGCTGAAAAAGCTCAAGGAAAGCCTGTTATCAAACAAAATAAACCAGTTGCGGTCAAAGCAGTTCAACCTAAAAAAACTGTATCATCAGCTGTGATTAGTCCAACTCCGGTCAATACAACTCCTAAAGAGACTGCTGCTCCGGTTGTCACTCCTAAAACTTCTGAAGCGAAAACAGAAACAAAAGCATCCACTGCATTATCAACCGGTGCACAAGTAACCTATTATATTCAAGTTGGATCGTTTACCAATGAGCCGAATAAAGCTTTGTTTGATCGTCTCAATGCAAGCGGAATGAAATACACAACTCAAAAATCAGGTTCTGTCAGCAAAGTCCTTGTAGGACCATTTCAAGGTGAAAAATCCGCGCAAGATGCGATGGGTACAATTCGCCAAAATGTTGAGGCAAAAGCTTTCAGAATAAAGGGATAATGTGATTCACTCTCACCGTTTTACGCTCGACCAATTTGCTCCTATTAGTATCTATGAAAAGCTCAAAGAGCTTTTCCCCAATGAAATCTCTTTTCTATTTGAAAGTGCCGGAAACAGTAATGGCAATTACACCATCATAGCACTTGGCGCTCGTGAACGTCTTAGCTATTCCAATGGGATTGCCAACTATACTGACGCCAGTGGAACCACCTGTGTTATCCCAGAATCTCCTTTTGATTTTTTGAAGCGCTATTACCGTTCATGTGACAGTGAGTATTTTCGTGCTCAAACCAAAAAACTTGATATTGGCTATGTCGATGGATTTATAGGCTATATCGGATACGATATGGCGAAAGTTTTTGAGCCAACCTTAGCTTCATCCATGAGTAATTTAGAAGATCAAACCCATACTCCTGACATGGATTTGATCTTGCCAAAACTGGTAGTGGTAGTTTCACACAAACACTCTACAATTACTCTTGTATCGACTTTATCAACCTTTCAAACTCAATTCAATGACATCGAAGCAAACTTTAAATCTACCTATCACTACACCCCATTGATCCCACTGAAAAATGACAAAGGCGGCGATTTCATCTACAGTAAAGATAAGTTTTTCGATATGGTCGATAAATCAAAAGAGATGATTAAAAGCGGTGATGTCTTTCAGATTTTAATGACCAATCGTTATATACGTAATGTCACCGTTGATCCTTTTAGCTTTTACCGTGTGCTGCGTATTAAAAATCCTTCTCCCTATATGTATCTTATGGAGTACGGTGAGTTTAGTATTGTGGGCAGTTCACCAGAGGTTATGGTTAAGCTGGATGATGGGGATATCTTACTTCGCCCTATCGCCGGTACACGTAAGCGTGGTATTGATAAACAGCGTGATTTAGAACTTGAAAAAGAATTGTTGGCTGATCCAAAAGAGCTGGCAGAGCATTTGATGCTGATTGATTTGGGCCGTAATGATGTGGGCCGTGTGGCTAAAACAGGTACAGTACGTGTCGAAGAGATGATGCATGTTGAGCGTTATTCTCACGTCATGCACATTGTTTCTGATGTCCATGCACAACTGCGTGATGATAAAAACATGTTTGATCTTCTTGCGGCAACCTTTACCGCTGGGACCATGACGGGAGCTCCAAAAATACGAGCAATGGAACTCATCGCACAGTTTGAAGGGGTAAAACGCGGTTTTTACAGCGGAACCATTGGTTATTTTGGATTTGATGGCAATATGGACACAGCGATTACGATCCGTACCGCACTCATCAAGCCTGATAAAATCATCCTACAAGCGGGTGCAGGAATTGTGGCAGACTCTGTTCATGAGATGGAATACCTTGAAGTTACGAACAAGTTAGGAGCTCTTACGAGTACCCTCAACGACCTTACCAACCCTCAATAAATGAAGCTGTTTACTATTTTTGGAGATCCGGTGAGCCACTCACGTTCTCCGCTGATGCACAATCATGTTTTTAAGACGCTTGAAATCGACGCTTGCTATACACGTACCCATCTTTGTGATGGTTCAAAATTGCGTGAGGTATTCTTTGCCAAAGCACTTAGTGGTGCGAACATTACGGTACCGCACAAAGAAGCCGCATTTGATGCATGTGATGAGATACGAGGCATTGCCAAAGAGATCGGTGCTGTAAATACGATCATTAATGAGAATGGCCGTCTTATCGGCTACAACACCGATGCTGACGGTTTTGTAGCGGCTATTGCATCATTTGGCCCGTTGCGAAACGCTTTGATCATAGGAGCCGGTGGAACAGCCAAAGCACTGGCTACTGTTTTGCGCCAAAACAAGATTGAGCCTGTCATCCTAAATCGCTCATCCAATCGTTTGGACTTTTTTCTTCAAAACGGCTATGGGGCCTACAGTTGGGAAACCTTTACACCCAACTCATATGATCTGATTATCAATACGACATCAGCAGGCCTCAGCGATGATCTCCTGCCGCTAAACGCTTCTTTGCTTACCCAGTTGCTCTCGCAGGCACGTTGCGCCATTGACGTCATTTACGGCAAAGAGACCCCGTTTTTACGTGAAGTCAAAAAAGTAGGACTGCCATTTAAAGACGGATCGGATATGCTGCTCGAACAGGGAGTTTTAGCAAACCATCTCTTTATGCACAGCACTGTTTCTACTGATACTATCCACCCGATTATGAAAGAAAGCTTTTTATATTAGAAACCAAATAACCGCTATAATTACATATCTTAATTCAAAGGCCAATTGTGTGCCACTTTTACAAACTTTCTGACGATCAAAAAATACTTCTACGGGATCAACTCTTAGCATACGCAGCTTTAATCGGTGGAAAAAACTCTTTACTAAAACTTCTTGAGACCATCCGTAATACATCGCCTCATCCGTTGATTTCAAAAACGGCTTTACTACGATTCCCAAAAGGGCTTATAAAATGGAACAAAAACGTCCATCGTGATAATCTCTCGTTGCTTAGTACGCGTATGAATGCACGAACGGAAGAAAAGCCTAATCTAATGGTTTCAAAAGAAGACAAATCGTATAAAAATGTGGCCAATATGCTTCGTTCATTGGGACCATTAACGTTTACCGTAGCCATGAACAAAGAAGAAGACGGATTAGGTTTTAATTTCAAAGCATTTGAGATCGTTGATAGCGATACAACCCTCATGACACCTATGTTTGAACTTTTCTTCTTTTGTTCTGTGAGCATCACTAAAAAAATTCTCAATTTCAACCCTGAGATTAACAATGATACTGAAACAGAAGAATCGGCTGAAGATGATCAAACTCTTTAAACTTTCCCTCTTTATCGCGATAATAATAAGCAGCAGTCTATACAGTCAGACCATCACGGTTGCTGCTGCATCCAATCTCAAATATGCGATGGATGATATCATTTTAGAGTTTACCAAAGAGACCGGCATTTCCGTTAAACCGATATTTGGCGCATCCGGTAAACTCGCCCAGCAAATACTCAGCGGTGCTCCATATGATTTGTTTTTATCCGCTGATATGGAATTTCCCTCAAAACTTGCACAAAACGGTTTTACTCTTACCAATCCAAAAGTGTATGCCTACGGTACATTGGTGTTATGGAGTGCCAATCAAACCCCTCTAAAAGGTGGAATATCAGAACTGTGCAGCAAAAAAAACTTGACACTTGCCATTGCAAATCCAAAAACTGCCCCATACGGTATCGAGGCCATGAACGCCCTGCACTTCTATAACGAGAATAATACTTGCAATGCGAAAATTGTAACGGCTGAGTCCATCTCACAAGTAGGCAGTTATGTAACCACACAAGCAGCTGACGTTGGATTTATCGCTAAATCCGTTGTCCTGTCTGATGAAATGCGTAAAATCGGGAAATGGGTAGATATCAATCCTAAAGCGTATAAAGCAATCGGCCAAGCTATGGTAATGCTCAAGAGCAATTCAGCGGAGAATCATGCATCAGCAAAACGCTTTTTTGATTTTATGAGCTCACCCATAGCACAGGGTATTTTAAAAAGAAATGGATACATTGTACCTAAGCCATGAGCAGTAGAGAGTTATCAAGTATTCACTTAAGTTATAAATTTTAAAAGGATTGAATGATGACAAATGAAAGTCTCATAAAAAGAGTTATAAATGACATTGATTACATAAAAATAAAATCTGAAGATACAGAAAAAAAACTTGTCAACCATAACCTCTCTCTTGAGATTTCAAAACAAATTCAAATAGTCTTTGATTATTTTGCGGTAACAGATTTTTCTTTTATTTCAAAAGTTATGCATCAAGAAGAGTTATTAACCATAAAAAACCGCTATTCCCCTTACAAACTTGCTATGGAGGCTTTCCTTACCTATGGTGATAACGATAAATTAAAAATATTTATTGATGCAAATTCAAAAATATATGATTACATAGAGCATATCAATAGTGGAGCAGAAAAAGCAATATTTCCTCCAATCGATCCTGAAAATTTACATGATGAGCTTCAAGAAATATATAAAAGAATTGATAACTTAGAAAATAAACCCGATAAACTTCTAAATGAAGCACAAAAAACTCTTAATGAAATTGACAAGCTTCAACTGGTAACCGAAGGCAAGGAACGAAAATCTACGCAAATCTATGAAAATATTCAAAATATAGCCAATCAAACGGAAGAAAAAGCAAAAGAATTAATCACAAATCTTGAAAAATTACGCAACAAAGAGATTTCTGTCGAATTAGCTAATCAGCTTGAAAATAAAGCCAATAAATTACGTATTTCATCTTTTGTAAAATTTGTATTTTTTATACTTTCTATTCTATTATTGGTTGCATTCAATACAGAATTTATAAATGCCTATTTATATAAAACAGCTCCCGAGAATGCACTTATATCTCATCAACTTATTGGAAATATCAATCGTTTAAGTTTTTGGCAAGTAATGACATTAAAGCTATCCATGAATATCCCTTTCTTTGTTTTGATTGGATTCACACTAAATGAATATTCTAAATCCAATAAACTTTATGAAGAATATGAGTTTAGAAGAATATCTGCAATTACCCTTTTCAATAACTACTCCAGACTAATCAATGAACTCAATATGGAAAAAGAAGATTTACACGAGTCACTTAAATCTTCATTAGAAAAAATCTTCGATAACCCCGTTCACAGTATCTACGGTGACAAAAGCGGAGACAAACATATAGGTCTTGATCAACTCGAAAAAATTACTTCAATTATTGAAAAAATGAAAAAATAATTCATGAACACTCTTAGCGCCTGCGTTACCACCATAGAGAATTCTAGCCATCTGTGTGCATTGAATGTCGCCTATGGCAATGATTTATTTGAACTTATCCTTGTAGAATCACTTGCCCTAAGCGATGGTGATACCGTGACACTTGTATTCAAAGAAACCGAAGTTATTTTACAAAAAACCTCTGCCCAAGTATCGTCCGCAAATACACAAAAAGGGACAATAGCCTCTATAGAATCAGGAATCGTACTGACATCGGTTACTCTAACCTATCGCGATACAACAATCACTTCACTCATCACCACAAATGCGTATAAGCGTCTAGAGCTCTCAATCGGTGATGAAATCATATGGATGGTTCAGCCCAGTGAAATATCTCTACTAAGGGGCAATGATGGAGTCTGAGTTCATAGGCACAATGGTGCTGACGTTTAAACTCGCATCCATTACAACCTTTATTCTATTGATCATTGCTATTCCTTTGGCCTGGGTATTGACTTTTAGCAAAATGCGTTTTAAAAGTATTATTGAAACCATCGTCTCTATGCCTCTCGTGCTACCGCCCTCGGTTTTGGGTTTTTATCTACTCCTCGCCTTTAGCCCCGCTTCAATAATCGGCAGTTTTCTCACCGAACATGGTATTCGCTTGGCTTTTAGTTTTGAGGGGTTGGTGATCGGTTCAGTCCTTTTTAGCTTGCCATTTATGGTTCATCCCATACAAGCGGCCCTCTCTCAAGTCCCGCTCTCTATTATTGAAGCTTCGTATACATTGGGTAAATCACCGCTTATTACTGCATTGCATGTTGTCTTCCCCTCAATCCGTCACGGCCTTATTTCAGGCATTGTCCTCGCATTTGCCCATACGGTTGGAGAGTTCGGAGTTATCCTTATGATTGGCGGAAATATACCGGGAGAAACACGCGTGGCCTCGATCGCTATCTATGATGAAGTGGAATCGCTCAACTACGCCATGGCACACCAATATGCTCTCACCCTCTTTGTCGTCACCTTTGTCATACTGCTTCTCGTCTATACACTCAACAAAAAATCGCTTGGGGGGATTCGATGATATTTATTAATATCACAAAGCATCTCGATACTGCTGATGGCTCAATCAATGCCCATTTCGAACTTACCATTAATGATGGAGAATTTCTTACCCTTTTCGGCCCCTCAGGAGCAGGGAAAACAACTCTTTTGCGGATGATCGCAGGACTCGAACAGCCCGATAGCGGTACGATCTCAGTCGATGAGACCATATGGTTTGACAGTGCAAAAAAGATCAATCTTCCGCCGCAAAAACGCAGTATCGGGTTTGTTTTTCAAGACTATGCCCTCTTCCCGACCATGAGTGTACGTGAAAATCTTCTCTTTGCGGCTCATTCTGAATCATCCATATCCTTTGTAAACGAACTGCTTGAACTAACTGAACTCACCCATCTGCGCGATCGTCGTCCTGAGACTCTCTCAGGGGGGCAGAAACAGCGTGTTGCACTGGCACGTGCACTTGTTCGAAAACCAAAGATCCTGCTGCTGGATGAGCCACTTTCAGCACTTGATTCAGCTATGCGCCTAAAACTTCAAGATGAACTTGGATTAATCCATACACGCCTGGGTATCACCACACTGCTTGTAAGCCATGATATTGCTGAAACGGTCAAACTCTCCAATCGTCTCGCACAGATCGAATCCGGTAAAATCGTTCGTATTGCAAAGCCACTGGAGCTTTTTACTACCCATACTCTTAGCGGAAAGCTGCAGTTTGTGGGAGAAATTTTGTCGATTGAGTGTGATACTCCCGTATATATCATAACCCTATTAGTAGGGCAGTCTGTTGTAAAAACAGTAGTCAGCGCCCACGAAGCTCAATCCTTGAAAGTTGGCGATAAAACGATTATTGCTTCAAAAGCATTCAATCCCATCCTGCTTCCTATGAGCTAATTATTTAAAATTATTATACTAGTTTATTCTTCTTACGCTATTTTCATCCATAAAGTGAGATGATTACAGACTTCATTATTTTCTAACTCTCGTTTATATAAAAGGAGATGTCATGAAACGTATTGTCACCCTTTATACCGAACATAAAAACAGTATTCACCATTATCTGCGTCGTACTCTTGAAAATTTTACAGCTACATCCATAGAAGCCAAGAATCTTCAACGTTTTTTTGATACCGAAAAAGCAGCAGAAATTATCTATGCCATTAGTCATGATTATATACAAATTACCCCTGATTATGGACGCAACTATAGTGACAATAGTCGCTCTGGAAAAAATAAGAGTAATTATTTTCAAGGTTTGCTTTTTGAGAAAGAACCCATTTACATAACAAATCCATATTTACACGGAATTACGGGCATGCCATGTGTTACGGTTATCAAACAGGAAAAAGAGCATTATATTGTCGTGGATTTTGATATGTTGAAATTGTTGGAGGAACTGCGTTTAATAGAGTACAACAGCCAATTTGACAAGATCAATAAAGTCGTTATAGGTGGAGGAAGTGTCCTATTGGGATTGCTATCAATCTTTTTGATCTTGTATGGCGGGTACATTTTTGTCAGAGCGATCATGTTCTCATTTAGCAGTAACATAATTTTTCATGAGGTATTTAGCTCGGTCATATCTATCACCATAGGATTGGCTATCTACGATTTATCTAAGACCATGATCGAAAACGAAGTCCTCTTCAAGAGTCTTGACTCTGCCAATGAACTTCAAAGCAAAATTTTAAGCAAGTTTCTGACGTCCATCATCATTGCCTTGTCTATCGAATCACTTATGGCTGTTTTCAAAATAGTACTTGATGATTACAGCAAAATCATTAATGCGTTTTATCTTATCGTAGGGGTCACCCTCTTGATCGTCGGAACAGGGTTCTATAACTACTTCAGTAGACCACAACGAAAAAGCGATAATCGCTCTAATTAATTATGTCAATCACTTTGTGTTTTAACGGAAATTTGATTTCTTCCTGCTTCTTTGGCAGCATAGAGGGCTTCATCTACTCTCTTTTGCGCTTCTTTTATATCCATCTCATCAATCCTATACTCTGTAATACCAAGACTGACCGTCGTCGAAATTGTATGATTAAAATATAATACGCTCATATTTTCGATTGCTATTCTGAGTCGTTCAGCTAAATGTGCTGCATGATTACCCCCTGTTTCAGGCAGGACTACCATAAATTCTTCACCTCCAATGCGAAACGCATAATCATATTCCCGAAGCATACTTTTTAAAACACCCACTATACCTAGCAACACTTGATCCCCAGCTGCATGACCAAAGGTGTCATTTATGTTTTTAAAATAATCAATATCTAGCATGATCAAACTCAATTCTCCACCATAACGCTGGCATCGATGCACTTCATTCAAAGTGATCTCATCATAAGCTCTTCGGTTAAACAATCCCGTGAGCTCATCCGTTTTAGCTTCTAATTGTGCGGTGAGCTTCTCATCTTGAAGCATTCTAACACGTTCACCAAGCGCAAGAGACAGCAAGATAGCATCAATTGCCATCCCATAATCAACAGCCTTAAATCCAATGTCACTGTAAGGTATCAATGCCATTACCGTCAAAGCCGTGATCGATGATCCAATCAATCCCGCTGACGTCCCCAATAAGAAAAACAATGCATATCGATATCCCTTGAATAATGAATAAAAAGCAATACTAAATGCATAAAGGCTAAACACTACGGTTAATGCTACGGCAACCATTACATGATAGTGATATCCCATAATAGGCGTCACTATCATCATACCGATAAAAATAAGGATGATACTATTGGTCATACGATGGAGGATGGGAAAATGCTTCTTCAAATTTAAAAATGATTGCGTGAAGAACAATCCGATGATGTTAAAGAGAAAAATAGTTGTCGATTCTGCCCAGTTTTGTACCGTTGGATTGTCGTAAAAGAGCCATTCGAATGTAAAACATCTATAAGAGGCATTTGTGATTAAAAAAGCACTCAGATACAGCACGTAAAAAGCATAAAAACGAACCCTAATACTCAAAAATATAAAAAGATTATAAAAGAGCATACCAACAATAATCCCATAAATAAATCCAGTCTGATTTGACTCAGTTGCCGCTTCTTCCAAGAAGGTTAATTGATCGGTTATTGATATTGGGACAATAAAAGGATCGCGCGTCTTGATCTGGATGTATACGGTAGAGTATCCAGGTGCAAACTCATGTGAAAAATTAGGAAATGTGTGGTTCAGTGCACGTTTTTCATACGCAAAGGTATCGCCACCTTCATAGATCGATTCTTTACCATTGTGATCAATCACTGCTATCTTGATGCTATCAAGCCATGGAATACCAAAAATAATTAATCTGGAAAGGGGAGTGGATTTATTATTACGCACCTCAAACCGATACCAAAATGCAGATGTCGTGAAGAGATGCGTAGCAACGTTCTTGTTTAGGGGGGTAAATTCATTGAGGGATAGATTTTTAATCTGAGCCAAGCTCATCTCGCCGCTGGTGTCCTCAAAAAAAGCAAGATTTTTTCCAATATTTTTATTAGGAATAGAAAGATCAAGAGCTTCCGGAACGCTCGACGAATAAAGCAGTGCAGTAAAAATATAAAATACTAAAAATAGGATCTTTTTCATATTTGTTCTTTTTAGGCTTTATCTTCCACGGTTAGCCGGTTTTTTGCCTCTAGCGGAATTATTCGCTTTTACTTCAGGCTCTTCACGAATCGCTCTTGGTCCGCGTTTTCCTGTAAACTTAGGTTGAACAGGATCTTTTTTACGTTTATTACCAAAGGCTCCTGCTGTTTTTCCTTTTTTCTCACCGTCTTTACTCATACTTTTACCGTGAGTCTTTTTCCCTTCCAATGCGACTGGCGGAACAAAACCCTCAACTGTAATCCATTCAGGTTTTTTACCCAGCATGGTTTCAATTTTTTTCCATGAGATATGCTCTTTGGATGAAAGCAATGTAATGGCAACACCCTCTTTTCCAGCACGCCCTGTTCGTCCGATACGGTGGATATAATCGCTGCTAACGTGTGGAATATCATAGTTGATCACCACACCCAAATCATCAATATCAAGACCCCGTGCCGCAATGTCTGTTGCCACCAAGATTTTGATCGCGCCTGATCTGAAATCTTTGAGTGCTTTATCTCGTGCACCGTGCTTTTTATCACCGTGTATGGTTGCACATTCCAATGCACTTTCACGCAAGTAGGTAGTGACTTCATCCGCAGCTACTTTCGTACGTGTAAATACGAGAACTTGTGGATAGTTATTTGAACCGATCAAATAGGCTAAAAGCTCACTCTTTTGCTCCATCTCGACAGGATGAACGATTTGACGAATCGTAGCATCTGCAGGAGAAAGGTTATCGATTTCTACCAAGAGAGGCTTGTTCAATATTTTTTCACTGAGTCGCTTAACCGAAGGGGTCATGGTTGCCGAAAAAAGAATGGTTTGACGTTTGATCGGTAATAAATCTATAATCTGTTCAACTTCTCTGATAAAACCCATATCTAATATGGTATCCGCTTCATCCAAAACTAAAAATTGAATTTTGGACAGAGGGATAAAGCCCTGTTTATTAAGCTCAATAAGACGACCAGGCGTAGCGACAATAATATCGACACCTTTGTTCAAGGAGGTCGTTTGCTTAGACATATTCATCCCACCAGCGATGTTCAAAATCCTCATATCCATTTCCAGCGCATACGAACGCATTGCTTGAGTGATTTGTGCTGAGAGCTCGCGAGTAGGAACAAGTACTAATGCGCGTACACGTGCCAGTTCACCCGGTGCACTTTTAGAGAGCATTTGTAAAATCGGTAAAGTATAAGCTGCTGTTTTACCAGTTCCTGTTTGAGCCGCACCCATGATGTCTCGACCACGCAGAATAAGGGGAATCGCTTTGACTTGTATCGGAGTAGGAGAAGTATGCTCCAAAGCTTCCAAATTGGCACGAAGCTGTTGGTTTAATTGTGTAAATGGCATATTTTTCTCTTTTGTAGTTATTTAATGATTCATTTTACCATTTTTATGCTTGGATTGGCTCGTTTTTTGCTACGATGACGCGACTGAAACTATCTTGAGGAAAATCATTGAAAGCATTAGCACTATTAGCTGCCTACGTTACATTGTCATGGGGAACTATGATTAGCGGTACCGTTTATGACAAAGCAAATTTAAAAGCAATCGAAAACGCTATTGTTATTGCCAACGGTAAAGAATACCGTACTGACTGCAATGGCAGTTTTACTGTTCCAACGTCTCAACATATTGGCATACGTGCCATCGGATATGATCGTAAGTTTTATAAAACCGGTGGAAAAATGTATTTGAATCGCTTTATCCCAAAAGCGCTCTATCTTTCAAGTTTTGGTGCTACTAGCGGTAAAATCATGGGAAATGCCAAACGATTGATTCGATCAACCGAAATCAATGCATTGGTTATCGACATTAAAATGGACCGTGGACAAATCGCTTTTAAAACCCAAAATGCCATTGCCAATAAAATCGGTGCACAAGAGATTATTCTTTTTAAAGATATCAAAAAATTTGTTGCAGACCTGCATCATGAAGGGATTTATACCATTGCACGCATTGTTTCGTTTAAAGACACCCCCTATGTAACCGCTTTTCCACAATATGGGGTTAAAAAAAGCGATGGTACCCTGTTTAAAGACAAGGAAGGTCTCTATTGGATCGATGCTTCTCATACCCAGCCTCGTGATTACATCATCAGTATTGCCGCAGATGCAGCGGCTGCAGGATTTGATGAAGTACAATTTGATTATGTCCGTTTTCCTGATCGTAAAGGAATCAAATTTGCCGTTGAGAATACTCAAGCTAACCGTGTTAAAGCAATTTCGGGATTCTTGGAAACAGCACGTGAACGTTTAAAACCCTACAATGTCTTTATTTCTGCAGATATTTTCGGTTACGTAGGATGGCACGATGCTGATATTGAAATCGGCCAGCGCGTTGATGCTCTCGCACCGTTTGTGGATTATCTTTGCCCTATGCTTTATCCAAGCGGGTTCAATGCCGGAATTCCTGGATACCCAAATCCGGTTAAAGCGAACTATGAAATTGTCAAACATTCATTGGAGAAATCACTCACAAAATCCGGTAACTCTCCTTTGTGCTATCGTCCATGGCTACAAGCATTTAAAGATTACGCCTTTGACCGTCGTGTATACGGTGAACAAGAGATCCGTGATCAAATTCGCGGAAGTGAAGACTTTGGTAGCTGCGGATGGATTCTCTGGAACCCTAGAAATGTCTATACCGGAGCAGGTTTACTTCGTCTAAAAAAAGAAGCTTGCGATACTGCTATTAAGCCTGCTACAAAGCCAGCCGTTTAATTAGCAAGCTTTTCTTTAATAATTTGGAATGATGAAGTACAATATATTAATTTTTCAACAGAGGTTAATTCATGAATTCTGAAAAAGTTATTTCCGGTTTTTTTATTATTTTGGCTCTCACACTTAACTTCGGGTTTTTTATCGGTGATATAGATGTCATAGCTTTTCACAGTGTCTACGAACTCTTTGCGGCCATTGTCGTCAATCTCATTGCCACCATTATGAAACTAGGGGATAAGACACAAACAGGATCCGTTCTCCTTGCTACCAGTTTTGTTGCCGATTTACAGCTCATTGCCGCTGCTGTCGTTTGGGGTGTCATCAATATGACCAGCGTTATGACCCCTGAACTTTTTACTGCAGTCGTTTCTTTATCAGGAGGTGCATTGATCGCTAATATTATCTCTGTTACTTTATTTGTTGGCGAAACCCTTTTGCTAAAACGATAATCGCCTCGCTTTTATGAATCACGAATCATCAATCTGGCTTTTTTTGCGCAAGATGAGAGCTCCTCTCATCGTTCTAAACCTTGCTCATGCAATTCCGGTACTTCTTCTTACGCTTGCTCCTGGTATAGATGCGCAAGGCAATTCAACACATCTTACCATCTTTGATGCCATGTATATCGTTGGTTATACGGCAACCACCATTGGATTTGGGGAAATTCCTTATGCATTCAGCTATCCACAACGCATCATTGTCTTAATCACCATCTATACTACGGTTCCTGCATGGTTTTATGCACTGGGTTCACTCATCGCACTCTTTCAAGAAAAGACCTTTATCAATGCGGTAAAAATGAATACCTTTAGACGTAAGGTTCGCCAAATTAAGCAAGATTTTATCATCATCTGTGGTTATACTGATTCTGCAAAACTTCTTATTGATAAACTCAATGAAGATAATCTCTATCGTTTGATTGTTATTGATAAAAACAGTGATAAAATCGAAGCTTTGCAAAGTGAGCTTTATATGCCATCTATTCCGGCTATTGCTGCAGATGCGTCTATGACCGATGTCCTAAAAGCATCAGGTATCCAGTCACCTAACTGCAAGTTTCTCGTTACCTTATTTGACGATGATCAGCTCAATCTCAAAATTTCTGTACGTGCTCGAATATTAAATGAAGACATCAAAATTATTGCCCGATCCGGCGTAAAACATGGAGGAGAAAACCTTACCAATATTGGTGTAGACCATGTCATAGATATCTTTTCCATTATTGCGAGACGTATTGATTTTGCCCTTAAATCGCCTTATCTGTTTAACCTTCTCAATTGGGTACAAGGGGGTAATCTACATGTCAGTAAAACGGATATTTTACCTACAGGTAAATACATCGTTTGCAGCCGTGGCCGTTTTGGCAATACCATACAAAATACTTTGGATAAAAATAATATCGAATACACCTATCTAGATATCAATAAAGAAATTCACGAGAAAGTCTCTTCGGATCAAGACTTCTTTTTACAAGCAGGGATACTAGAATCCTCATGCATTATTGCCGGGACTAATGATGATGCTATCAACCTATCCATAGTCGCTACTGCAAGGGCAATTAATCCTAATATCTTCGCAATTGTACGAGAGAATGAACTTGAAGAACGTAGCCTCTTTTCTCACTTACGTGTTGATAAAATTTTTGTTCTCGATCAAATTGCAGCCTTGGACGGATACAACTATATTGATCGTCCTATGACGTTAAAATTTATTGACGGTATCTCAACTTTTGATAAACAAAAGTTAGCTGATACACTTTTACTGATTACCAAAAAAATCAATAAACGCCCAAAATTACTTGAAATGACAATTGATCACAAACACATGTATGCACTCGCCCATTGCCTCGCAAGCTGTCCTGTCACAATTGGACAGATTTTGAATAATCCATACCGCGATGGAATCGATTTAAAAGTAGTCATATTGGGGCTTCAACGGGAAAATGGGGAGTTTATCCTCCTGCCAGATGACAATACACATTTTGAACACAATGATCATATTTTATTTGCGACAACCATTCCTAGTCTAAAAAAGTTTGAGACGATCATCAATCATTACTATGAACTTTATTATGTCCTTCATGGTGTAGAAGCACGACGATTTAAACTACCATGGATCAACTAAGTATCAACGCGATCTTCCATTGCTTTTGTCAAAGATAGAATATCCACATTTTCCAGACTTACACCCGTAGGAACTCCTTGAGCTATTCGTGTAAATCGTACATCACAACCGCTTAGTTTATCTTCGATGTATAACATCACACCATGATTAGCGATTGAGGGGGTCAAGGCAAAGATGACCTCTTTTATGCCGCTGTTGACAACATCACGTAAATGTGATGTATTGAGCTGTTCCAAAGACTCTAATACAAAATAACGTCCGTCAAACAGTCCGTTTTCTTCAAACGTTAAAATATCTTTGGCATTTTCCACAATACACAAAAGTTCATGATTGCGCCGTTCATCACTGCAAATCTCACAAAGTTCGTCTTCACTTATTCCACCGCAGGAACGGCACTTTTTGAGGCTTGTAATGGCATTTTCAATCGCATGTGCCAGCTTTAATCCGCCAAAACTGTCATTCATGACCATGTGGTAGGCCAAACGAGTTGCTGACTTTTGTCCGATTGTAGGCAACTGTTGCAATGCATCGACAAGTCTATTAAATTTTTCCAGGGAACGTTTCATACCCATAGTCTAGCAAAGCTTATTCCATAAAGAGTTGATGCTTATGGTATAATTCGCAAAAAATATTTAGGAATTATGTGTGGAAAATCTAAGCTATTATGAAATACTAGAAGTCAGTAAAAATGCCAATGGTGACGAGATCAAAAAAGCGTATCGAAAGATGGCAAAACTCTACCATCCGGACCGTAATCCAGGTGATGCTACAGCAGAAACAAATTTCAAATTTTGTAATGAAGCCTACCAAGTGCTCAGTGATGAACAACAACGTAGCATCTACGACAGATACGGGAAAGAAGGTCTCCAAGGTGGAGGCGGTGGACGTCGCTCATCCGGCGGATTTGATGATTTAGGAAGTATCTTTGAAGAGATGTTTAATGGATTTGGCGGAGGCGGTGGTGGACGTAGACAATCACGTGAACCTACCGACAAGTTTGCATTGGATCTGGGCGTAGAGATGAAAATCAGCTTCAAAGAAGCGGTTTTTGGATGCGAAAAAGAAGTCACCTTCAACAGTAAAAAATCGTGTAAAACCTGTAAAGGGACAGGCGCAAAAGATGGAAAAGTCACCTCTTGTAGTCAATGTGGCGGAAAAGGTCAAGTCTATGTACGCCAAGGGTTCATGACGTTCTCTCAAACGTGTCCTGCGTGTCACGGTGAGGGTACGATGGCCACAGCCAAATGTTCTGACTGTAAGGGTAAAAGCTATACAGAGAGCAAAGAGAGCGTTACAGTTAAAGTTCCTGCAGGTATTGATACCGGCAACCGTCTGCGTGTATCTGGGCGTGGTAATACAGGTAAAAGCGGTGTAGCAGGTGATTTGTATGTTACCTTTGAAGTCGAAGAGGACAGCCACTTTATCCGTAATGGCAATGACATCTATTTACAAGTCCCTGTGTTCTTTACGCAAGCCGTATTAGGTGAAAACATCACGATACCATCACTAACTGGGGATGTGCTCCTAGAACTGGAACGTGGGACAAAAGACAAACAGCAGTACCGTTTCCGTAACGAAGGGGTAGCCGATGTTCATGGTCACGGAAAAGGTGATCTGATCGCACAAGTCACCCTCACCTACCCTACAAAACTCACAAGTGAGCAAGAAGATCTCTTGCAAAAACTGCAAGCGAGTTTCGGTATCGAGTCAAAACCTCATGAGAGTATGTTTGAATCAACATTTGACAAAGTCAAAGGGTGGTTCAAGTAACCACTCTAGCCTTGCATTTTTTTCGCAAGGAAATCTGCTGTCGGTGCATCTACCGAATTAACATGCAAAACAATCCATTCAGGTGTTTTGTGTATAAAGTTAATGATTTTTTTGATATCCCCGAACTTCTTCCACTGTCTGACTGTAGAGTCAAGATCCGATAAAAACATATCATGAGCTGTTTTATGCATATCATACGATGGAAAATCGTATTCTTCCATCAAACGTTCTTCGTTGGCAAAATGCTTATGAACATGGTCTATGTATTCATCCAGCTTTTTTTCCAGCTCACTCAACTCTACCGTTTTTCTATCAACGCCAAAGGCTAGCTTCTCGATCTCATTTAAAATCTTGATCTCATTCTCATGCGTCTGCTGCATCTGCTCGACGCTCATATCCTCAACTTGTTCAATGTAAATCAATGCCATAAAAACTCCTAATGATTGTTATTTATCTCTTTAATGGGGAAAGTATAATTTGTTTTTTGTTTTAAAAAATTGATCCAAATCAATTATTGAATCCATTCCCACTTCAAAAGTGGGAATGAGCGAAAAATAAGAATTATTTAGTAGAGCGTTTTGGATAGGCCATAGCGATGACTATTGCTATAACGGCATACGTCCATGGTACGAAATCAGGCACAGGTACAGGATCGCCTTTTGCATATGAGTGCATTCCCGCGAGATAATAGTTTACCCCGAAATAGGTCATCAAGACCGATGTAAATGCCAAGAGAGAGATTACGCTGAAGCTGTAATCGTTATAGGCGCCTTTAATCATACGGAGGTGAATCACCACTGCGTAGACAAGAATCGTTACCAGTGCCCATGTCTCTTTTGGATCCCATCCCCAATAACGTCCCCAGCTCTCATTGGCCCATACACCGCCCAAGAAGTTACCGACCGTCAATAGAACCAAACCGATCATTAAACTCATCTCATTGATGCCGTTAAGCTCTTTGATCGCTAGATTGAGACGTAATTCATTCGTAGGTCTTTTGAGTATAAAGAGGATCAAAGTGATCATCCCTAACAATGCACCAAGGCCCAAGAAACCGTAACTCGCCGTAATCATAGAAACGTGAATACTCAACCAGTACGACTGTAATACAGGTACCAAGTTTGTCACCTGTGGGTCAAGCCAGTTCAGATGCGCTACGAACAATATGATACCAGCCATGATTCCCGTTGCAGCAAGCGTAATCGCGGATTTACGTGAGAAAATAAATCCGGCCAAAACCGTTGCCCATCCGATATAGACCATAGATTCATACCCGTTAGACCATGGAGCATGTCCTGCGATGTACCAACGCATCGCCAAACCAGCAGTATGTGCCACAAAAAAGACTACCAATAAAGCGAAGGTTGCTTTGCTAAATACGTTAAGATTGAAGCTTGGCTTGAGTATTTTCAAGAATGAAAGTAAAAGTAATGCAAAACCGATAATAAAGTACAATGGCCACAACTGCTCAAAAATATTCCATTTGTTGTACGCAAGCTCTACTTTTACCTTTGTATCGCTTGGATAAACGCTCGCACCTGCAAAATGCTGAAATTTTTCTATCAAAGACAATGCTTTGTCAGCCTGCGACCAATCGCCGCTTTTAAGTGCGCCATCAACAGCACTGAAATAACCCACTGCCATCAAACGTACCATTTGGCTGTCTTTTGGATCCAATGTCTGCAATGCCTCAATAGTTGCATACCATTTGTTATTTTGATCGTTTGGTTTAGGCCACATTTGAATCAATGAACCTGTATAAACCATGAATGCGACGTTTACACGTTCATCAATTTGCAATAGGGATTTATCAAATTTATCACGTTTACCCGGAGCTTTTCGTGTTGCTTCCTCGACTAGTTTTCCTAATTTATACCCTGTAATCTCACTGGGGACTTCAAAAAACTGTGAAAAAGCGGCAACTTTTGCATCTTCCGGTAGACCTATGAGTTTATTGATCTCTTTGTCTCCTGTTTTGATCATAGCGATTTCGCGCCATGCATCAGGACGAAGCATCATCCCCATGATAACTTGGTTGGCATTGAGACCTAGCAATGATGTACTGCGGTTTAGTTTTGACAAAATCTCATGGGATAATGTATCCATAGGCTTCATACGTCCGGCAGAATCTTGAACTATGAGGTGCCCGAATTTATCCGCATGTACTGCATCAAAACTCTTGGCGATTGAGATAACCGGATTTTCAGCATCAGCAGCACGAAGATTTGTACTGCTCAACACTAAAATCATAAGAGCAAAAGAGGCAGCAAGTTTTTTTGCATTTAAGGATTTAAGTTTCTCACTAAGAGCGTTAAATCGACCATTTTTAACGATCAAGACACCAAACAATCCAATAGCTAGCAATAAATAACCTACATACGTCACTAAGGTACCTGGATCACGATTTACAGATAATACCGTACCCATTTCATCTTGATCAAATGACGACTGAAAGAAGCGATGCGCTTGATAATCAAGGATATGGTTCATATAAATACGATACGGCATTTTTACCCCTGCCGCTTGATCGATCAGAGTGACTTCGCTTGCATACGATGCTGGAGACATAGAGCCCGGATATCGCTCTAACTGAAAATCATTAAGCTGTATAGCAAAAGGCAATGAACGTTCAATGGATCCATAAGCTACGTCAACCGTGATATCCCCTAAGTTCACTTTTTTAGCTTCCCCAATTTCTCCAGGTGTCCCTAAGACGATAACCGATTCTTTTTTACCCACAGTGCTAAGTTCAAGCGTTAACGCATCAGCACCTTTCACCATTGGCCCTTTTGCCGGCTTAGACACAAGCTTCATACTTCCCTTAGGGATAAAAGAGCGCAATACAAAACCACTTTGCGGTGTCTGGAACAAGGTACGGCTTAAAAGCTCACTTTTACCTGCTTCTGTAGAGCCTGCTTGTTGCGTATCCATGCTTAGGGTATTGAGTTTCATGTCATGACTCATCATGACTTTGTCACCCACAACGCTCAAAGAAACAACCGGTTTTTCAAATTTTTGTCCTGAGCCAAAGTCAATGACGATATCGTTAGCATCAAAAGAATCGCCTTTTTTCAAGCTCACTTGCTCTCCGCTGCCGCCAGCAGTCACCATCATATTCAAAATTGGCTCACCTTTAGGATCAGCAGCGGCTTCCAGTCTTGCATCTCCCATATAGGCGTTTAATTTAACATTAACCTCTTTGCCGTCAAACGCCAATGTACGTTCGAAGCTATTAGACAAACGCTTCGAAAGAAACAATGGTTCCTGAAACGTATACGATTTGCCTTCATGGTGGACATTAAACGTCACATAGGGCTCATTACTGACTATGACGTTATTGCTTTCACCCTCACGAATGTGCATCACACCCTCATACCCAAAGTAACGGGTTACAGCTGCACCCACTAAGATAATTAAAAACGCAACGTGAAATGTAAATACCAATAGTTTTTCTTTTCGCGCCATGTTAAACTTAATAATATTAAGCAATAAGTTCAAAGCAAGCAGACCTAACAATATCTCAAACCATCGTGCATTGTATATATCGGCTTTTGCCGTCATAGTACCGTAGTCATTCTCAACAAATGTAGCGTAGCCGATAGTGACGGCAAAGATCAACATGAGAACCGCCATGGTCTTCATGGAGCTTAAAATAGAATGGATTTTATTCATAAGGAACCTATCGTAAAAATATAGTCGCAATTGTAGTGCGTGTAAGGTAAATATATGTTAATTCACTGTTAATAGTATTATACACCCTCGAGAATCATTGCCTCTGCAATGCGTTTAAATGCAGAAATATTAGCGCCGATAACAAAATTACGTTCATTGCCATACTCTTTAGCCGTTAATGAAATACGTTTATAGATTTGACACATGATTTCGTTGAGTTTAGCGTTTACTTTTTCATAACTCCACTTTTCCATCGAAGCATTTTGACTCATCTCAAACTCACTGACAGCAACACCACCCGCATTGGCTGCCTTGCCAGGAGCAAAAAGTACACCCTCACTTAAAAACAACTCAATGGCACTTGGCTGTGTAGGCATATTGGCACCTTCGATAACTGCAACACATCCATTATTGATTAGATTTTGTGCATCTATCTCAGTTAATTCATTTTGCGTAGCACATGGGAATGCCGCAAAACATGGATAATTCCAAACGGCATGTCCCCCTATGGGATAATCGGCTTTATGAATATAGACTGCCGTTGAAATTTTAGTTGCATAAAATCCAAGGGAAAGGCGTTTACCATTGTCTTTTAGACTTCTAAGAACATCCAAATCAATACCGTTTGGATCGTATATGGTCCCCTCACTGTCACTGCAGGTCACAACTTTTGCACCAATAGACTGCAGCTTTTCTATCGTGTGAATCGCCACATTTCCTGCACCGCTGACGGTACATATTTGATCTTCAAGAACTTCTTCCAGCTCTTGCTTGAGCATTTCCTGTGCAAAATAGACTACACCGTATCCTGTTGCTTCAGGACGAAGCAATGAACCGCCAAAAGTAAAGGGTTTTCCACTAAGCACACCGTCATAATCGCGTGTTATTCGTTTGTATTCGCCATATAAAAACCCGATCTCTTTCGTCCCTACTCCGATATCACCGGCAGGAATATCTTTACGTGCTCCTATATACTGATGCAATTCACGCATAAAGGCATGACAAAATTTCATGATTTCAAAATCACTTTTGCCTTTGGGGTCAAAATCACTCCCCCCTTTTGCCCCACCGATCGGCAGTCCTGTCAATGCATTTTTAAATATTTGTTCAAATGCCAAAAATTTCAATACACCGATATTGACACTGGGATGGAATCGTAACCCCCCTTTGTATGGTCCAAGTGCATTATTAAACTGTATACGATAACCATTGTTGACATGAACACGATTATGATCATCAACCCATTGCACTTTAAACTGAATCATCCGATCTGCCGTTACGATACGTTCTAAAATAGCATAAGTATCATAACGATCATCATTTTCTATCACTGGCTGTAAAGAGTTCAACACTTCACTAACTGCCTGCATGAAAGGATCATCAATTGAACAGTTTGACTTTTCAAGATTTTCTAGAATTTTTTTGATCATAATAATCCTTGAAATACTAAAGTGGCTATTTTAACTCGCCCCAATGATTCCCGATATGCATCGAGGTTTTCAGTGGGATGCGAAGTTTTATAATCGACTCCATAACCCCTACAAATCGATTTGCCAAATCGTCTGCAACTTCTTCATCCACTTCAAAAATAAGTTCATCATGGATTTGCAACAACATTCGTGCGCTCAAACCTTCTTCTCGTATCATACTATCAATGGCATTCATAGATAATTTAATAAGATCACTTGCCGAGCCTTGGAACACCGTATTTACAGATTCACGTTCATAGGCAGCTTTTAGCATTGGTGTAGCATTTTGAAAATCAAAATAACGTCTGCGATGCAACAATGTTTCTACATATCCGACACTTTTGGCCTGCTCAACAACGCTTGAAAAATAGCTCTTGACGCTCGGAAAGGTTTCAAAATAGCGCTCAATAATCTCTTTTGCTTCTTTGGTGCTGATTCCCAGCGTATCAGAGAGCTTTTTAGCTCCCATTCCATAAAGTAATCCGAAGTTAACCGTCTTGGCAATATGGCGTTTTTCCCGTGCTTGTTCTTCTCCAAAGAGTGAAATTGCCGTTTGCATATGAATATCATGACCTTCATTAAAAGCATTGACCAAAACACTGTCTTCACTAAAATGAGCCAACAAACGCAATTCTATTTGAGAATAGTCGATTCCGATGAGTTTTTTGCCCTTAGGTGCCACAAACGCTTCTCGTATACGCATACCCAATGCTGTTTTAACCGGAATATTTTGCAAATTCGGATTTTTGGAGCTAAGCCGTCCCGTTGCTGTACCTGTCTGTACAAAAGAGGTGTAAATACGAGAATTTTTATCGTTTTTTGCCAATGCCATAAGCGGTTCAATGTAAGTCGAGAAGAGTTTATGATATTCACGATATTGCAACAGCATTCCAATAACGGGATGTTCATCTTTTAAACTTTCCAGAACGGACTCATCGGTACTGTAACCTGTTTTTGTCTTCTTCCCATGCGGTAATGCAAGCGTTTCGAATAAAATAGTCCCTAGTTGTTTTGGCGAATTGAGGTTAAACACTGTACCGCAAGCCGCATGTATGTTTTCAGTAAGCATAGCCAGTTCTTTGGCTACTTCCAACTTAAAAAGCTCCAGCGCATTCACATCAACAGCTATCCCTTCTCTCTCCATACCCAGCAACGTCAAGGTAAATGGAAATTCGACATTGTGTGCTTCGTTAACAGCCTCAGCACCACCTTTAAGCTCCAGTTGTTTACTAAGGGTTTCATACAGTCGCATGGTTATGTACGCATCTTCACCAGCATATCGGCAAGCGTCTTCGATCGCTACAGAGGCAAAACTGTCACCTTTTTTGACTGTATCTTTGAAATGGATCATCTCATGACCAAACAACGATTGGCTCAAGCTGTCCATAGAGAGTGATCGTCCGGAATCTCCCAGCCATGCCAGCACCATCGTATCGGCATGAATCGGTAATCTCTCAACTCCCAAATATCGGGTAACGAAGTGCAGATCAAATTTAATATTATGTCCTATGACCTTTCGTTTATAAATCTCCGTGATTGCTTTTTTCGCGGCACCTGCGCTGACTTGATCCCCAACACCCAAATAGGAGTGGGCAATAGGAACGTAATACCCCGTATGAGAATTTATACTAAAACTAAATCCGACCAGAGAGTCATTGTGATAATCCAAACCTGTAGTTTCGGTATCAAAAGCAATAATCGCATCCATAGCAATGGTGGCAATACAACGATCAAGCTCCTGATCATTATCGATTAGAACACTGCACCCCTCTTTCGCATCACAAACTTCAGATATGGAAGATATCTGAATCTTAGGCTCTTCTTGTGCATCATCGAACAACGCTTTAGCTTTCAGGGAACGCAATACCGCATTCATCTCATAGTGAACAAGATCATTGTACAATGGAAGAAAAGGGTTATCAAAATGCATTGCGTATTCACTAAAATCTAATGCATCAAATACATCCGGCTTAAGCGTAACAAGCTCTCTTGAACGAAATGCATCCTCACGATAGGTTTCTAATAATCCACGAATACGTACGGGCATCACTTCATCCAGACGCTCATACATCGCATCCAAACTTCCAAACTGAACCAAAAGTTTTTCTGCCGTTACCTTGCCAATCCCTTTAACACCAGGGACATTGTCCGCGGTATCCCCAATAAGGGATTGATAATCAATAAACTGACTGGGATGAACGCCATATTTTTCCGTACAATGCTTTTCATTGAGGACTTTTTTACTGATGGCATCGACCAAAACGACCAAATCATCCTCAATAAGCTGATACAAGTCTTTGTCATGCGATACGATACGTACTAAATGTCCCTGCTTTCTTGCATGGTGAACCACTGATGCGATCATGTCATCAGCTTCATATCCGCTGAGCATCAGCGACTTATAGCCCATTTTTTCAATCCACTCAATAGCTATGGGTAATTGTTTGACTAAATCTTCGGGTGCAGGTGAACGGTTTGCTTTGTAATTTGGATCAATTTGCGATCTAAAACTAGGTCCCTTTGCATCGAGTGCAAAAATCAAGTAATCACTGCTGTGATCTTTATGAAGTGATGCTATGAAGTTCATGAACCCGGTCAAAAGACCGGTCGGAAAACCTTGTTTATTTGTTAAGGGAGGAAGAGCATAAAAAGAACGGAAAAAAAATCCAAATGTATCAATGATTGTTATCGTTTTTGAGGCCATATTTGTTGAGACTATGCCGCTTTTATTTCAAGAAGAGCATCAATCGCTTTTTGTAATTTAACAACATCAAGACCTGATTCTTCTGCTTTTTTAAGTCCTTGTACAATCGAACGCTCTGACAATGGATCATTAATAGGTATGATCGTTTTAATTATATTAAGTATCGTCGCCAACTCTTTAATCTCATCTGGAGCTTTATTAGGTGTATCTGAAAAGGATATCATTTGTACAAATTCATGATCAAAATTCCAGTGCGAAAAGATAGCTGCAGTTACTTCTGCAGTTGATGCTTGGACATAACTTTGCTCAACACTTGATATATCAACTGCCACTTCAATATCAGATTTAAAATTGGTTACCAACTCTTCTTGGATAATGTCACTCGCAATAACGATTTTCCCTGTTTCTTGTAAAAAAGAAGCCAGAAAAAGTTTATCTGCTTTGCTTCTGTCGATTTGACTAAACCATTTGTGAGACAAAACAGCTTGTAAGGAAGATATTTCAGCAAAACGCTCAGACGTGATCCCATAAGGCTCCATATCAACATTCAAAAGCTTACGCACCGAATTACCCAAACCAATGGATCGTGTCATACTCATACCAAATAATGAAACTGCCTGTGACACATTATTGATCTCACGACGCAAACTGTATAACGGTGAATTAGCCGCTTTTAGTAAATTTGCAACAATCATAGGGTCGCCTTCGATAGTCTTCACCAAATCACCAATAGAAGACTCAGGGTCATTACAAACACGTTGCATATCAATTACAGTCTTTGGTAATGGAGGTAACGATTTAATGCTGTCTATCATTGAACTTTTCATTCATGGTCCTTATAGTATAAGCTACTGCGTTTATTATATCTTATTTAATTCAAGAGCTAAATATTTTCCGGTAAAACTTCCCGTTTTCTCCCAATTATTTGCTATTGTTTCCGGATTTCCCTCGGCAACAAGAAGTCCTCCTCCTGATCCACCCTCAGGCCCTAAATCGATAATATAGTCGGCGTTCTTAATCATATCCAGATTATGTTCAATAACCAAAACAGAATTTCCAAGTTCTACGAAATTATGCAGTACTTTTGTTAAGCGATTAACGTCATCAAAATGCAGACCCGTTGTTGGCTCATCAAGAATATACAATGTTTTACCGGTATCTTTTTTACTTAACTCTTTGGCAAGTTTGATACGCTGTGCTTCCCCGCCAGAAAGCGTGACCGCATTTTGCCCCAACGTTATGTAGTCCAACCCTACATCGCTTAGCGTTTGAAGTATTGCTTTCATTTTTGGAATTGGAGCAAAAAACTCTAAAGCTTCACCCACGCTCATGTTGAGAACATCCGAAATCGTTTTACCTTTATACTCTACTTGCAAGGTTTGCAAATTGTAACGGCTTCCATGACATGCGTCACATTTGACCATAATGTCAGGCAAAAAGTGCATCTCGATTTTAATTTCACCCTCACCCTGACATTTTTCACAACGACCGCCTTTGACATTAAAACTAAAGCGTGATGCTGTATAGCCTCTTATCTGTGCTTCTTTTGTTTTGGTAAACAAATTACGAATTTCATCCATAACCCCCGTATAGGTCGCTGGATTAGAACGCGGTGTTCGGCCGATTGGACTTTGATCCAGATAAATCACTTTATCAAGCTTTTCAAGTCCCGTAATTTCAACACCTTCCACTCTATTTACTTTACGCGCACGATTTAAAATTTCACGTGCTACGGGAAGAAGGGTCTGTAATATGAGTGAACTTTTACCGCTTCCGCTGACACCCGTAACACACACAAAATTATGCAGTGGAATCGAAACACTCAAATTTTGAATGTTATTGAGAGATACATTTTTGATTTCCATCCACTCTTTTTGCTCTCGTCTGTAAAAATATTTTATTTGCTTGCGACCTGAGAGGTAATCGGCAGTGAGTGTATCGCTTTTTTTCATCTCTTCGAGTGTTCCTGCAAAAACAACGTTTCCACCAAATTTTCCTGCACCTGGTCCGATATCCACAATGTAATCCGCATGCTCTATTGTCTCTTTATCATGCTCTACGACAATGACCGTATTGCCTTTTTCCTGTAAAGAACGTAGTGTTCGGATAAGCTTTAGTGTATCTCGTTCATGCAGACCGATACTTGGTTCATCCAGCACATACATAACCCCTGTAAGTCCGCTCCCAATTTGAGATGCGATACGAATACGCTGTGCTTCCCCGCCGCTGATACTGCGTGCATCACGACTCAGTGATAAGTACCCAAGACCAACATCAAAAAGGAAAAAGAGACGTTCACGTATCTCATTAAGTATGGACGATGCGATCATCGTATTTTGCTCACTCAAATGATCAAATGTCTTAGGATCTGTAAACCAGGCATAGGTGTCTTTAAGCGGCATAGTAATTACATCGCCTATTCCTTTGTCCGCCACTTTTACCGCCAAGGATTCACGTTTTAAGCGATTTGAATTACAAACATTACACGGTTTTTCAGACATATAATCCGCAAGATCTTTTTCGTCTTTGAAAATATCATACGCTATACGGATTATTCCAGGCCAGGTACGTTTAATTGGATGATCTTGCCATTTAAATTCTACGTCATCGATTGTGCCATGTAAAATCGCTTTTTTCTGATGCTCTTCCAATGAGTAAAACGGTACACTGATATCAATACCGATTGTTGTACAAAAAGCCTTCAAAAAGGTGAAATAATACCCCTTATTAAATCCATAAACGATCTTTATTGCCCCTTTTTCCACCGAAAGTTCCGAGTCAATAATCTTCTCATAATCCAAAGAATAACGAATTCCCAATCCATCACATTCTGAACATGCACCCTTTGGAGAATTAAATGAAAATGAAAGTGGCTCCAACGGATCAAAACTGACCTTACAATCAAAACACGCGCTGTGTTCACTGTAATGAATGAGCTTATCATGAAGACCTACTTCTTCATGGTTTTGGATCTCTATTTCTACTTCTCCAAAACTCTCCTTTAGCGCTTTCTCGACATCTTGTCCCAAACGATCATGATTTTCGTCTTTGACTACTAGACGGTCGATCACTACTTTTATGGTATGTTTTTTGGTTTTTGAAAGCTCGATTTCTTCATCCAAACGAACCATTACACCGTCAATTTGAGCCCGCACATATCCTTTATGCCTCAAGGATTCAAATATGTCTGCGAATGTCCCTTTTTTTTCTCTTACTAGAGGTGACATAATTACTATTTTTGAGTCAACAGGCAATTTTAATACCTGGTCAATAATATCTTGTGCCGACATCTTGGTAATCTGTTTTCCGCATAAATGGCAATGCTGAACACCGATGCGAGCATACAAAAGTCGTAAATAGTCGTATATTTCCGTAATCGTCCCTACGGTCGAACGAGGATTTTTGGACGTCGTTTTTTGATCGATCGCGATCGCAGGGGTAAGCCCTTCGATCTTGTCAACATCAGGTTTTCCGACACGATCTAAAAATTGACGTGCATATGACGAGAGCGATTCGATGTAACGACGCTGCCCTTCCGCATAAAGGGTATCAAATGCCAAGGTGGACTTTCCACTTCCACTGATTCCTGTAAAGATAACAAGTGAATTTTTAGGAATCTCCAAAGATATATTTTTGAGATTGTTCTCACGCGCACCTATAATTTTAATCATGTCCATACTGTTTATCCCACAATGATTTTGTACGCCGTAAGGGCGAATATAATACTATAAAAGGCAATAAGAACCTGCTTATAATGCGTAATATGTATTCTTTCTAGCAAATAAATGCCTATCCCGATACCAAATAAGGATGAAAAGGCCAGAATAAGACCCTCTTGCCAATGTAACATTCCCAAAATACCCAGCGTAACAAAAGCCGAAGCAGAGGTAAATATTACAAAGAAAAGTCCAATGGCTGACGCTTTTTTGAGTTCAAATCCCATAAAGGTGACCAAAACAGGTGTCATCAAAATTGACCCTCCAACCCCTAACATTCCAGAAAACAATCCGATCATACTTCCTATTGCTGTATAAAGCGGCCGATTGATTATCTCAGATCGTGTTGGCTTAGGAGACGACATTACAAACCTTCCTAAGGTAAAAGCGACAATCGCCAAAAAAAACCATTCAAGCATCGCTTCATCTAAAACTTTGACCAGCACGGCACCCAACATGGCTCCAAACAATCCGCCAAAGCCAAAATATTTAATATCACGAATGACATAGGTTTTTTTCTTTTGATGCATCCAAGCTGCCATCAAAGAACCAAAAAGCATCTGCATTACCGATAAAGCGATCGCCTCTTTGATCCCAAACCCAAGGAACATCAGCAAAGGAACACTAACTGTCCCTCCTCCAATTCCAAAAAAACCGGACAAAGTGCCTACAACTACACCTAAAACTATTAGTTCGATTATCATCATATTGCGCTTTATATTCGATTATACTGCGCGATTATACTTAAGTTTACCCCTATTCTTTCCTTGTATTTTTACGCTATAATCTATTACCTAGTGAAATATAATGGAGCTTACAATGTTGCCAACAATTCTTCAGGCTGCTGAAAACTTTTGTATACACCAAATTCGTTTACCACATACAACTGCAGAAATGAATGATAAAAAGAGAACACTTATTGCTTATCTTGATATAGAAACAAAAAGCGGTATTAAGCATCGTACCTATTTAGGGTGCGATAATGTACTTATACAACACATAGCCGAGATTTTTTTAGGTGAAGACAGCTCAGATGAGGAGACCCTTATGGACATGTTACTTGAAACAACCAATATGATTATCGGCAGTGCAAAAGTCCTTGCCGAAGGATCTGATGTCAATTCATTTACTATCTCTACACCACATTTTCTAAAAGAAGATTATTTCACCATGCCCTACGACGGAATACAAACTTTTCAGATCGCTAATGGTGAAATGCTAATTGCAATAAAGGCTCTATAAGTATGGATGAAGAACTACCCCTTGCTGTTGAGCTGCCGATTCCTGAAAAAGAAGCTTCTTTTGATCCATTCAAAGAACTCGCATGGATGGATTATGAGGGATTGCTTGATATGGAAGTTGAGTTTGTCTCAGATTTGGGCCAAACGACCCTTTCACTGGGAGAAATACTCAAGCTGGAAAAAGGATCTATCATTGATTTGGGAAAACCAGCTGGTGAGAGTGTCGAATCCTACGTCAATCAGCGTATCATTGGAAAAGGTGAAGTAATGGTTTATGAAAAAAATCTTGCAATTCGTATTAATGAGGTACTCGATTCGAGTGCAGTATTGTATTATTTATCCAAAGAGAGACTATGAAAAAATTAGCCCTTATTCTACTCATCCCTTCCATACTTTTCGGGTCAAAGATCCTAAGCTACAATATTTATGATCGCAATGACCATGTTGATGTCATGCTTACCTTTGATACGCCATACGAGGGTGTGTTACGTCAGAACAGACAAGGCAATATTATTGTTATTAAATTGGAAGAGGCTTCCATCGATTCCCCATTGGTAAAAATGATTAATTCTGAATTTCTTCAAAAGCTATCCATTTCTCCTGATGGTGATCAAATACAAATTGTAGCGAACATACCTGACAATGTTATCCTTAAAGCCTCTAAAACATCTGATTCTTATGGCTTAAGACTGCGATTCAATCCGCTTATATCCCCTACAGAAAACGGTGCTTCAGGACAAAATACAGCTACCGTTTCAGATCTTCCAACAAAAGCGGGAAATGAGTTTGAACAAAGTTATTATGTCGTTATTGGGATTTTAGTCGTTGGGATAGGAATACTTTTTTGGCTAAAACAGGGAATAGCAAAAAAAACAATGAGAATGCGTGAAGAGCCAAAAGCTCCATGGTCCTTTAACACCGATAAAAAAACCAGCCCTGTTTTATCTGCAACTGCATCTTTGGCAAGTACATTAGCAAGCGGTGGCGTCCAAATTCGGTTTCAAAAAACACTCGATTCCTCCCACTCCGTAGCCATGCTCGATTTTGGTACACAAAGCTATCTTGTTCTTTTGGGGAATAATACGATTTTATTAGATAAGTTTCAGGACAACATCCCCATTTCACAAAATGAATTTGAGAGTATGCTAAAATCTAAACATCAAGAACTCGATGGTTTTTTTCAATTAGGGACAACGCAAGATGAGTCATTTGACTCTTATAAAGAAAAGGCTTCAGGAGGGTACTAATACCCTATTTAGCAATCACAACTCATAGAAGAAGCTTTAAAACCTTCATATATCTGACGGTTTTCACGAAAAAACTGATCAACAACTTCCGTAAAATGTAGTGGATCATCAATGCGATTCACCGCATCACGTAAAGCAGAAGCACCTTCATAGCCTTTTGAGTAGGTATGGACATGCTTACGAAACATCACCACCCCTCTGTCACCGTAAAATGAAATCATCCCCTTGACATGTTCCATAATGATTGCGTGCTTCAACATCGGATCCACATCACTGTTACCTGTTTTAAGTTGATGAAAAATCCATGGAGCACCAACTGCTCCTCTTCCGATCATAATACCGTCAGCATTGGTATGCTTTAAAACCCATTGTGCTTTTTCATAGGAATCTATATCGCCATTGGCTATTACGGGGATCGAAACAGCGGATTTAATCTCAGCAATCGCGTCATAATCCACCGCTGCTTTGAATTTACCTGAGCGTGTCCGTCCATGGACAGCAATAAAATCAGCTCCACATTCCTCTACAAGCTTGGCAATTTCAATATGGTTTTTTTCTTCAAATCCTAAACGGATTTTTACGCTGAGCGTTGATTTATTGGAGGTTTTTTTAATCGTTTCAATAATTTTAGCCATACGCGGTAAATCGTTAAGCAACGAACTTCCTGATCCATGACAAACAATTTTTGGAACGGGACATCCACAGTTAAGGTCTATAATATCTATATCCTCTTGCTCATTGAGTAGTTCGACCGCACGACGTACAATATCTTCTTCTGAGCCTGCGATTTGAACTGAATAGGGATCTTCATTGGGACTGCGTTCCAACATTTTAAATGTTTTAGTTGAACCATGTACCAATGCATTTGAGCTAAGCATTTCACTTACGGTCAAATCTGCACCAAATTTTTTAACCACATTACGAAATGGCAGGTCTGTGTAGCCAGCCAAAGGGGCAAGTACATATATTGGAGTATTAAATGAAAGTTTATCAGTCATGAATTTTACCTATAAAAGAAGCAGTCAGATATAGAAAATCAATTCTACAACATGCAACTTTAATTGCAGTGTCGTCGGAAAAAGATAGCAATATCGTAGTGCTTGTTGGAGCGTTTAAGATCTCTGTACGCTTTGAAGATTTGATATTCGTCGTGGGCCGTATTGTTAAGTAACTCATTGGCAACATCGATCATTTGCAAATCATACAACGTGTAAAAATACGCTTCCATAACATCTTCGCATTGTTCACTCATTGATTCGAATAAACGTATTCGCTGCTCTGGAATCATATTTTTAGCCAAAATATTCGATAAATCGATAAAATCATCGCTTGTTAATTTGAGATTTTTGATCAAGCTTACCGCTTCATCATTACTCATCTCAATCCCATTTTCATAACCGTTTATACGTCCAAGGAAAGTAAAAAGAGATGATTTTGACAAAAGATTTTTATATTTAAGAACTGAACCCATTGATGCAGTCTTTACATACGTTTCATATGCCTTTTGACAAACAACATCACCATACGTATCCTGACGTGACAAAACTTCATCAGCCGTCAATTCACCACGTTCCAAACGATTCAAATTGTTTTGAATCATTAACGATGTTGTATGGGATAAATGAAACCTTTTTATTTCAACTTTTTTATGTGTTTTAATATCTGAGAGCAAAGTCAGTGCTTCATCAATTTTTTCGTTACCTATTGTTTTCAATGTTTCGTAAGGTAAAATCAATGAGCTTTCAATTAATTTACCCATGACCTTGTAAGCATCACTTTTAAACACATAATTACGTTCAGCTACACCTAATAAAGAATCACGAAGGGCATCAATCATTTTTTCATGATCACGATTTAAACGTCTAAGTTTATAATTTCCAACCAAAACATAAACGGCCATATGCAATACACTTGCAAGATACAAAAGAGCCAAAGGTACAACAACCCAAAAAGCAATTGGAAGATTAGGAAAATGGATACCTACCAAATCAAAGGACATGGATTCAGAATTAATACTGTAGACGGCTAAACCGACCAATATCATTAAAATAAATGACCCGACAGTATAACGTTTTAGTTGCATTAATTCCCCTTTAGGCTTTATTTTTCTCAGCAATAGGACGACATATAATACAATATTTAGCATGCGCTTTTACTTTTAAGCGCTGAAATCCTATCTCATCTTCACACATATCGCATATGCCGTATTGTTTTGTTTTTATTTTCCCTAGGGCAGCTTCGATCTCATTTAACTCTTGAAGTTGCTGCGCACCGATAGCACTTTCTACCAGATTTTCATTACTTGCAGATGCGTAATCACCCTCATCGTTGAGTTCACACTCACGAAGCTGTATCATTTCTTGCTCAACAGCATTCAAGTTTTTAATAATTTGAACTTTACGGGCCAATAAAATCTCTTCAAAATAATGCAGTTCACTCTCTCGCATACGGTTCCTTATTTATGATACGGATGATTATTCAACAGTGTGAAAGATCGATATATCTGCTCTAACAAAACTGCCTTGGCAATTTTATGACTCATCGTCAATTCAGAAAGACTTATAACGCTGTCACACTGGGCAATAAATGACTCTTCAAAGCCAAATGCTCCACCTATGAAAAATTGTATCGCGATTTTATCACACAGGAGCTTACTAAATGCCAAACTGTTACACTTTTTTCCATCAGGATGTAACGCAATTGAATATGCTTTTCCCAACATTGGCTCGAGCAACTTACTATAGGCTATTTTAGACGCTTCAGGACTGGTTTGATGCGCTTTTACAATCTCTTTTGGAAACAGTTCAACATCATCTAATTTCGCAAAACGGGATATCATTTTAATCTGTTCTTGATAAAGAGGGTCATACAAAGAACGCTCTTTTTTTGCTATCGAAATAACGGAAATATTCACAAGAGTCCGCTTCCAATGACGTGATAGGTAACGTGTTCAAAAACATCATCCGTTTTCACACCACCAATCACGGCTACTGGGTGCGTCGAGATTTTAGCCAACGAATCCAAGGCTTCGCCCAAAACACCTGCCTCTTTTTTTGTAGCGGTAGATCGGTACGCACCTAATCCAATATAATTAAGTTCCAAAGTATTCGCAATTGCAATTTCGTCGCTATTATGGGTAGAAAGTCCGATTACCTTATCACTGCCAATGGCCAACTTAAGAATTTTAATAGCACGCGTAGGATCGCTGTCTATTGCATAGAGATCATCTTGACCTATATGAATACCGTCACAATACGTTGCCAATTCATAATGGTCATTAATGATTAAAAAACCATCCCACAATTGACGTAATTCAATCAAGTCGTTTTTAATCGTGGCGATATCATCATGTTTATTACGATATTGGACTATCTCACCATTAAAAGCTTTTACTTTTTGGATAAACGTCTCGAAGTCAATATCTCGTGAGCGCAAAACGTCACGATCGCATAAAGCATACAAACGCATATTAAGGAAGGAGAAGAGTTAACAGATCGCTTAACGTATCTTTGAGCTCATTACGCTCTACGATCATGTCAATAGACCCTTTTTCAAGTAAAAATTCTGCTCTTTGAAAACCATCCGGTAAATCAGAACCAATCGTTTGCTTTATAACACGTTGTCCCGCGAATCCGACTAATGCACCTGGCTCCGCAATAATAATGTCACCCAACGTTGCAAACGATGCACTGACACCGCCCATCGTAGGATCAGTCAGTAAAGAAATATAAGGTAGCTTAGCCTGTGCCAAACGTGCAAGCGCCGCAGAAGTCTTCGACATTTGCATGAGAGAAAAAGTACTCTCTTGCATACGTGCGCCTCCGCTGGCGCTGACGATGATGACCCCTTGACGTTTATCTATTGCACGATTGATTGCACGAACAATTTTTTCACCTTCAACAGAACCCAATGATCCGCCCATAAAGTTGAAATCAAAGACAACCAACTGTACAGGAACAGAGTTGATGGTACATTCTCCACTGACGACAGAGGAATAGCGTCCATTTTTTTCATATCCTTCTTGAATACGAGCTGCATAACTCTTTTTATCAACAAACGCCAAAGGATCAATCGGTTTTAAAGTAGCATCATATTCTAGAAAACTGCCTTCATCTGTGATTATGGCAAGACGCTCTTGTACCCCAATACGTAGATGGAAACCGCATTTAGGACAAACATGATTTTGCTTTTCCATCTCTTTGTAGTACATGAGTGACTGACAAGAAGTACATTTTACCCAGTGAGAAGGGGCTTCGCTTTTGGTAGGCTGCTTCTTTTTTTCGGAGTCACCGAACAGGTTAAATAGACTCAAAAATACTCCTTTTCAACTATTAAACGTATCCGTTCAAACACTTCTTTGTCCGAGCTCAAGAGGATATATCTCTCATCTTGAAACTTGTGAAGGTGTTGGCTCAAATATAAGCCTGCTTGGATATCAAACGTTCGCATTGTACCTAAAAATAACACATATTTAACATAAGGGGCATACGCCAACGAGAGCGCCAATGCTCCTGGTGAACGATATTTTAACTTGTTAAGCATCAATTTCTCACCAAGAATAGGATGTTCAGGTCCTTTTTCAAAAAGACCTATTTTTGCCTTCGTATTGTTTAAAATAGTCGTTTTCTCATGGGGTGCATCCAAATTTGTACGATAATATTCTTCTCTCGTACGAATAAAAACCTCGCCATTTGCCAGATTACACACAACGGCTTTTGACGTTATTTCATCCTCTACTAATGCAATAGAGACACCGTAATAAGGGAAGAATGAAGAAAAATTGTCACTACCGTCAATCGGATCTAAAATAATATTACGAGAAGATTTTGGTGACATCCATCCACTCTCTTCGGAGTAAATAGAACCATAAGAAGATAAATTTTTAAAGAATATGGCTTCTGCTAATAAATCAAAACCACTGCTGATGTCCCCGCCATGTCCTCTATCAAAAGATTCAAACAAAGAAAGATCACTAGGGTTGGCTATTAAGTCCCGCACTTCACTACAAGACTCAATAACCGCTTGTATAAACAGATTCATTAGCCTAAGAGAGATTTAACCATTGCACGCGCAGCTTCACGTCCATCATATGCCGCTGTTACAACTAAGTCAGCACCGCGATAGCAATCCCCACCAGCATAGACACCAGGAGTCGTTGTTTGAAACTTTTCATCAATGACTATACCGCCCCACGCATTAACAGCAATGCCATTTTCTGCTAAAAACGCAGGTACCTCGGGATCAAATCCAAGAGCCATGATAACAACATCAGCATTGACATTGAAATCACCACCTTTAATTTCTTCCATCTTTTGACGTCCGCTTGCATCTTTGGAACCCAATACTGTCTTTGCCATATGTACAGCAACGGCTTTGCCGTTTTCATTCACGAGTACTTCTTTTGGAGAAGCATAAAAAGAGAAATCAACTCCCTCCTCAACTGCATTTTTATATTCTCTTTGTGAGCCTGGCATATTGTGTGCATCACGACGATACAAACAGGTTACGTTCTTTGCCCCTTCACGTTTAGCCGTACGTACACAGTCCATTGCCGTATCACCACCACCGATAACAACGACTTCTAAATCTTTGAAATCGAATTTTTTATCATAACTCAATCCAAAATTTTTACGCTGGATTGCTGTCAAATAGTCCATAGACAAAAATACGTTAGAAGCATGCTCACCTGCGATATTTGCAGTTTTTGCTTTGGTTGCACCCAGCCCCAGAAAAAGTGCATCATGAGAATCCGCAATTTCATCAAATTCGATATCTTTACCCACTTCACTATTTAATACGAGCTTCAAACCCGCCTCTAACAATAATCCAACACGACGATCAACAATTTTTTTGTCAAGCTTAAAATTAGGAATACCATAGGTCAATAAGCCGCCAGCATGGTCACTTCGCTCATACATCGTCACTGCAATACCAGAACGTAACAAATACGTTGCAGCTGAAAGTCCCGCAGGTCCTGATCCGATTATCGCTACTTTTTTATCCGTAGTGATTCCAGGAAAATATGGCTTCATACCCTGTTTGAATCCCTCTTCATTGATAAAAGTTTCAATGGAACCAATAGTAATAGCCCCATGACCGTCATTAAGAGTACAATCGCCCTCACAAAGACGATCATGTGGACACACACGTCCCATAACTTCAGGAAACGGTGATGGCTCATTGGAAAGTTTAAATGCGAAGCTCAAATCTTTCTCTGCAACTGCTTTTAGCCATTGCGGGATGTAATTATGCAATGGACATTTATTGAGACAAAATGGGTCACCGCATTGGATACAACGGTCACTTTGTGATGATGCTTCATGTGTCTCTACAGGCTCATAGATTTCACTAAAATCTTTAAGTCGTTGGACAACACCACGCTTGGTGGGATCAATACGTTCAATGGTTAAAAATTCTCTCATAATTAGTCCCCTTTATCCGGATTCAATGGTAATTTGGTTAAATTTTTCGGACGAACCAACCAGAAATTTCGGATTTCGTCACGGAAATTGTTTAGTAGTTTCTGTGCTTTATTGCTTTGCGTTTCTGCAACATAGTCTTTTAACAAACCTTTTAGATAGTGACGCGCTTCATCTCCATCATCCGTATCAATACGTATTGCATCGACCAGCTCACGATTGACATTTTCTACAAAACTGTGATTTTCATCATAAACAAATGCAACACCGCCCGTCATACCTGCACCAAAATTGATACCTGTTTTACCCAATATAACTACAATACCGCCTGTCATGTATTCACATGCATTATCCCCAGTCCCCTCTACTACCGCAAAGGCACCTGAGTTACGTACGGCAAAACGCTCACCTACGCATCCTGAAATAAACAGCTTACCGCCAGTAGCACCATACAAACAGGTATTTCCACCTGCAGCAAATTCTTCACCCTGATTTTGAGACTTTACAACGATTTTACCGCCGTGCATCCCTTTACCAATGTAATCATTGGCGACTCCATCAACATGAATTGTGATACCGTTAATCAAAAATGCACCCAGTGCTTGACCTGCAATACCTTTTAAATCAATACGGATCGTATCACTCTTAAGACCTTTATCCCCATAATATTGAGCGATTTCGCCACTGATACGTGCTCCAAAACTACGATTCGTATTACAAATAGTACGTGTTATTCGTACCGGACGCTCTGGATTTTTAATCGCATCCATCGCTTCGTTTAATACGTCTTTTTCAAACTCATTATCATCAAAAGGCTTATTGGTTGCGCTTTGGCAGGTATTAACACCCTCTTCTTTGTGTAAGATGTTGCTGAAGTCAAATTTACGTGCGAAGTCATTATCGATAACCTGCAATATATCACTGCGACCGACCAGTTCTTCCATCGTCTCATAACCAAGCTTCGCCATGATTTGACGTACATCTTCCGCCATATAGGTGAAGTAATTAATAAGCTGTTCAACTGTGCCCGTAAAATACTCACTGCGCAACTTCTCATTTTGCGTAGCAATACCAACTGAACATTTGTTAACGTGACAAATACGAAGCAGTTTACATCCAATAATAGTCAATGCACCAGTACCAAAAGCAAAACTCTCTGCACCCAGCATCGCCGCTTTTACGACATCCTGACCTGTTTTGAGACCACCATCCGTTTGTACATGAACAAGCCCACGTAAATTGTTCGCTTTAAGCGCATTGTGTGCTTCTGAGAGACCTAATTCCCATGGATTTCCTGCAAATTTGATGGAAGTTAACGGAGCAGCACCCGTACCGCCATCCCCACCTGAAATGATGATTTTATCAGCATACGCTTTTGCAACGCCCGAGGCAATCGTCCCAACCCCTGCAGCAGAAACGAGTTTAACCGCAACTTTTGCATTTGGATTGACTTGTTTCATATCGAAAATAAGCTGCGCCAAATCCTCAATCGAATAAATATCGTGATGTGGAGGAGGAGAAATGAGCGTCACCCCCGGGGTAGTATGACGTAAACGCGCGATCAAAGGTGATACCTTGTGACCTGGCAACTGACCGCCCTCACCCGGTTTTGCACCTTGAGCTACTTTAATCTGGATTTCTTCAGCACTGCGCAAGTAGGCAGGTGTAACACCGAAACGTCCTGATGCAACTTGCTTGATCTTGGAGTTTTTCAAGGTATCAAAACGTGCTGAATCTTCCCCGCCCTCACCTGAGTTACTTTGAGCACCGATTGTGTTCATTGCAACTGCCATACACTCATGGGCCTCTGGAGAAATAGAACCCAAACTCATTGCTGCGGATGCAAATCGTTTAAATATTTTTTCTTTTGACTCTACTTTAGAAATATCAATACTTGGACGGTCCGATTTGAATTCAAAGAAATCACGGATATATTTTTGCCCGCGCTTGTTTACCAGAGAGGTCAAGAAATCAAAATCTTCACGTTTACCGCTTTTGGATACACGATGAATCGCATGAATAACATCCGGATTAAAATCATGATGTTCTTGCCCATTGTAAAACTTATAAAATCCACCAATTTTGAGTGGGAAAATACGATTAAAGCTGGTTTGTTCAAATGCCTCTTTGTGATCTCTCGTCAAACGCTCATCAATATCTTCATACGTCAATCCAGGAATCATCGCATGTGAATCGCCAAAACAATCGTTAACAATTTCACGACTTAGACCCATAATATCAAACAATCCAGAGTTACGATACGACGCTACGGTTGCAATTCCCATTTTAGACATGATTTTTAACAAACCTGCATTTAGAGCTTGAAGTGCAGATTTAAAGGCTTCTGAACAGCTTGCATCGTCTCCATTACTTTGTTGAACACGTGCAGAAATGGTTGCGAAAAGAAGGCTAGGATAAACAGCATTTGCACCATACGCAACCAATGTAGCCACACCATGAGAATCAACCACTTCACAGGTTGATGCGATTATTGATCCTAAATGACGCACTTTTGCATCCAATAATGCATGACTGATACGTCCAACTGCCATAAGCATTGGAATCGTTTTATCTTCAGCGCTAAAACCGCTGTCATCGAGGATGATGATACGAACACTCTCTTCTTTAACTGCTTTTACAATTTCAACAGACAAAGCAGTTAATGCATCGCGCAAAGAGCCTTTGTAAGCCGTAGAAAATGTTTTATAGGCAAAAGCAGGATTATAACGTGGTGATTTTTTATCGCCAAACGATTTTAAAACCTCTAATTTTTCTTTGAGCATAATCGGTGAAATTGCTTTTAGACGGTTTGCATGTGATGGGATTTCATTGAGGATATTGTGTGTTTCACCAAACCCTGAGTTCAAACTCATAACCACTTTTTCACGGATCGGATCGATTGGAGGATTGGTTACTTGTGCAAAACGCTGTTTAAAAAAGTCACTGAAGTTACGTTGTACGCTACTGAAAGCGGCAAGTGGCGTATCATCACCCATAGAGCCAACAGCCTCTTTACCATCACGTATCATAGGCTCAATCACCTGTTCTACAATCTCTTGTGTAATATTGTAATAACGCTGACGCTGGATGAGCTCTTTGACCGTACAATCGCACTTTGTGACATACTGATTTTCTACATGTTCTTGCAAATAAGTCAAATGATCATTGAGCCATGTCATATATGGATTGGATGTTTTTAAATAGTCATTAATATCTTCATCTTTGAGCACTTTACCGAACTTTAAGTCCAAACCGATCATTTGACCTGACTGGAGGCGTCCACGCTCTTTGATATTCTCTTCTGCAATGTCAATAACACCGTATTCACTGGCAATCAGTAATGTATCATCGTGCGTAATAATGTATTTTGATGGTCGAAGACCATTGCGATCCAATACACATCCGATGTAACGACCATCGGTTAGTGAGAACGCTGCCGGACCGTCCCATGCTTCAAAAACGGTTGAATGGTATTCGTAAAATGCACGAAGCTGTGGATCCATAAGGGGCGCATTCTGCCAAGGTGCCGGAATAATCGCACGAGCCGCTTTGAAAAAATCCATACCATTAGCAATCAAAAATTCAAAGAAGTTATCGGCACTTGCACTGTCCGAACCATGTGGCTGTAAAATAGGCAACAATCGTGCGATTTCTGCATCCGTGAACACTTCACTTTTGATTGATTCTGATTTAACCGCTACATTGAAACGGTTTGCTTCAACCGAGTTAATCTCACCGTTATGGGCAACCGCACGAAACGGTTGTGCCAAACGCCATTTCGGCAAGGTGTTTGTTGAAAAGCGCTGGTGAAAGAGTGAAAATGAAATTTTAAAATTTTCATTTTGAAAGTCAGTATAAAATTCCTTAATATGCGTAGGCATAATAAGTCCCTTGTATGAAATAACTCTCGTTGACATCGATGGGATGTAAAAATCTTCATCCAAAACAAATTTATGTTCTATCTCTTTACGAGTCAGATACAAAAGAGCATCAAAACGCTGAGTTGCCATTAATGAATTAGGGGTAATAAAAAGATGATGTATTTCAGGAAGACTTTGTAGCGCCTGTTCCCCAAGTGCATTAGTATCTACAGGTACGACACGATCCAGTACCACTTTCAAATCATTAAGAGTACACAAACGTTGCAACTCAACGAGCTGCTCAGCATTTTTGGTAAATACAACCGCAATAGCATACATTTCAGGAAGTTCAATCCCCTTTTCTACAGCACATGCACGCATAAAATCTTGAGGAATTGAAAGGAGCAATCCACTTCCGTCACCTGTTTTGCCATCTGCCGCTACTGCACCTCGGTGCATCATACGCTCTAATGCTGTAATCGCATTTTCAAGTGTTTCATGAGATGGACGATTTTTAATGTTGGCGATCAAACCAAAACCGCAGTTATCTTTAAATGATCGTAATAAATCTTGGTATTCCACTGAGATATCACCTTATGAATCGGAAAATTCCGGAAATTATTTGTATTTAATCTCTTTTTAAACATAACTAGTTTAAAGGGGATTCAAATTTTCTTATTTTACCAATAATTTAGTTAAAAAGCTTTAAAATACGGACATAAATTAAAAAAATATGATCATAAAGTGTAGTTTAGAAGCAAAATATGCAGGGATTTATCATCAAACTCAGCCGTGCACGTGACGAAGATATGATAGTCACAATAATATCTGAGCTAAACTTAACAACCCTTTATCGTTTTTACGGTGCACGTCACAGCCCAATCAATTTGGGATTTAAAATTGATTATGAATCTGAGAGCTCACTAAAAAGTTCAATACCACGTATGCGTGACGTAATACATCTAGGATTCAGCTGGATGGGAAAATACGATCGGATCCTGATATGGCAACAATTCATAGCACTTTTTTATCCTCATATAGGCAGTTCAGAAGAAATTGGTCCCTTCTATTACCGATTGTTAGATGACTGCGCTAATAGATGGGGTGAGCAAAATCCTAAACGTCTTGCGATTGAAGCTTATGTTGAATTATTGGAATATGAAGGGCGACTGCATTCTCATATGAATTGTTTTTTCTGTAATCATCCCATTGAAAGTGATATTTCATTAATACGCGCATTCTTACCAGCCCACACCGAATGTTCACACACTTTATCGATTAATGAAAAAGGGCTTTTATGGCTGTATAAGCACTATTCAACACTCTTTTTAAACGATAATGAGGTTGATCGGCTTTGGTATGTGATGTGCGAGGGTTTATGATTATCGGAACACTTTTTGCTTCTACAATTTTATATCCTAGAAAGAGTATCACATGAGTAAAAATGAAGTCAGTCAAAGTCTATTAAATCATTATCTTCAACCACAAAAAGTAAAGAGCACTTCACTCAAATCCCTTAAAAGTACTAAAAAAACAGGAAATACACTCGATGAGTTTTATTCAGAAGTCAGAACTAAAAAAAACAACTCGATGATTGAGAATATCTTTAATGGTAAAAATGCGACACAAATCGAAATGATTATGATTCAAAACCGTAAACTTATCGAAAATAACTATACCAAACGTTAAGCTGTAACACTCTATATTTCGTAAAAATGCGGCTGATAGGCCTGATCCAATTCGGATAATTTTAAACCGAATAAGGCTTGCATCTTTACTTCGATTTCTTTCCAAAAATATTCCAATATTAAACTCGATCCAACATTTCCTTCGATCTTGTAAAATGGCCCTTCTAAGGCTTCAATGATCTCAATAACCTCAATTTCATGTGCAGGTCGTGCCAGTTTATAACCACCCGATGCCCCCCGTATACTCAAAACTAAATTCTGACGGCGCATAATGGAGAGCAGCTGCTCCAAATAGCCATGTGATATCTGGGTCATTGCCGCAATTTCTTTGACTTGCATGGTACGCCCATTTATTGCATGTGATAAAACATGCATTGCTGCCAGCCCGTAAATAGCTTTTGAAGATAACGCTGCCATTATTCAAAGCCCTTTGGATACAGTTTTCTGGCTATGCCATAGACTTTACATGCGATGCAATAATCAAATAAAAGATCTAAAACAACACAAGTGATAAAAATTCCGGCAACAATCCATATCCCTAAAACCAATCCAAAGAAATCAAATCCTAACATTGCGATTGTAAAAACCAAACCAAATATCGCCGCTAACCGCTTTGCACCGGCATCTTCAAGACGTGTTGGAAGATTTAAAAGTCTTTTAATAAAACACGAAGTTCTAAAAATCGGGCTAAACCCTTTATGCATACTCAAGCGAAGTATAAAATCTATAATTATCAAGATTAAAATAATTTTTTGCATAGTTAACAAATAAGCAATCACTCCGATTGAAACGGCAACTGCACTTATTTTGCTAATATTAGCATCGACCTGTCTAAAAAGTAATGGACATGCTTGCGACATAATGATTCCTTATCAATTTGCACCATTATATAGAGCACAAAGTCTAAAGTCAAGTATCCATACTAGTTTACTAGTGTATATGATCATGAAGTTTATCTTTGTATCGCGTCACTCTCTTTTACCCATAAGTTTTCTCCCTCACCAACCCCTTGAAAGACGCGATTAACAAAATATCCTGTGATATGGACCCATCCGTTGCCGGCACTGCTCCCAGTAAAAGAACGGCGTGCTTCCCAGGTATCAATTACTCGCCCGTTTGGAGCGTTGAAAATAGATCCATTATTGGCCATACGATATACGCCAGATGATTTTTTAGAACTGCTGGATGTAGTTTCTACCGCCACAGGGGCTTTTTTAACTGCCGGTGCCACAATCGCTTTAGCAACACTACGTTTTGATGTAAATGCAACTGGAGCCAAAGGTGGAAGTGGCTCCATAGCCCCTTTTCGTTTTACTGTTGTTTTAGCTAAATCATGTGTAAGTTTAAGATTCAACGTTTTTGCCCGCTCTAACTCCAATGCCAGCTTATCCATTTTACGTCGGGTGTTTTCATCAACGATCGGTTTTTCCACTATGACTGTTTTAGTCACCACTTTTTCTATTGGGCGATCTTTATAAACAACTTTTTCGACCACTTTTTCTTTGGGTATCGGACGGTCTTTGTAAACTACTTTTTCCTGTGTCACAATACGGTCTTTATAGACCACTTTTTCGACTACTTTTTCTTTTTGTGTCGGACGATCTTTGTAAACAACTTTTTCGATCACTTTTTCAACAGGACGGTCTTTATAGACGATTATTTGCTTCGTTACTATACGGTCTTTGTATATCACAGAAGGCTGCTGTATCGGTGTTTTAGGAGGTGGACTTCGTAACTGAGTAATGACTGAATTGGCAGCATTCAATTGCAATTGCAGCGCCTTTATTTTTTCTGTCGGCTCAACAACCCTGGTTACTATTTTTTCAGTAGTTGAGACTTTTGCAGGCTGTCCTTGTAGTTTGCTAAGGTCCGCTTTGGCTACCATTAGCTCTTGACGCATCTTCACTATCGATGAACTTCCGCCTCTGAGTTCCTTTTGTGCAAGCGCAAGCTCACTCTTGACCGTTACCAATGCTTTTTTTAGCATTTCACGTTCTTGCCCAGTAACATTTTGTGTATGCAATTGAGCTATAAGGCTTTTATTACGGGCATTGGTCTCACGAAAGGAACGATCACGTAAAAGCATTGTCTGTTCAAGACTCTTGATCACTCCATTTTTTCGATTGATTTCGATTAAAAGTTTTTTATTTTTATCACCATATTGTGCCAATATTTTCGAATCAGACCCTTTTATATCTTGACTCGCACGACATTCTTCATATCTTTGACGCAAGTTACTCACTTCTTGCAATATAGACTGAGGATCTCCGCCAGCCCCCATAAGGATACTTATTGTGCATAAAGAGAGTAAAATAATTTTCAAGACAAGACCTTTCGGGTAAGTTTTACCCCTACTTCTAAATGATGTGTATAGGGAAACTGATCAAATAATGCCATAGATTCTATTGTATGTGTAGCACTAAGAAGTTCAAGGTCTCGCAGAAGTGTCTCAGGATTACATGAAATGTACAGAAGATTATCAAAACGGCTTGCGAAAGTACACGGCTCTTCACCTAAACCGCTGCGAGGAGGATCCACAAATAGTGTCTTCAACTCATAATCACTGAAATTTTCACCATTAATACGTTTATAGACTCTTGTCTGATCCAGTGCCTGGGTAAAATCTTCCGCACTTAAGCGGACAAAATGGATATTCTCAACTTGGTTTAGTTCCATATTGCGTTTTGCAGCAACGATAGAAGGTTTTGAGATCTCTGTTGCTAACACACGGTTAAATTTTGCGGCAAAAGGGATCGTAAAATTCCCCGCACCACAATACAGTTCAAGTAGATCTCCACCAATGTTGTCGAATTGAAAGAGTGACCACTCAATCATCTTTTCATTAACCTGTGTATTAGGCTGCGTAAAACTGTTTTCTATATGGACATAACGATAATCTCTATCCCCTATTCTCAGTGTCTCAGTCACATAATCCTGAGAAAGGATGAGTTTTTGTTTGCGGCTGCGTCCGATGATATGAATGCCCAGTTTTGCAGCAATTGCCTTGGCCGTTTCCTGCCACTGCTCATCCAATGCTCGGTGATACAATAAACTGGCCACCACTTCCCCTGCTTGGGTAGAGAGAAAATCGATACCAAAGAGCTTATGCTCGATCTTCGCATCACATATGGCATCCAGCAAAGGGGTCATGACGTTGGCAATGGGTTGTGAGACGATCGAGCAACTGTTAATCTTTACCGAACCTTGCTTGTCCATACGACTCATTGCATACGATACGGTCCCCTCATCATGATAGATCTTGAACTCACTTCGATAGCGGTAACGTTCTTGTTGCGAAGCAAACAGATCGATCTTTCCCTGATAATAGGGAGCAAAACTTTCCATGATCGAAGTGCTTTTAACATTCAGCTGTTCATCGTATCCACTCTCATAAATACGGCAGCTGCCGCATACTCCAAAATATTCACACTGCATACGTACCCTTACTTGACGCTGGCGATCAGGTTGCCGATGAGAAGATTCCACCCATCGACCATAATAAAGACCAAAATTTTAAACGGCATCGAGATCATAACGGGCGGTAACATCATCATACCCATAGACATCAAGATGGAAGCAACAACCATATCAATGACCAAAAATGGCAAGAAGAGCAAAAACCCAATCTCAAAAGCCGTTTTTAGCTCACTGATGACGAAGGCTGGAATAACGATTGTAAGTGGCACTTCTTTGATCGATTGAGGGTTTTGCATATGCCGGATACGCAAGAACAAGGCTAGATCTTTTTCTCTCGTATTGCGCACCATGAAGTTTTTAAACGGATCAGTTGTCTTTTCAAAAGCTTCGTCGTAGGAGATAAGATTCTCACTGTACGGTTTTATCCCCTCATCATACGCTTTGGTAGCAACGGGTTCCATCACAAATATCGTGAGAATAAGCGCCAACATGACCAAAAGCTGCGTAGGTGGGACTTGCTGTGTTCCCAATGCCTGACGCAAAAATCCAAATACGATAACAAATCGGGTAAACGTGGTCATTACAAGGACCAAACTCGGTGCTAAGAACAACACGGTGAGCATCATCAAAACATTGAGTGAACTGACCATCTGAGCGGGAGTATCAGGAGAGGCTAAGTTGAAGCTCATGCTTGGAACAGGGTTACTGGCCGCAAAAACTGTAGCGCCCATCCAAAGCATAACAATTAATAAACGAGCCAAATAACCACCCCTGAAAGTCTTTTAAGTAGGCGATAATACCACAAAGTATGTGTAGTTCTCGATTAAATGAGAGAGATTTTTTTTAATTTTTTATCATCTGTTTTAAAATTGGCTTAAAATCCCTTTTTGAGTACTTTTGTGAATATCATGCTTCCAGTCGAATTTTTCCTGTAGCGTATTGATGCACTAACGAGGAAATAATCGTTTGATAAGGGATACCAGTTTCCTGAGCTTTATTTTTGATAATAGTCACATCTCCGAGACTGAGACGGATTGTAATATTTTTTGATTTAGACAAATACTCTTTTGAAGCTTTACGAGCCAATGCAATCTCTTCATCAGCATCTACGCTTCGTACAAGCTCATCATTTTCTATAGCGTTTAAAATCGCCATTTCTTCTGTATCAAACATTATTATCTCCTTTGTACATTTTTTTAGCTTTTCGGCTTGGGATGATTGTCTTCAAAAATATCCCTTCATCATTGCGAATAAATGGAACGAGATAGACATAACCCAATGCTTCAACAACATAGATTTTTTGTTCAGGATAGTTAGCTTGATCTGGATGATCATAGACATCCAAAACTTTCCCAGAATCCATGGCTGAAATGATTTCTTCAAATCCAATTCCTCTGTTTTGTTTGAGGAGGTCATTTTTCTCTTTTCCATAGGTAATCAAAACAAACCTTTATAATATACATACAATGTATTATATACCAATTCAAATAAAGTAAAGATGATTTTTTATGAATAAAAAATATAGCTAAATAAAACTTGTTTAAAAATATGTTTAGGTATGATCTCTGGATTTTTCTACTAAAGGCATTAGTGTGATCAAAAAAATACTCTTAGTTTTATTGTATGCATTCCCACTCAGAGAGTGGGAACGAGAGAATGGGAGTAGCGTATTCAGCCGACATTACCAAAGTCGCAACTCAGTTTGATTCGTTTATGGCCGAGTGGTCGGGAAATAATTTTAAAAGAATGGGTGTGTAGTTTATGGAAAATAAAAACAAAGTATTTAAATTACCAAAAGATAGAGAAGGTTATATACAAAGTCTGATTTTTCTCGTTGCAGCAAGTTTGATAATGCTTTATGCAATTATCAATGGATGGAATGGAACTATATTGGATAAATTGGCGGTTTTTTTATTTGGTGTAGTTCCTATAATTGTTATGCATGACAAAATACATCAATTGATTTCAATTAATTCAATTGAAATCAATGAAGATGAGTTATTAACAAAAAAATATACTTCAGTAGTAGCTTCATCTAAAATAGCTGATCTTGCAACAAAGATAAGCATAGGAATAGATGGCGCGATTGAAAGGTCATTTTATAATTTATTAAATAATCAGAAACTGTTTACATACAAAGAAAAAGACATGGGAAGAGAAGAATCAAGTTTATTTTTAGAGCAATTAAGTTTACTTGCACATTGTGATTTGGACTTATTATCTGAATCAACACATGGGCAGGTTATTCCAGTAAGTAATAATAATAATTCGCAAAAAGCAGTAGAGATGAATGCAGAGTATGTGTATAAAAAAGTGGCTTTTAATCAATGGAGTTGGATTTTAATTCCAGCAGTTGTTTTATTAATAATTTTTACTTTAATTGTAATTAAATAGGAGACTCTAATATGTCATCACTCGTTCCCACTCTCCTGAGTGGGAATGCATACAATATAAGTACTCACATTTAGAAGAGCAAGGAAAACCAGATGGGTAGAAGCAGATATAAAATACACGAACCAACTTTTCCTCATTTTGTTACATGTACAGTATTGCATTGGATACCGATTTTTACCCGTATTGAAACGACAGAGATTATCTTCAACTCTCTAAAATATCTTCAAGAACATCATAACTTCAAACTCTATGCGTATGTTATTCTCGAAAATCATCTGCACATGGTTGCACAAAGTGATGATTTGTCTAAAAGTATGGAGAGTTTTAAAAAATACACTGCTAGACAGATCATCGATTTACTCAAATCACGAAACGTCACCACTATCCTCGATCAACTTGCTTTTTATAAAAAAGCACACAAAGAAGACCGAGAGTATCAGTTATGGCAAGAGGGGATAGCACCCAAACTTATCCAAAGTGATACCATGATGATAGAAAGAATCAACTATATCCACCTAAATCCGGTTAAACGAGGATATGTTGATGAAGCAAAACATTGGCGGTATAGCAGTGCAAGGGATTATGAAGAGAATGTTGGATTGATTGACGTGGAACGCTTTTGGTGATTTGTATGTATGCATTCCCACTCATGAGAGTGGGAATGAGAGGAGGAGAGTGGAAACGAGAGGGAACTACATACCTTATTCTATGAATTATCAAAAATCTGCTAAAATTACAATAATTTACTCATAGGAGCCCTTATGTCCCACTCTCTTTCCATTGTCATCCTTGCTGCAGGAAAAGGGAGTCGGATGAAATCGCCCAAAGCGAAAGTCCTTCATGAGATTTGCGGGCGTGAAATGCTGTATTACAGTATCAAAGCAGCGCGCGCTTTGAGTGATGACATCATTGTTGTGGTTGCACATCAAAAAGATGCTGTTATCGCTGCTATGAATAAACATTTTGACAACCTCACGTTTGTCACCCAAGACACCGACAACTTCCCAGGTACGGGCGGTGCAATGATGGAGGTCAAACCAAAGCATGAAAATGTTCTTGTCCTCAATGGAGATATGCCACTCATCACCCAACACTCTGTGAGTGAATTTATGAAAAGTGACAGCGACATTGTGATGTCGGTAATCGAACTTGAAAACTCTAGTGGATACGGGCGTGTGGTGATCGAAAACGGTCATGTAGTGCGTATCGTCGAGGAAAAAGACGCCACTGATGCCGAAAAGGCTATTCTCACGGTTAACGCGGGTGTTTATGCATTTAAACGTCATGTTTTAGAAACCTATTTACCAAAACTCTCCAATGCTAATGCGCAAAGCGAATACTACCTCACAGACGTCATTGCTATGGCACGTAACGATGGTTTGGAAATCTCGCCGCTGATTGTTGAAGAAGTGGAGTTTAAAGGGGTTAATTCCAAATTCGATCTTTCAACTGCCGAGATCATAATGATGGATAGAATCCGACGTACATGGATGGATGCAGGGGTTATCATGCAGCTTCCTGAAACGATCTATATCGAAGAAGGGGTTCGTTTCGAGGGAGAATCCATCATTGAAAACGGTGTACGTCTCTGCGGTAACAGCCTCATCATAAACTCTCATATCAAAGCACATAGTGTTATCGAAGATTCTACGGTTCAGGACTCTGATGTCGGTCCACTGGCGCATCTGCGCCCATTAAGTGTTTTGAAAAATACCCATGTCGGAAATTTTGTCGAAGTTAAAAAATCAACACTTACCGGTGTTAAAGCAGGACACTTAAGCTATATAGGCGATGCTACTATCGATGAGGGAACCAACATCGGTGCGGGAACCATCACCTGCAACTACGATGGTGTCAAAAAATATCAAACAATCATCGGTAAAAATGTCTTTATAGGAAGCGACTCACAGCTCGTTGCACCCATAGAGATTTCTGACAATGTCATGATCGCAGCAGGAACAACAGTCACCTCAGGCAAATACGAAAGTGATGTGTTGATCCTCAGCCGTACACCCGTTCGCAAAGTAGCCGGCTTCTTTACAAAATTCTTTGGAAAAGGGAAGTAATGCTAATCCCTGCCAATTTACTTGAAGGCAAAAAGATACTCTTGGGTGTCACGGGTTCTATTGCCGCCTATAAATCGCTTGAGCTCTTACGTCTTTACACAAAAGCAGGTGCAGAAGTACGTGTCGTTATGAGTCCATCGGCTAAAAAGTTTATTGGACCTTTGAGTTTTGAAGCACTGAGCCATAACCGCGTCCTGGATGACTCAAACGAATCATGGGCAGATGATTTTAATCATATCAAGACCTCCCAATGGGCTGACATCATGGTCATCGCTCCGGCATCGGCTAATACCATTGCCAAACTCGCAAACGGTCTTGCCGATACAATTTTGACCCAATGCGCCCTCGCCTTCCCTAAAACAAAACTCATCGCCCCGTCTGCCAATACCCACATGATCCAAAACCCAATGATACAAGATGCACTAAAAAGACTCTCTATGGCGAATTATGAAATGGTTTCTACACAGACCAAAGAGCTTGCTTGTGAAACAGTCGGTGATGGCGCTATGGCAGAACCGATTGACATCTTTTATGAAACGGCAAAAATCTTACTCAAAGATTCTTATTGGCTAAACAGACCTGTTATTGTCACCGGTGGAGGAACACGAGAAAAAATAGATGAAGTACGTTATGTCTCTAATTTTTCTTCAGGAAAAATGGCAAAATCCATTGCGCTTTCTCTCTATTTCAAAGGGGCAAATGTGTCCTATATCACTACAAAAGGTAATGTCGGCCTCCCTAAAAGCATCCGCACGACAGACGTAGAGGATGCCAAAGAGATGCTCATCGCCACCAAAGATGCCCTTTATAGTGCTAAAAACAATAGCCAAACCACTAAGCGTCCTTTTTTATTTATGGTTGCAGCAGTAGCAGATTTCACCCCTAAAGATCCTCAACAAGGCAAACTCAAAAAATCCATGCTGGGTGATAATTGGCAGATTGAACTGGAACAAACATCCGATATATTAAGCACACTAACCAAAGATCGCGAAGGGGTTACAACCATCGCGTTTAAAGCTGAAATGGACAGCGCAGAGGGGCTCAATAATGCCAAAAATCTTTTAACGCAAAAAAAGGTGGATGCGGTTTGCTACAATCTTCTCCAAGATGCAAAAAGTTTTGGCGGAGAAGAGAACAGCATTACCTTCATTACCAAAAACGACCAAATAGATTTGGGGCGACACAGTAAATTTGATCTTGCAGAAAAAGTTATACAATCTGCTCAAGCATGCATATCATGAGTAATAACCCAAGTCACATCGCTATCATCATGGACGGAAACGGACGATGGGCTCAAGCTCAGGGGAAGAACCGTACCTATGGCCATGAAAAAGGGTCTGAAGTCGTACGCACCATCACGACCTATTGTGCTAAAAATCCAGAGATCGACCGACTTACCCTCTATGCTTTCAGCACCGAGAACTGGAAACGCCCAAAGCTTGAAGTCGAGTTTTTGATGAAACTGCTTCAAAAATACCTCAAACAGGAATTACAGACCTATTTGGATGGAAATATCCGTTTTCGGCCTATTGGCGATCTCTCTGTATTCTCAACCTCATTGCAAAAGACCATACAAGAGGTCGAAGACGCAACGCGCCATTGCACAGGACTCATACAAAGTCTGGCACTCAATTACGGCGGACGTGATGAGATCATACGTGCCGCGGCTGCTTTACAAGCCTCCAATACTCCTATCAGCCTTGATTTAATATCACAAACACTGGACTGCGATACCGATGTTGATCTATTGATACGCACCGGAGGGGATCACCGCCTATCCAATTTTATGCTGTGGCAAAGTGCCTATGCAGAGCTTTTTTTCACCGATACACTGTGGCCAGAGTTTACAACCGATGAGTTGGAAAAAATCATACAAAAATTTAAAAAAGTTGAACGACGTTTTGGAGGACTTAACTGATGGAATGGATAATCGTATTTATATTAGGGGCTATGATTGGCTCTTTTCTCAATGTGCTAATCCTTCGTACACCCATAGATCAAAGTGTATCTTTTCCTGCCTCTCATTGTATGAGCTGTGAAACCCCATTGCGTGCTTGGCATAATGTCCCTATTCTTTCATGGCTTTTTTTACGCGGAAAATGTGCTTTTTGTGGTGTTAAGATTTCGATCCAATACCCGATCGTAGAAGCATTAAGCGGTCTTATTTTTATCTGTGCCGCATGGAAATTTGGGATCACCTATCAAGCATTCGCCATTGCGATGGTTTTCGCTCTTCTTATGGCTCTCTCGCTCATCGATTTTCGTTATAAAATGGTTCCGGACAGCATCAATCTAAGTGCCCTTACCTTTGCAATATTCAGCGTCTCAACTTTTCCTGACTTTTTAACCCATTTTACCAATGCACTGCTGTTCGCCGGTGGATTTACGCTATTGCGCTTTTACCTCTCCTATGCCATTAAAAAAGAGGCGATGGGGGAAGCCGACATTATGATCGCCGCAACTATGGGAGCTGTATTAGGGATCAAGTTGGCGCTCGTTGCTGTTTTCCTCTCAGCCGTTCTTGCACTACCGGCAATACTTTTAACACGAACAGAAGATGAAGAATCGCAGCAGCTTCCCTTTATCCCTTTTCTAGCCATCGCTACATGGATAGTACTGATGTTTGATACCCAAGTAGGTTTATATTTGGAAGCGCTATATGGGTAAATTAAAACACTATATTTTTTCCCATTTAAACGTTTTGTTTTTCTCTATTTTTATACCGTTATTTACGATTGCATCGGTCATTGTTATGATTAAAATCGCGACATTGACCTCTATTGTTACCCTTAATCTATCCGAAATGGGGAAACTTTACCTCTTTGTTTTACCAGAGTTACTGTTCTATACCCTTCCCATTGCCTTTGTTGTAGCAGGCGCACTCACTTTCTATCGACTTTCTATTGATAATGAAATGGTAGTATTTTTTTCACTTGGAATTCCTCCACACTATCTCGGAAGAGTATTACTGCTTCCGGCATTCTTACTTAGTTTACTACTTATTATCGATTTTCTTTTGATTACACCTTACATGAACATCGTCAACGAATCTTTTTATGTTGCAAAAAAAAATGAAGCACGATTTAATCTTACCGCTTCCGAATTTGGGCACAATTTTGGAAACTGGATGATATTTATTAAAACAAGCGGTAAAGACAATGGAAAATATGGCGGAATTGCGTTGTTTAATAAAGAGAATAAAGAAGAAATATTTATCACTGCAAATGAAGCCGAACTTATAAATAAAAACGGCACTCTACAACTTAATTTAAGTGATGGAAATGGCTATTCCTACACTGATCATGCATTTAATTATATGGGATTTAAAACATTAAAAATCAATGATTCTCTTGATCACAAAATTATCGCATACGATGGTTTGATTGACTATTGGACGAATGATACCCGACGCGAAAGAAAGCAACAGACGCTCATCACTAACACTCTATTAGGACTTTTTCCATTACTTTCTATTTTTCTTATCGTTGCCCTTGGTGTCGTACATGCGCGTCACCAAAAACGATGGATCTATCTTTGGCTTTTTTTAAGCATTATTATCTATTATTCATCAATCATGTTATTGCAAATATGGCTTCTTTACTGGACCATACCCACAGTAGCGATTCTTTGGCTTATCGCAACCTATGTTTTTTACCGAAAATTAGTGGCTAACAGGTTTTGAATCGCGCTAAAATCACCCTGAGCTACAACGGTTCAGCCTTCATGGGTTCGCAACAGCAGCCAACAACGACCAATACGGTCATTGGAACCCTTACAATAGCCCTTAAGCGTCTCAAAATCGCCTCTGTACCAAAAGGATCAGGCAGAACAGACCGAGGGGTTCACGCGACGCATCAGGTGATGCACATCGATCTCCCACATTTTTGGACCGATCTGCGACGTCTCAAAGACATGCTCAATCTTCAACTTCCTGCATCTGTACGCATACGACGTATCGAATTTGTTGCCCCAGAATTTCATGCCCGATACGGCGCACGTAAGCGCGTCTACCGCTATATCTTTAAAGAAGGAATCAGCAACCCGTTTGAAGACGATTTCGTCACCTTTGTCCCCTCGCTTAACCGTGAGATTATCAGTGATGCCATAGGAGCTTTTGTCGGCGATCACAATTTCGAACTATTCAAAAAAAGCGGCGATGATATGGAACACTACGTCCGCCGCATCTACCGTGCCTATGCCTATTCTCACAAGGGTTATTTTATCCTTGTCTTTGAGGGGAATGGTTTCTTACGCTCACAAATACGCCTCATGGTCGGTTTTTTACTGCGTATATCCAATGCAAAAGCAACCAAAGAACAGCTAATCGAACAGCTAAATTGTATAAAGCGCCATAGTACCAGTATTGCACCGCACAATGGCCTTTATCTAACCAGAATACTCTATAGTAAACCTTAGCTTTTAGGTTATAATACGCGCTTCAAAGTGGCTAAAATTAAATTAAGTGGTGTTCATGTTTCTAGGTGTTTCTAAAAAATTTTATTTTTTTGCTCTTGTCACATCATTGTTTTTTGTGTTCTTTCCAGATATTGACATTTTTATTTCTTCCCTCTTTTATTCAACGGAAAAGGGATTCTTTTGGTCAAATAATATCTTTATTCTGTTCTTATATTCTATTCCACGACCGATTGTTATCCTAGGTATTTTTGCCTTGATCATTTTGATAATTGATTTAATATTTAAAAAAAGACTTTTTAATCTTCAGCCTCTATATTTATTCTTTTTTGTCAGTGTTATGCTTATTGGGCCTGGTTTTGTCGTGCATACTGTCTTTAAAGATACATGGGGGCGTGCTCGTCCAGTAGAAATTGTAACTTTCAATGGCACAAAAACATTTACGCCAGCATGGATAATATCCGATCAATGCAGTACAAATTGTTCTTTTGTTTCTGGTCATTCAGCAGGAGCTTACAGCTTGATTGCCCTTGCTTTACTCGCGAAACGACGCAAAAGACTAGCTTTGCTGCTAACAATTACTATCGGTTCTCTAGTTGGTTTAGGACGTATTATCCAAGGGGGACACTTTTTTAGTGATGTCTTTTTTTCATTTATTTTTGTCTATCTGACAGCTAAAGTTATGTATTATTTTATCTTTGATAAAAAACTGTTTGATTTTATAGAAGAACGATGCAAACTAAATTAAATTTTTAATCCTATAAACGATCACAAAGGAAAAAGACAAATGCAAACGTTGCTGTCACGACAAAATGTTTTAATAATTGCAATTTTGTTTGCTCTATTTTCAGCAACTTACAATGCATTTTTACCTTTTTTTGAAGATGAGGCTTATTATTGGCTCTGGAGTCACCATCTTGAATTAAGTTACTACGATCATCCTCCAATGGTTGCCTATTTCATCAAAATATTCACTCTATTTGGCGATTCAGTTTGGCAAATAAGACTTGTCAATATTTTTTGTTTCTTGGGGGGCGGATTTTTTATTTTCAAAACGGCACTTTATCTTTTTGACGAAAAAACGGCGCTATATGCATTTTTAATTTTTATTTTTTCTCCTGCTGTCACCATGGGTTTCACAATTACCACACCTGACAGCCCCTTGATAGTTTTTTGGGGTGCTTCTCTTTATTTTGCTGCAAAAGCTTTTTTTGAAGAAAAAACTAAATATTTCATCATTGCAGGTGCGCTTGGCGGAGCTGCATTACTGTCTAAATACACCGGTGTTTTATTGTTTGCAGGTTATTTTATTTTTATTCTGACCTACAAACCAAAACTATTTTTATCAGTAAAGCCTTATCTTGCAATCTTATTTGGATTAATTGTTTTTTCTCCTGTAATTATTTGGAATGTACAAAACGATTTTTCAAGTTTTTTATTTCAATACTATCATGGCACATCAACTGGGAATGAATCAATTGGATTTATGCATGATTTAGAACTATTCGGCGGGGCTTTTGGGATATTTGGCCCTGTTTTTTTTACTCTTTTACTCTATATTTTTACCCAAAAAGAAGCCTATAAAAATGACCGATTGTTCTTTGTTTTATCTATTACACTTTTTACCATTGTATTTTTTCTATACAAAGGGCTGTATAAAAAAATGGAGCTCAATTGGGTGGCACCAGCATTTGCATCTGCGTCAATCGTCGTCGGATATTTTATTGCAAAATATGACATGAAAAAAACATTCATTTGGGGAATCGCCCTCTCCATTCTTATTGGAAGCGTTGTTCGGTTTCCTCTTTTGTTTGGACTTGAAGGAGCTCGTAATCCTCATAATAGACTATTTGGGCAAGAAGAACTTGCAAAACATATTCAAGATATTCCTAATGAGAATGTTTACACAGATTATCTTACTATGGCCTCAGCTTTAACCTATTATCTTAAAAAAGATGTTTATATTCCTATTGAAACTCGAAAAAGTCAATTTGACGAATGGCAAAAAGACTATAATTTTACTTCAAAGTCTGGTATTTATGTTGGTAGAGATGGACATCATCTAAATGAATTAAAAACTATATGGAAAAATACCGCCCTTATTGAAGAATACACAATCAAAAAGCAGGGTTTCAAAGATAAAACATACTACATCTATAGGGTCTCAAATTGACAAGAATTTTAAAAAGTAAGCTTTTTACGATTGGAATTAAAATCACTTTTGCAAGTTTTGCATTTTGGTTTTTATCCAAAAAACTTGATTATTCTCAGCTTCCGGAACTGTTCTACACCATGAACTATAATTTACTCTTTGCTGCCCTTTTGCTCCAATTTATAAGTATAGCAATAGCTGCCTACAGATGGAAATTAGTCATGCACTCATTAGGATTTGGAGAAGATAATGCATTCTATCAAAAGCTTTACTTCAAAGGCTTTTTTTTCTCCCAAGCTCTTCCTGGAAGCATAGGCGGTGATGCAATACGACTCATTGCATTAAAGGATCAAGGGTATAAAATAAGTGACTCTTTGTATGGAATCTTTATAGATAGGGTAGTTGGTCTTATCGGACTGCTTCTTATTAGCTTATTCGCACTGCTATTTGCACCAGTTTTTTTAACATCTACAATCATCAATACCGTTTTATTTATTGGCGTAGGCGGCTTAGCAGGTTTTCTTATTCTGTTGATTTTACATAAAGTCATTAACTTCAGTCACCTTCCAAAATTACATATTTTTGGTGAACTGTCAAAACGTTTTTTCAAAGTTTATTCTAACAGTCAAAAAGGAATTCTACAAATCTCTCTCTCAATCATCATACACTTTTTTTCAATCTTATGTATTTATTCAATCTCTGTTGCCGCTAACTTAGGAGTTGAATTTGAAGCCTTTCTTTGTCTTATGCCGCTGGTTATACTTTTAACCATCCTTCCTATCTCCTTTGCGGGATGGGGTGTTCGAGAAGGTGCCATGGTGGGTCTCTTTTCTATGAGTGGAGCAAATAAAGAAGCTATCATGGCAGTTTCAATCGCATATGGGGTCATCCTGATCCTCTCTTCCCTTCCAGGTTTTGTTACTTGGTTAAATTCAAAAAATATTGCCTAAGGAAAATTTACATGAATATTGACTTGATGAGAAAAATAGACTATTGGGCGGGTATTCCAATTTCTTTTATTTCCACTTATCTATTAAAACCTTCCTACATTTTAAACCCTCCCAAAGCGCCAAAAAATATCCTTATGATAGAACTCAGCGAAATGGGAAGTACTATTCTTTGCGATCCAATGATGCAAAAACTAAAAGGGGAAGGGACAAATCTTCATTTTGTTATTTTTAAGAAAAATGCCCCAAGCTTGTCACTTCTAAATACAGTAGAAAAAAACAACATTTTTACAATACGTGAAGATTCGCTCTTTACACTTCTTTACGATACCTTCTCTTTCCTTCTTTGGTGCCGAAAAAAGAAAATAGACTCAGTTATTGATTTAGAACTTTTTTCACGTTTCACCGCTTTGCTTACGGGTTTCTCTGGCGCTGTCAATCGTGTCGGATTTCATTCGTTCTTTAATGAGGGGCTCTATCGAGGAGACATGCTAACGCATAAAGTTGCCTACAATCCTCATATGCATATTGCGAAAAACTTTATCTCACTTTCCAATGCACTGCTCTCAAATACCAAAGAGACACCCTATTCCAAAAAAATGATTACCGAAGATGAAGTCATACTTAAAAAAGCATCTATTTCCCAACAAGAAAAAGAGAATGTTTTAACAAAGATAAAACATGTACTTCCCCTCTTTGATAAAGAAAAAATTATTATTTTTAACGCAAATGCATCAGACTTAATGCCCCTGCGCAGATGGCCTCGTGAATATTTTATTGAACTCGGTATAAAATTGCTTGAAAACTATCCGGACATTATTATATTATTAACTGGTGCACCAAGTGAACGAGAGGGACTTGATCATATTCGTATTGCATTGGGAGAACGCTGTATTAACTTTGCAGGAAGCACCACCTTTGCCGAACTTGCACCGCTTTATGCTATAAGCCGCTTAATGCTGACAAACGACAGCGGACCTGCTCATTTCGCTGCCGTAACTGACCTTCCTACTTTTGTATTTTTTGGTCCAGAAACTCCTGCGCTGTATGGCAGTCTTGGCAACTTTACTCCTTTATACGCCAATCTTGCATGTTCTCCGTGTGTTTCGGCTGCAAATCATCGAAAGACGGCATGTGATGACAATCAATGTGTCAAAGTAATCATGCCAGACTATGTCTACAGTGTTTTGAGCAATGAGCTGAATTCTTGATTACGTCTTACATTATGACTAAAAAAAATTTGATAGCCACTATTGCTCTATTCCTCTTCATGGGCATATGCTACCTTTATGTCGATCGTCCCGTTGCAGTGTATTTCCACTCACAAAAAACATCACTTACCACTTTTTCTTCCATACTGACTAAGCTTGGTGAAGGAACTTATTATATAGTTCCTTCTCTGATTCTCTTTTTATTTTTTCGAAAAAAAAACCATTATTATGCACAAATATCTCTATTTATCCTTGCTTCTGTCTCAATTTCAGGAATTTTGGTAAATATTCTAAAAATCATTTTAGGGCGCTTTCGTCCAGAAATATTTTTTGAGAAAAATCTTTACGGATTTGACTGGTTTCATGTGACACCCAGTATGGTCTCTTTTCCCTCAGGGCACTCTGCAACTGCCTTAAGCGCTTGGCTTGCATTGGCCATTGTTTTTCCAAAATACCGTATTGCTTTACTTTTTATCGGAATTGCGATTGCCTCCACGCGCATTATTATCACAATGCACTATTGCAGTGATGTTATCGCAGGTAGTGCCTTAGGAATAGCCGTTACTATGATTTATTACCATCGCTTCTATTTGAAAAACAGTGTTCTCTCAAGAGCTTAGATGTTGCATTCTCTTTATACACTCCCTAAAAATATAACAGCCGTTATTGTCTTATTAACACTGTTACGATTGGCTACTGCGCCATTTTTTGGATATGGTGTGGATGAAGCACATTATGTTCTTTATGCTCAACATCTTGCATTGAGTTATTTTGACCATCCACCGTTGGTTGGTTGGGTTCACTATTTATTTTCCTTTATTGGGCATAACGAATTTTTAGCCCGAGTCCCTGCTATTGCATTAGGAGCACTTAATAGTTATCTGTTCTATGGACTACTAAAAGATAAAAATAAATCTGCCGCTTTTTGGGCAGTGATAGCGCTTAATGCTTCCTTTGTTTTAGATGTACTTTTTCTAACACTTATGCCTGATTCATTACTTATATCAGGAATGCTATTACTTATTTACATTGTAAAACTTTTAGAATCTAATAATTCCATATTGAATTATCTTTTACTTGGGATTGTTTTAGGAATAATGGGACTTAGTAAATACACTGCTATTCTTTTCGTTCCAGGCATTGCAGGGTATTCTATTTGGGTACGACGATGGGATCTTTTACTGACTCCAAAAATTTTATACACATTCTTTTTTGCACTTATCGCTATCTCCCCCGTTTTGATTTGGAATATTGATAACGATTTTTCCAGTTTTACTTATCAGGCCTCTCATGTTGTTGGAAATGAATTTGGAAATTTTAAAAACTTTTTCCTTTCTCTTACACGTCAATTTGGTGCATACAATCCTTTTTTATTTTTAATCGCTTTTTATGGTCTATACAAAGCGTATCGATCAAATGATTTTAAACTGGAGATATCATTGGGTATAACTATCCTTTTGTTTATGTTTTTTTCGCAATATCGCTTCGTTGCACTTCCACATTGGATAAGTCCATTTTTTACTCTGTTCATCCCGATCGGTACGTATTATTTTTATCTAAACCAACCAAAAGGGACAAAAATTATTGTTTCGATAAGTTTAATATTAACCATTATCATACATCTTGAACTGATTGCCAAACTAGGGACATTTCCCAATTTTAATTCCCCTTTTCGAGATATTGCTGGCTGGGAAAACGCTACGAAACAAGCCTCAAATGAGTTGGTTCATTTAAACAATAAAAATGCGGCATTGGCAGTCACGCATTGGAATCTGGCGAGTAGAGCAATTATATATTCATCACATGATGTATTCCTAATCGATGATCGAAAAGATCAATTTGACCTGTGGGAAAAAACTCAACCGATAGGAAAAGATCTCCTTTTTATCAATCCGCATACTTATCATAAAGATATTAATAGCAGTTATAAATGTGATAGCACTGTAAAAATAGGCGAATACAATGCTACACTTAACGGTGGTATCGTTGATGTTTTTTCTTATGAACTATGTAAAAATTTTACAGGAATTCGTAAACCATCCCCTTCAATAAAGTAAACTAAGTTTAGTCGCTTTGACTAAACTTAGTTGATACTTCTTGCATTATTAATACTATTTCGTTAAAATCACAACTTCAAAATTTAATACATTCAAGGAAACAGTCACATGGCAAAACATCAGTTTCAAACCGAAGTTTCACAAATCTTACAGTTAATGATCCACTCGCTCTACTCGAACAAAGAGATCTTTGTACGCGAACTCGTATCGAATGGTTCAGACGCACTTGATAAGCTCAACATGCTTGTCCTCACCGATGACCAATACAAAGGGGTTACTTTCAACCCTCGTATCGACATCATCCTGGATAAAGAGGCAAAAACTCTCACGATTTCTGACAGCGGTATCGGTATGAACGAAACCGATTTGGTCGAAAACCTTGGAACGATTGCAAAATCAGGAACCAAAGCATTTTTATCACAGCTTTCAGGTGATCAGAAAAAAGACTCTAACCTAATCGGACAGTTCGGTGTCGGTTTTTATGCAGCATTCATGGTTGCAGACAAAGTCGAAGTCATCAGCCGTAAAGCGGGTGAAGAGAATGCGTATAAGTGGAGCTCAATGGCAGGAAGCGAGTACGATCTTGAACCTTCATCTCGTGACACGCACGGTACAAGCATCATCATGCACCTAAAAGACGATGAGGAGGAGTTCCTTGAGACTCACCGTATCGAGACTATCATCAAAAAATACTCTAACCATATCCCTTTCCCGATCTTCATGGACAAAGAGGAATACGTAGCACCCGCTGAGGGTGAAGAAAAAGGTCACAACGAAACCAAAAACGTTCAGATCAACAAAGCAAACGCACTATGGACGATCAGCAAAGGCGAGATCAGTGACGATGAGTACAAAGATTTCTACTCCAGCATCGCCCACGATTCTGCTGAGCCGTTGATGTGGATGCACAACAAGGCAGAGGGGTCACTCGAGTACACCACCCTCTTTTACATCCCATCCAAAGCGCCGATGGACTTGTACCGTGTTGACTACCAAAGCGGTGTCAAACTCTACATCAACCGTGTCTTCATCTCTGATGATGAAAAAGAGCTTATGCCGACCTATCTTCGTTTCTTGCGTGGGGTGATCGATTCTGCTGACCTTCCACTAAACGTCAGTCGTGAGATCTTGCAAAGCAACAAAGTGATGAGCAAGATCAAAAACGCTTCTGTCAAAAAAGTACTCGGTGAGCTTTCAAAAGTTTCTGAAAACGATACAGAAAAATACGATGCATTCTATAAAGAGTTCGGCAATGTTCTCAAAGAGGGTCTATACAGCGACATGGGCAACCGTGAGAGAATCATGGAGCTTCTTAAGCTCAATACACTAAACTCTGCAGAGCCTGTAATGTTCAGCAAGTTCATAGAAGGTGCTGATGCTGAAAAGAAAGAAATCTATTACATCACTGCCAAGATGAGCCTGCAAATGCTCAAAAATTCTCCGAGCTTAGAGCGTTTCAAAGCAAAAGGGATTGATGTACTTGTATTGAACGAAGAGATCGACACTATCGTATTCCCAATGGTAAACGAGTACAAAGAGTTCAAACTCATCAACGTCACCGATGCAAAACTTGAAGAGACCGAAGAAGAGAAAAAAGAGCACGAAGAAAAAGCAAAAACTCTTGAAGGCTTCATCGGACAGCTTCAAAGCGCATTGGGCGAGAGCGTTTCCAAAGTCGAAACTACCTTTGACCTCACAGACTCAGCAGTTTGTATCAAAGTGGACAAAGAAGATTCTGGCTACATGATGGCACAAATGATGAAACAGTTCGGAAATATGGGTGGCGACATCCCAGCACCAAAACAAATTCTACAGATCAATCCGAACCATGAGTTGATCAAAAAGCTTAGTGATTCAGCAGATGCAGCTCTCATCGATGATGCAGCGCACGTATTGCTCGATCAAGCGAAACTCTATGAGGGTGAAACCCTTGCAGACACTGCAGGGTTTATCGCACGTCTTAACCGTATTATGACTAAGGCACTTTAATTTCTTCACATTCCCGCGAAGGCGGGAAACCATTCTAGAACTGATTAAAAAAACGTCAATTTACCCTTCCTTTAGACTATTTCGCAGACTATAATAATATATCCTATATCTAAGATAGTGTTATGTTGCCAATTAAATATACTTTTTTAGTTCAATCTCTTCTAGTATCCGGATTTATGAGTTTTATGGTCTCTGGTGTTATTACTTACCTAAATCTAGGGTTTATCCAAAATTTCTTTAGTGTATGGATTAATGCATGGTTAATTGCTTACACGATCGCCTATCCTGCGATATTAATCATCTTCCCTTTTGCCAGAAAATTATCACTTAAACTATGTTCGAGAAATTATATCTGTGAAATAACACCAGAATAGTAGAGATTTTTTTTCATTCCAAAAAACTGTCTATATGCCCTTTATTTTAGGACATATGATTAAAATACTCTGATTCCCAAATAAATGTGAGCATCATGAGAACACATCGAGTACCGTTTGGACAAACAAACCCTGATAAGAAAAATGCGGTTTTTTTAGCCATATACGTCGAATCGATTTCACCATGGAAATATTTCAAAGATGACATGCAGCATATCAAATGTCCCGCACTTATCATGATCGATCGATGGGATGGACGGATGGGGTTTCCAGGGGGAACAGTGAATGAGGGAGAGGAACTCATGGAAGCTCTCATGCGTGAGATCAAAGAGGAGATCGGGATTACGATCAAACCCTCACAGGTTCGTCAGATTGCCTCACATGAAAACCGTATTGTCACCCATTTCTATGGATTAAAAGTACTCGAAATAGAGTTTTTACATATCTACTATCACATCCTCAACAACTTTTCCCGTTCCATTCTCCTGCACGCTTATGAGGAGGGAGATGCATCCCACTTTATGTCCGAAATCACCGGGATAAAAATCGTCCCCCTCCTCTCTCACGAAAACAAAGGGATTGATAGATTTTTGGAAAACTCTTTTGCAGGGGCGACAAAAGAAGATCTCGAAGTCCTGTTGTCTGAAGTATTAAAAATCCGTCTTTAAAAATATGTATCAAACATACAATCAAGCTTCTGGTTCATTACTAAAGCTAAACGTCACTTTTGAATCAGAGATTTTCTGATAGAGGCTGATTTTTCTTCTATACGGCATCCATTTGATTAAAAAGGTCGCCAAAGACTCCCAGAGTGAAACCCATGCAGCTACCGTCAAACCCTCTGCGATCACCCCTCCTATGATGCTGTTTTTCGCCAAGGTACTTTCATTCATAAGCACAGACATTCCAGCGATCGAAAGACCGGTGAAAAGGAGGATGATCGACGTTCGGATCATATCTTTCATATTTTTAAGATCTAACTCTTTCATATATAGGAAAAAATTCTTCACACTGTTGCGGACTCTTGATATGGCCTCATCATTAGATTTTTGTTCTAATGAGAATTCTATTAGAAAGGACTCACTGTCAATTTCAGATACGCTGTCTATGATATATTCAACCAAATCTTGATTTAAATCTTTTTTTAAAAAATGGGATTTTCTATCAAAATTATTATATAAGTCTTCTATTTTATATGCAGAAATATTAATAATAATCTCACCATTCTCACTTCTTTCATATCGTTCGACTATATTTTTTTTCATGCTTAACCGCTTATGTATATTTAAATCTTGCACTTATTATATATCAGTTCTTTATAATTAGTTACGATACAATAATTAACGCTATGCTTTTCCCAATTTAATGACAACTAACCCAGCAGAAGGAAAAAAGATGCTTAGTGAGAAAATGACATCCGCACTCAACGTGCAACTTAACAAAGAGTTTTATTCTTCTTATCTCTATCTCGGCATGTCGACATGGTGTGCCCATACAGGTTATAACGGCGGTGCATCTTGGTTTATGATACAGTATGAAGAAGAGCGAATACACGCACTCAAAGTCTATCAATACATGATAAGTCAAGGAAGTAAAATCAATCTTCTACCCATAGACCACCCGCAAATGAAATATTCGTCCCTTTTAGCATGTTTTGAAGAGAGCTTGAAACATGAGCGGCTTATGACAAGTGCATTTAATGAACTGTGCGATTTGGCGATCCAAAAAAAAGATCATACTTCCTACGCCTTCTTTCAATGGTTCCTACAAGAGCAAATCGAAGAAGAAGCCAGTGTCTCCGACATTATTGCAAAGCTAAAGCTTGTGGGGGATGGCAATGGTATCTTTATGATTGACACTCAACTGGGTCAGCGTCAGTTAAACATACAAGGTACTACCAATGCAGATAAAGCTATGTAAAAACTATGTCAAAAAAAAGAAATTAATAAAGAAGCTGGCTTTGGTTGTTCCAGATGCCGATATAAAGGTCAAATCATGCATCGGAATGTGCCACTTTTGCAAAGCTCAGCCAACCGCAATAGTTAATGGTAAAAAGATCAAAAAGAAGAGTATTAAAAAGTTTCTAAAAATACTAAAAGATAAATAATTTTAGAAAAAAATACAGACTGTATGGCGGTACTGTCTAATCTGAATGGGGAACGAAGCATGCAAAATCCAACTGCCCAAAGATATAACCGTATCGCAAAACTCTATGATCTGCTCCAATGGCCCATGGAAGTCTTGAGTCTCAACCGTCTGCGAAAAGAAGTTATCTCACATGCTCAAGGCAAGATGCTCGAAGTGGGAATCGGCACAGGTAAAAACCTCCCATTTTATCCTCCCAATTGTGATCTAACCGGCATAGACTTTAGTACTGGAATGCTCGATATTGCTCGAGAAAAAATGGTCAAAATCGGCCTTGTGCAATGTGAACTAATTGAAATGGACATCGAAGAGATGAGTTTTTCCAATGATTGCTTCGATACCATCGTCAGCTCCTTCGTTTTTTGCACCGTTCCGCATCCAGACAAAGGATTGAATGAACTTTACCGTGTCCTCAAGCCTGGTGGAAAAGCAATCTTTCTCGAACACATGAAAAGCAGTTCAAAATGGCTCAATGCATTTCTGTGGATGATGGATAAAATAACTACTCCACTGCTGGGGACATCGATGCTTCGGGAAACACAAAAAGAGATTGAGAAAGCAGGTTTTACCATCCTCTCATCCGAAAATAATGTGTTTGACATCCTGCGCCTGATAGTGGCTGCCAAGCTATAATTGATTGAATAAATAAGATTAAAGGTACTAAATGCAAATCGATTATAAACGGATTTTAGCACGTATGGGATTATACGGTATAGCTGGAGTCATCGCCTATTCGCTGTATCTAAGAGCAAATGTACCTCCCGAAACCGATGCCCAATATTGCGAAAGAAAGGGTATGGTGAAGATTCATGACTGGTTTTACAAATACGACGTCTATGAACACGATGAGATGAAACCAATTATGGATATGCTGACAAAAACGTGTGACGGTGATCCGTATTGCGAGATAGACCATGCCTACCAATACGTTCTAAGTATTCCCTACAAATCCAGTACTACCAGTCGTAATCCGGCAGACGTTATCAATCAAAATGGCGGTGATTGCGACGAAAAATCCTTTTTATTGGCCACTTTGCTCTTACAAAACAACTATCCATGTCTATTAATCTTAACAAAGGAACATGGCTTTTTAGCCGTCAATGTACCCAATGAACAATTAATAAAACAACCAAATTCCTATGTGACATTTGATGGGAAAAAATACTATTTTGCAGATGCAACATTAAAAGGTGGATACATCGGGCAATATAATGATGTGAAAGAACAAGAGGTTACAGCTGTATTTGACATGGTAACCAAACAAGAGATATCTATGATGAAAGTACAGTTTTTTATTTCTAAAACGCAATAAAATATTTTTATATTAAAATTTATGATATAAAATCAGATAGAATAGATATTATTTTTTAGAAAAAGAAGGTGCTTAGATGCGTATTTTACTCACAGGTGCGAACGGGTACATCGGGCGCCGTCTCAAACATGCTCTTCTTGAAAAAAACGAAATAACCATACGGCTGATGGTGCGCAATCTGCAAAGCCTCACTGATGCAGCCAAAGAAAAGTGTGAAACAGTAATAGCCGATGTCATGCATCCCCAAACACTTGATGAAGCATTACATGGTGTAGACGTGGCCTATTATCTTATTCATGGTCTGGTTCATTCTAATTTTCGCGATCTCGATCGTCAGAGCGCCCAAAATTTTCTTGATGCGTGTATTCGCCAAAATGTCAAAAGAATTATCTATCTGGGCGGTTTGGGGAATAAAGAAACGGGAAGCGAACATTTGCTAAGTCGAATCGAAACAGGGGAAATCCTAAGTTCTCGCCCGGATAAGATCCAATGTATCTGGTTTCGAGCCGGTGTAATCATTGGGTCGGGAAGTGCTAGTTTTGAGATCATCCGTAATCTGGTTCAAAAATTGCCGGTGATGATTACCCCAAAATGGGTCTCTACTCTCATCACTCCCATCGCAGTGGAAGATGTAATCCGTTATCTTGAATCAGCACTTGAACTGGATACAAATGAAAACATGATGATCGACTTAGGCGAAGAAGCAATGAGTTATGGCGATCTGATGCTTCGAATCGCTACTGCTATGGGACTGAAACGCTATTTGATTCCCGTCAATGTCCTCACACCGAAACTCTCATCCTACTGGCTTACTTTGTTTACTCCTGTACCCTATGGAGTGGCCAGTTCCTTGATAGAGGGGCTAAAGAGCGAAGTAGTTGTAACCAATAACCTGCGACATGAACTCTTTGATATCCATCCTCACACGCTGGAAGAAGCGGTACAACATGCGATAGAAGAGATCGAATCCAATCAAGTGATCAGCCGATGGAGCGACAGCGGGGTTGGCACTGCGCACAAAGAATCCACCGATAATATTTCTAATGCCATTTTTACAGATCGACGAATCGTCGATTTTGACGATACTCAACCTCATGATGTCTACCGAAGCTTTTGCATGATCGGAGGAAAACATGGCTGGTTTGGATATGACTGGCTTTGGAAAATACGTGGAGTAATCGACAAACTGTTCGGAGGAGCCGGTATCAATCGTGGACGTAGAGATTTCCAAAAACTACGAATCGGAGACAGTGTCGATTTTTGGAAAGTCGTTGATCTGGTAGAAAATGAACGCCTTCTCCTTTTTGCTCAAATGAAGTTGCCCGGAAAAGCATGGCTGGAGTTTAAAATTCAAGACCACCAGTTGATCCAAAGTGCCTACTTTTATCCCGATGGTCTTTCTGGACGATTCTATTGGTATCTATTGATTCCACTTCATCATCTCATATTTGCCAATATGGCATCATCAATTATAAAACGTGCTAAAGATTTGAAAGATTAGACAATCATGTGTAACTATTCTCCCGCTAATTAAACGTATAATATTAAATAAATACAAATATAAGCTATATGTAGTGTAAAATCCCATTGTATTAAAAATTATCCTACTTTGGGGAACTAAATATAATGGACATCAGAAGACAAATAATATCAAGTATCACAAAAATAATAAAAGAAGATAAAAAAAATAATTTGTTCCTTCTTTATTATTCTGCCATTGAGGCGATACTGATTATGTCTATTCCCTTGGCATCATCATTTATCATTAACAGCGTGCTTGCTCATGCTTCGATTTCTGTTTTAGCCCTTGGTACTATCATCATTGTTATCTTTATTGTAACGGCATTGCTGCAAGTTGTTAAAGAATACATCATTGAAAAATTTGAGCAGAAGATTTTTGTAAGCACGGGGATTGAAATTGCAAAAATGGCAACCCGTTTAAAAGGATCAAGTATTGATACAAAAGACACTATTGACAAATACATGAACTACTTTTTTGATATCAGTGCAATACAGAAATTTTTTCCGATTCTCTTGCTTGACGGAACAGGTTTGATTGTAAAAATTCTGGTAAGTCTGCTCTTGCTTCTGGCTTTTAATCCCTTATTTTTTGGGCTTGGATTGTTCTTTTTTATCTTCTATATCGTACTTTTGTTTCTTTTTGGGACCAATGGTATTACCAATGCAATCAAGCGTTCTGATGCAAAACACAATGCGATTTATTACTTGCAAAACATTCCTTATAAAGAAGAAGCAAAAGAAAAAGTTTTGGAAGAATTTGATGGATATTTATCACGATTTGTTACCGCAAGGCAAAATATGTTTTCTGTCGCAATCAGACAACTGAGTTTAACCTTTTTGATGGAAGGTCTTGTCATCAGCAGCTTTTTGATAGGGGGTGGTTATTTGGTCATCAATGGTACGCTTCCTATCGGAGAGTTTGTTGCTGCAGAAATCATTGTTGTTTCCATAGCCTATGCCCTGAAGAGTTTTATAAAACAAATAGATTATATCTATGACATGATAGAAGGTTTCTATAAAGTCGATAAGCTTTCAATCTCTTTATCGGAGATCAAAGATGTCTGATCCTATCTTTCACTCATTGGAAAAAGTCCATCTTAACCCTATTGTAAAAAAAATATGGCTATTTAGTTCCATTATTATTTCACTGCTGGTAATGGCTCTGTTTTTACCATGGCAACAGACAGTTCAGGGTGAAGGTGTGGTCGTCGCCTATGATCCGACCCAAAGAGATTACCCTGTTCTCGCAACGATGGATGGATTTATCAATGAGTTTTATGTCACTGAAAATCAATTCGTAAAAAAAGGGACCAAGCTGTTTATGATGGTCGATCTGGATAAAGAATACTTGAATAAACTAAAAATGATTGAAGGCAGTTCAAGAGATCAATACAAAAACTCTCAGATTCAAATCAATAATTTTAAAGATACAAAAAAGAATTTAGATGAATATCTCTCTGTAGGGCTCAATGTCTATGTGCAAAAATATGAACAGACAAAGAATAAAATAGACAGTCTTAAGCTGAAAAAAATCTCCTTGGAAAAAAACCATGAAATAGAAAAATCAAACTTCGAAAGAACCAAGCTGTTACACGCAGACGGCATCGAATCAAAAAGAAACCTGGAAGTCAGAGAAAACAGCTACATTGAAGCGAACGTAGAGCTGAAAAAAATCAACATCGATATTGAAGTTGAAAAAAACAATCTGGATATTCTAAAAAATGAAAGAGATAAATTTTTAAAAGAGACAGAAAACAAAATCAAACTGCTGGATAATGACACACTGTCATCGAAGAATACTTTGCACTCATTAGGCCAAAGCGTACAAACAAACTCGGCAAATGTATCCCGATACACAAGCGGTGAAGTCATCGCTGAAAAAGATGGATACGTTGTCAAAATATTTCAAAATGACAAACATAAATTGATCAAAATGTCTGAAAAAATCATGCACTTTTCACCCAAGGTAACGACTAAATCGGTATTGCTAAAAGTATCAGATTTCAATATGCCTTTGATCAAAGAAGGTCTGCCTGTAAGAATCATGTTCTATGGCTGGCCTGCATTACAGATATCCGGCTGGCCAGAAATACGATTTGGGACCTTTGGCGGTATTATAAAAAGAGTAGAACAAACTTCTCATGAAAAAGGGTTTTATTACGCACAAATCGTAGAAGATCCAAAAGAACCTTGGCCAAAAGAGAATGATTTGAGAATGGGAACACAGGCTACCGTATGGGTTAGATTAGAAACCGTCCCGATTTGGTACCAGATATGGAGATTGATGAATGCCATGCCGCCCAAGATGGTGACTCCGCTCATTGAGACAAAATAATGAAAGTCTTTTTCTTATGCCTTGGAGTGATGAGTATTTCTGTCCTCACGGCCACAGAACTGTTCACAAAAGATAAAATTGCCACCTACTTAACAGAAGAAAATCCTTTTGTATACTCAGCCGTAGGTAAAAAGTATATTTATAAAGAAAAAGAAAAGTACTATCTCGGAGATTTTGACACAAAACTCTCCGCTGCCTATGATAAAAAAAATTACCCGAAAAGTGATGCAGAGTTTTTGGATATGACTCTTCAAAAGCCTCTCGAAAATGGTGTTGAATTCATAGCAGGTTACCGTGATGCCCAAGGAACACAAGAATACAACAATATCAAAACAAGCGAAGATGGAGAGATCCGTGCAGGAATCAAAGTTCCTCTTTTTTCTGTGATACACGATATCAGCACCCGTAAACTCAATCTAAATTCAGCTGCACTGGACAGTATAAAGTTCGATTTTGATGCTCAAGACAATCTAAGACTTTTGTATTTTAAAATTCTTTCTGATTACAATAAACTTCTCTATTCAAAAGCTATTTTGGAGCTGGAGAAAGAGCTTCTTCTAACGGCGCAAAAGAGAGAAGAAATTATCAAACAAAAAGTCAAAGTGGGTGCATTGCCTGAGATTGCCTTATTAGAGGCTTCTCAACAAACAATCAATAGAAAACAGAGATTGGTAACCGAAGAAAATGATTTCTCCAATATCTTGGAAAGTTTTTTACAATATTTAAACCTTACAAAAGAACTATTTGAACAACAGTATACGCTTCCCCAATTGGACGTCATACCGAAAGGTAAAGAAACATCTTGGAATCTTGAACGCTCGATTGAATCCGCAATGCAAAATAGACCTGACCTGAAAATGTTTGATTATGAAGTCAAAAAGATGAATGTGCATGACCAACACACCAAGCTGTTGAACTATCCCAATCTCAATGTATCCCTTTATGGAGTACACGATTTACAATACGACAATGGTTTTAAAATCGCCTTGGACATGGACTTTCCCATAGAGAGAAGAAAATACGAGGGTAAACACGCAGAAATACGTAAAACCATCAAAAACATAGAAAATAATAAAGAAAAAGAAGTCATTAACATCAAGACAAACTTGACCAACATCATCAACTCTTTAGAAAAATTGGCGATAAATATCGCAAGTTCAAAAGATGAAGTAACACTGGTTAAAAAATTGGAAGAAGCCGAAAATAAAAAGTATGCATTAGGTCTTAGTGATCTGTTTATGGTGAACCAAAGAGAGCTTTATACACTCGAAGTAAAGAAAAAGCTCTTAAAATACAATTTGGAATATTTACTTCTGGAACAAGAAGCCCATAAAGAAATAGGCGGAGCTTTTAATCTTTAAGACAAACCGTGTGCATACTCAGTTAATGAGTTTGTAGATGGAAGAATTGGTCATGCTTTTATCAAATCTTCACGAAGTTTAGCCAGTTCTTCACGGTAGCGCTTGCCATCTCCATAGGGTACAAATTTACTGTAATGTGCATGGTGATTGAGAAGTTTGCGCGCATGGCGTATCGGACACCAAAACTGCTCTGTCCGTCCCACTATTTCCATCGTATAGTTTAAAAGACCGGTAAAGTAGGAACAGTAAAAGCAGTTTATCTTTTCAATGATGTTGAGAAAATCCAAACTCGCACGGTCAAAGACGAAATAGTCTTTACGGCTTACTGGAGCGATTTTATTGACCCGAAAATTTACGCTTTGATAAATTAATAAAAAAATCTCCAAAATAAATGCAGGGATAATACCCGCATAGATAATAGGAGCCGTAAGATAATGGAGAATCGGAGTGTGCCAAAGGTAGTGAAGCAGACCCTCTTTGAACTTTTTTTGTGCAGCAAGTAAATCGGCAGAAAGCTTTTCTTCTTCTTGTTCGAGTTCTTTTTTTAAGCTCTCTTCTAGAACACGGATGGCGTCAAATATCTCGTCTATTTTTGTAGTCATGTAGTTTCTCAGTGTGTAGGATGTACTATGGTATCGAGCTAACCTTTATATTGCTAATTTACTGCCATACTCCTGCAAGCGTATAGCCACATGAACGGCAACTGTTTTTATTGACCAAATGGTTTGTCACGTATTGCCCGATATGGCCGTGCCGATCGATTACCAGTGCCTGACATTTGGGACAATAGGTAGACTCTCTCGCTTCATCATCGATATTTCCGACATAGACATAGTGCAATCCAACCTCTTTGCCTATGTCGTAGGCACGACGTAGCGTCTCGGGAGGGGTTCTGTGAACATCCAGCATTTTGTACATAGGATGAAAAGCGCTGATATGCCAGGGAATAGTTGGATCAAGATCGGCTTGAAACTGCGCGATCGCTCTGATCTCTTCATCCGAATCATTGTATCCGGGGATAAGCAGTGTGGTTGTCTCTATCCATATCCCTTTTTTATGGGCGTATTCGATCGTATCCAGCACTGGCTTGAGCGATCCGCCGCAGATATCTTTGTAAAAGGATTGACTGAATCCTTTGATATCGATGTTCATCCCGTCCAAATACGGAGCGATGGTATCAATGGCTTTGTGTGTCTCATAGCCGCTTGTGACATAGATATTTTTTAATCCCGCTTCGTGAGCGAGTTTGGCCGTATCATAAGTGTATTCGAAGAAAACAACGGGTTCATTGTAGGTGTACGCAATGCTTTGGCACCCGTATTCAAGTGCCTTTGATACTGCATGCTGCGGCGAAAGAGGGTGTCCTACTATTTTATGAGCATGCTCTTTGGGATATTGGGAAATATCGGCATTTTGGCAGAACTTGCAGCTAAAATTGCATCCCACTGTCCCAAACGAGAAAACTTTTGACCCCGGTAAAAAATGAAACATCGGCTTTTTCTCGACGGGGTCAACATTCACCGCCGCGGCAAGTCCGTAGGTCAGTAAAAGCAATTCCCCATTATCAACTTTGCGTATACCGCAAATACCGTACTCACCCTCATGAAGCTTGCAATGCTGATTGCACGCTTCACATGCGATCCTGCCATCGTCGAGTTTTGTAGATAACCACGCAATTGAGGACATAATGACTCCTTGTAACTTAGTAAAAAAGTGCGCTCATATACCCCACAACGCGTGACGTATCACCGCTGCTATCAGCGCTAGTGCGATAATCTAAAACGGTACTTTTGAGACCTTTATTTTTGGCTACGTTAAGCATCGCTTTGACCCCAATCATCCCGCATGCCTCACATCCCTGATTCAATGTATCGATGTTTTCATCGCGAACGGCTTCCAAGCAGATTGAATCGAGCTGCTTGGCTTCTTTAAGTGAATAATAGTGGCTTAAATCGGTACTGATAACGACGGCGGTATCTGGCAGAGTCAACGCGTATGCGATGATGGGTTCTAGCGCCGATGGTTGCGCATACGCATAGACCAGTTCGACGACTTGTGTATGGGGGAGATAGTGTTTGATAAAGGGCATCTGCACTTCGGTACTGTGTTCGTGATGGGCTTGAGAAAAATAGGGCATTGAGAAACGGTGTTTTAGATCATTAACTAATGATGTGTTGATTCCCAAATCACCCAATGGTGTCTGATAGTCTTGATTATCGGCGATGCTTACTCCCTCAAAACCGACACGGTGGGAGGGACCAATGACGATAACGGTTTTGGGAATCGATTTGGCAAGTATACGAAAAGCGATGTTTGCCGTAAATCCTGAATAAACCCATCCTGCATGAGGGACGATCACGGCATTGCCGGACATCGTATCAAGGCTTTTGAGCACATCGGGCTGGGATTCTAAAATAGTGTTGAAATGTTCGATCATGCTTTTGATATCATCTGAATGGTCTGGGTAAAAACTCCCGGCAACGCTCATGATTCGAGTATCCATTGTCTCCTCCTAATGTAACTATTATGATAATTTTTTTTGATGGTCATTTTTGATTGTATGAAAATAGACTTTTTTTTAAGCTTAAATAATTGATAATAATCAACAATTAATAATTAATAGTGAGAATTTTTTAATGAAAAGAATAATCTTACCGTCAGCTGGCCTTAAAACAGCTGTTTTATTGCCTCTTACTATAGTTTTAATAACGCTGATCTCACTGTTTGTATATGGATACAGTCATCAGGAAAAAATATACACTCAAAAATATATTGACAAAGAGTTATTGGTAGCGAAGCGTGCCATGGATTCTGGCCTGATCGCAGATGCAGATAAACTTTCAGCCGCATTGACAATTATCACCGCTGACCCTGGTTTAAAACGGGCGATGATTGCGGGTGACAGAGAGGCTTTACTGGAGCAATCCAACCGATATTTTAAAACCCTTCGTGAGAAAAACGATATCACCCATTTCTATTTTCATCTGCCAAATCGGGTCAATTTTTTACGTGTACATAATTCCCAACGCCACAGTGATAAAATTGATCGCTATTCCCTATTGCAAGCACAGAGCACACAAAAACCTTCATCTGCTACAGAAATAGGCCCGATGGGTCTTTTTACCCTACGAGTTGTTTTTCCATGGTACGAGAATGGAACCCTCATCGGTTACGTAGAGATGGGGCAAGAGATTGAACATCTTTATACGCATATTAAAGAAATTGCTAATGTTGATCTGCATGTCATTATCAATAAGAAGGTCCTTTCAAAAGGAAACTTTGAATCCGGAATGAAGCTGATGGATCGTACAGCACAATGGAATGATCTGCCACATTCTGTCGTGATATTTACGACTTTGCCTGAGCAAAGACACACACTTATCAAGCAAATTTCAAAATGTAACCCTCTAGAACAAGGTACTATGAACGTTACGGTGGATGACAATATTTACCATGTCTCCTCATTGCTGCTGAGTGATTCTAATCCGGTCAATGATGGTACTATTGGCTGCATCTTCTTTGTCCATGATGTGACTGCTTTAGAGCAAAAAAATATTTACCGTCTCTTTCTTGCAATCGGAGTAGGAGCTGTTTTTGGTGGATTACTCATTTTGTTTTTCTATTTTTTATTCTATCGTGTAGAAATAAAGCTTCGAAAAGCGACCGAACGGTTTTATCTCCATTTTGAACAAAATCCCCTCGCTGTTATTGAATGGGATACGAATTTTAAGGTACTAGAGTGGAATCCTGCCGCAGAAAAACTCTTCGGTTATACGAAGGAAGAGGCCATTGGCAATAGCGCAGAAAAATTGATATTGGCAGAAAAGGACACAGGACATGTATCGGAAATATGGCAAGCACTTTTATCGGGGAACGGAGGCTACCGAAGTACCAATGAAAACATAACCAAAGAGAAAAATACAATTATTTGTGAATGGTACAATACCCCGCTTATGAATGAAAAAGGTGAAATAATAGGGGTTGCTTCCATGGTAGAAGACTTAACCCAACAAAAACGTTCAGAGGAAAAAATTGCTCATTTGGGATACTATGATCTACTGACGGAATTGCCAAATCGTTTACTCTTCAAAGACCGACTTGAAGATAACTGCCGTAAAGCACACAGATATAATTACTTAGTTGGCATCTTGTATATTAATATCGACCATCTAAAAAATATCAATGACACATTAGGGCATACGATAGGGGATTTAGTAATCAAATCTGTTGCTTTAAGAATAAAAGAAGCGATTAGGGAGAGCGATACACTCTCGCGATTTGGCGGTGATGAGTTTACGATACTCATCTCTGAATTAAAAGATTTGCATAATCTTGAACGGATAATATCCACCATATTTGAGATGATTAAAGAACCTATACAAATTCATGATCAAGAACTTTTTATTACCTTAAGTATCGGATCAAGTATCTATCCATTAGATGATATCAGCCCAGAAAACCTCATTAGAAATGCCGATACAGCAATGAACCTGGCAAAAACAATGGGGCGAAATCAGTATCAGCAATACAAGAAGGAATTAACAGATCAGGCTACTAAGGTTTTATCGTTACAAAATGGCCTAAGAAATGCCATTAAGAATGAAGAATTCGTGCTGTATTATCAACCGCAGATGAACTTAAAAACCGGCATGATCATTGGTGCAGAAGCATTGGTTCGATGGAAGCATCCGGAAGATGGGCTAAGGTCTCCACTTGAATTTATACCTATAGCGGAAGAATCAGGGCTGATTGTCCCTATGGGAGAGTGGATACTTCGTACTGCCTGCAAACAGGCTAAAGAGTGGCACGAACAGGGCATGTCTGATTTTACTATAGCAGTGAATCTTTCAGCCCGCCAGTTTAGGGAGGATGGATTTGCAAAAATGGTTCTCAAAATTATACAAGAGAGTCAAGTGGAGACAAGCTTCATCGAACTTGAACTTACCGAAAGCATCTTGGCAGAAAACACAGTTGTCGTGCTCGAAACTTTAAATATTTTCAAACAAGAAGGTATCAAAATTTCGCTGGATGATTTTGGAACGGGCTACTCTTCTTTGAGCTATCTAAAACTTTTTCCTATTGACAAACTGAAAATTGATCAGTCTTTTGTACGTGATGCGCTTGTTGATAAAAGTGATGCCAGCCTTGTCAGGACGATTATTGCGATGGGAAAAGCGCTGGAACTGACAACCATTGCTGAAGGTGTTGAAACAAAGGAACAGATGGATTTCTTACGCATGGAAGAATGTGATGAAATACAAGGATATTTCTTGGCAAAACCGTTACCTGCTGATGAGTTTATACATTTTTTGAGAAATAGGGATTAGTGAAACTGGATGTTATTAAAATCTTATTTCACTGTACTAGGCTAATGCATAATATATTATCATACATCAATACTATCTCATAAAAGGAAGTTTATGATGACCGATTTACCCTATATCAGCATTGTCAGAGAAGCAATAGGCTCTAAATTTTATGGGTCTGTGATTAATAAATATGCTTATATCAATCAGTATCCCCTATTGGGAGTTAGTAAAGCAACCTTTGTGACACTGACGTTGCAGGGACAATTGCGTGGATGTATAGGTTCACTGATCGCATATCGCCCGCTGATCGATGATTTGATTGCCAATGCACAATCAGCCGCCTTTCATGACCCACGTTTTTTGCCACTGACGCCTGATGAGTTTCAACATGTAGCCATCGAAGTGTCACTGCTAAGCGAGCCACTTTTACTGGAATATACCGATACCGCGGATCTAAAATCAAAAATACGGGTCAATGAGGACGGAGTCATTTTAAGGCATGGCAATCATCAAGCCACGTTCTTGCCTCAGGTATGGGAAGAACTTAATGATTTTGAGAGTTTTTTTGCCCATTTGGGGATGAAAGCAGGGCTTGGCAGTGATCCATTGGCGTATCATCCAGAAATCTATACGTATCACGTTGAAAAAATAAAGGAATAAACTCAGACTATAATGATAAGATTATAATAATTATACAAAAAATATAATTATTAGTGAATTTTCATTTATTTTAAAACAAAGAAAAATATTAATGTTCGAATTACATAGAAAAATAATCCAAACTTTTATTACCGAAGATATTAAAGATATCAATACTTATGGTGGGTATAAAGGTGCCTATATTCTAAAAATCACAACGAAGCATCTGCCATTGGCTGAAAAAATTGCCCTTTATACTGAAAGTATTGGGGGAGAGAGTATTATAAAAGAAAATAAAAATCTAATGAATTTTGAAATCTATTGTATCTCTGAAGACACATCAATCTATACACTTAAATCGAGATAAACCCCTTTCTTGTATACTCAGCGGTGATTGTTCACCGTTGAGGGTATATGATCACCGCTTGCTTGCAATGCGATAGCTTGCGGATACTGCTTGTAATGCTGACGGACAACATTGGCTAACGTCGCTTTTATGTTTTCATCTACAAGTATTTCATCACCCTCACCCAAAGCATCCACTATTGCTTGCAAAAGATCGTTTTGGACACCGTTTAATCTGCCTACCCATGATTGTAACAGTTGCTTATCCACATGCGAGGGCAATGATCCCATAATCCCTACATCGTTTTGATCGTGTATCAACAATCCCGACGTCGTACCGCGGTCAAGTGTGAGCACTTGGAGCAAATACAAAGTATGATAGTTTAATTGATTTGCTTTTGCTACCTCATCGTAATGACTGCGCTTTTGTATCGCATTACGGATGATACTGATATAGGTATCGATGACTTTTTTCCCAAAGCTAAGAGCAAATTTCTGATCAGCGACCTCATCGCCCGTGTTGAAGTTCTCTAGATAAAAATGGGATACCCCTCGATGTCGGCCTAATGCGGGAATGTAAAAGTAGCGATTGCCTTGTGCGCTTCCTTCTTCATAATAACGTCCACCCGCTTCTCGCAGGATGTTCTCAAATTGTTGGGTATCGGATTCATCAGGATTACTGGGATTTAGATCTGCCATGACTCTCCAGTATCCGCTACCATCACGCATCTGTGTCCAGCTGATATGCATGTGCATGGAGGGCACAAATGGATTGTTTGGGTGAATGATCGTAGAGATAGCCGTAGCCGAAGAGAGCTTTTTGGTTTCGTCATCGTCATAGTGTACTTGGGAGTAATTTACAGAGCCTCGATTAAAGAGCTGTTCATCTCGAGACTCATATCGAACCCCTCCGCCATGGATTCCTTCATCACGAAACCACTCTACCGGACTAAACGGTTTGTCCGATCCTAGGGTACGTGAGAGGTCATTGAGTGCCTCTACAAAATGAGACTGTAGATCTAATACTATGTTTGAAGCTATGTGGGCACTTGTGGATATTGGAGCTATTCGTATCATTCGTATCACTTTTAGAGAGTTTGGATATCAAATGATACCCTTTACACTCTATAAAAAACTTGACCTGTGGGCAAAACTCTCGATAAGACTAAACTTACTCTCTATGTTCTCATAGGAATGATTCCCGCCCTCATCTACTACGACTGTCGCGTCTTGGAATTTGTGTTGTGCTTGCCTATAGTCTAAAAGTTCATCCTGCGTTTGAAGTAATACCAGATACTGTTGAGGAGTAATATCTTTAATCTCATAGTCTCTTAGTGCATGGGTATGGTGTTCATTCCATTCAAACTTACTCTCATCATGATAGTTAAACGCAATTCCATAAACTTTTTTCAGTGTCTCATAAGGCTGTATAGAGGGATTGATCAATACGGCTTTGAGTCCATAGTGTTCAGCAAGATAGGTTGCATAGTATCCCCCTAATGATGAACCGATAAGCGTGACAGTCGAATGATCAATCATCTGCTCTATAATCTGCTTTAGTGTATCTATAGCCAATGCAGGTACATACGATAACGAAGGACAGATAATCGTATCTCCAAAATGTTCACGAAACAAACTGGCTTTTACCCCAAGGCCGCTTCCGCCAAATCCATGTATATAAATATATTTATCCATCTGTTCTCACTTCATCGCTGTTACTAAGAAAATCGGATAGCTTCCATCTTCTCTGTTGACACTGTAGGCATCATGAAAGCGTATATTTCTAAATCCTGCTTTTTCTATCGTATCTCTCAACACCTCTCTGTTAAATCCAAAATGGTGGACTCCCTCATTACCATGCTGTGCGTGAAACGTCCCGTCTTCTTCTTCCAGATCGGCAATGGCAATAAACCCGTCTCGCTCTAAATGGGCATAGAAGGTTTGAAACAGCAATGACGTATCTTCTACATGATGCATTGCCATTGAACTCACAATCCCATTAAACTTTTGATCCAAGGGGATTTGCATAATATCTTGAAGCAATGGTGTCACGTGCAAAGAGGGAGTATTCTTGGCTTCCAATTGTTCCAGCATACCGCCCGACAAATCTACTCCAGTAACTGAACGTACCATAGGCGCTATTTTAAAACTCAGCAGTCCTGTACCCGCACCAAAATCCAGTACCTTCATCGTATTAAGCAGTGCTATACGGCTTGTCAGTGTTTTAAATACGGCACTTGCAATGTTTTGCCGTACATCACCGCTGTCCCATTCCTCTGCCGCTTTATCAAATCGTTGGGTCATCTTTGTATTCCGTATCTATTCTTTTATGTATAATACTATCATTCTAACATTAAACTAGGTGGCAATGTCTTTATCCTCCACACAACCCTCTCATGATATCATCGTAGTAGGTGGCGGTGCTGCAGGTCTCATCGCAGCCATCACCGCTGCACGAAGAGGCAAAAAAGTACTGCTTCTGGAAAAACTCTCCCAAATCGCCGCCAAACTCAAAGCAACAGGGGGTGGGCGGTGCAACATGACCAATACTCTTTCCAATGAAGAGTTCATGTCACGCTTTGGGCGCGATGGCCGCTTTATGACCCCTGCTCTCAAAGCGATGGATCATAAAAATGTCATAACTTTTTTTCGCCAAATCGGGGTAGAGAGCCATGCACCGGATGGATATCGAGTATTCCCAATCACGCACAGCGCCCTCACTATCATTGCGGCACTCACGGATGAGATGAGTCGACTGGGAGTTGATCTTATTACCTCAGCACGCGCAAAGACAATCGAACATGACGGGCAAAGAGTTATCGGTGTCTCGACCCAAGATAACACCTATTATGCCCATCATGTTATTATCGCTACGGGAGGATTAGGCTATCCGCAACTAGGGGCAGATGGTGATGGCTATGCCATGGCATCTACCATAGGTCATAAAGTAACCGAGCTCTACCCCGCTATGATGCCGCTTCACACCAAGGAGAGTTGGGTGGCCAACTGCCGCGCCGACACCCTTCCTAAAGTCGAGATCAGAATCGATCTTCCTAAAGCCAAAAAAATACGGCTAAAGGGGGACCTGATCTTTACCAATCATGGTATTAGAGGACCCGTTGTCCTAGACGCCGCACGTGAAATCAACCCCTTTCTCGCCGAACATAAAGAGGTGCCTTTACTGTGCAATTTCACCAAAGGGCTTAATGAAAATCAATTGCTCGAGCATATCAAAAACGAGATCCACAAGAATCCGGAACAGTCAATATTAACTCATATTAAAACTCTTCTTCCGGAAGCTCTTTGCCGTGAGTTATGTGCTTTAGCCCAAGCAGATCCCGACAGCGGGTTCAACAAACTTCACGGTCTGCAACGTGATAAACTCATCAAACTGCTGGCATGGACACCTCTCACGGTTACCGGTCACGACGGGTTCAAAATGGCAATGATCACCAGAGGCGGTGTATCCCTCAAAGAGATACGTCCAGAGACCATGGAAAGCAAGATACTAAAGGGTTTGTTCTTTTGCGGAGAAGTAATGAACCTCGATGGTCCCTGCGGCGGGTATAATCTGCAATGGTCGTTTGCCAGTGGATACACTGCAGGACACTTGGGCGAGATTGACTGCTAACACGATATAATCCGAAAATTATTGATGAAATGAGCCCTATGTCTAAACTCCTGTTATTCTTCACTCTTTTATGTCAGATGCTCCTCTTTGGTGACACCCGTACCATCTACGATATACGCGGTAATTCTTTTTTACTGGATGCCAATATGACCCTCTTTTTGGGGAACTGGCGTACGGCTACCGTCACCCCGATTCAACACGGTAACTATAAGAATGTCATTGTCAACGGTGATCCGGAGGTCAAAAGCGTTACTCTGACGTTTGATGATGCACCCGATGAAAACAATACCTATAAACTCTTGGAAATCCTCAAAGAACATCATGTAAAAGCTTCTTTTTTTATGATCGGCGGTACCATGAAAGATGATAATGTCACCGTTGTAAAACTCACCCATGATTTGGGGCATCTCGTTTTAAATCACAGCTTTAATCATCCGCGCCTCACCAAACTGGATGTCAACGGTATCGACTTACAGCTTACGAGTGCTGCAGAAAAGATTGAGTCGATTACAGGTCACTATCCAATCCTCGTTCGTCCTCCATACGGTTCGATCAATGCAACGGTTGTTGATGTGATCAATGATCATAATATGACGACGGTTTTATGGTCTTTGGACTCACTGGATTGGACCCTCAAAGACCCAGAGGCAGTCATTCAAAATGTAACGTCAAATGTCCGCAACGGAGACATCATCCTAATGCACCGAAACCCGGTCAGTGTTGCTGCATTGCCAAAAATCATTGAGAACCTAAAGGCGCAAGGGTATGTTTTCGTACGATTGGACAATATGCTTGGTATCAAAGCCTACCGTGAGCCACCCTCTGTTTCAGATGAATGGGGTTGTTGCTCATGGCTGCAAAGGCTTTTGGGAATGTAGCAGGGTCCTGATCCTCTACTGTCCAAAAGATCACTCTATGCGTTTCCAACAGACTTTGTGTCTTGGGATGGTCTAAAAGGTTTATATCGATATCAAATGCATAGACATACGCGTAAACACTCTCAAAATCACTTCGTTCTAACACCTCAATATCTTCTATAAGTTTATGCAGTCGTATCTGTGTGTTTAACGCATGAAAATCTTCCAATATCCCATCATCAAAACTCGACACTTCGAGCCATTCCAGCTTATCGGCAATCATCGGTTCAACGATCGATGCTATTTTCTCGCAGCTTTTTGGATGGTATTTGATCTCTAGAATCACACCGATTTGTCCATGAATCGAATCCAACAGTTTTAGCAATGTAGGTATTGTTTGCAACAGCAATGAAGAATCAAAATAACTACTTATATCAATTTTAGACAAAATTTTAGACGATAAATCTTCAATCCCCTCAGTAATTCCGCAAACACGTTTTAGACTGCTGTCATGAAAGATCATAGGAATATCATCGGCACTCAGGCGTATGTCCGTTTCGATCATCCAGGCTCCTGCTTTGATGGCTTCATTAAAAGCCAAAAGAGTGTTTTCAGGAAATTTAGCGCTAAACCCTCGATGTGCGATTATGTGCATAAATTCTCCTTTTTTTGCTACACTATTATATCGGGAGTTATTATGAAATATGATATTATCATCATCGGTGCAGGTATCAATGGATGTGCTATCGCACGTGAAGCTGCGAAGTTGGGCAAAAGTGTCGCCGTCATTGATAAACAAACCATTGGGTCTGGCACCTCATCGCACTCTTCCAGGCTTATTCATGGAGGTTTGCGCTACCTCGAACACGGTGATTTTGCTCTGGTCAAAGAGGCATTGCATGATCGTACCCGTCTTACTGCCACCTACCCTGACCTCGTCGTCCTGCGCCCCTTCATCCTTCCCGTATATGCCGGGTTTGGGCGTCCATGGTGGATGATTAAAACGGGACTCTATTTATACGATCTCTTTTCTCGTTTTATTGCACCACATCATGTTATGGAGATTGATGAGTTCAAAACAAAATTCAGTGCCCTAAAAACAAAAGGATTGAAAAAAGTATTCACCTATTACGATGCCAAAACAGACGACCTGCTCCTCACCCAAACCGTAGCACAAGAAGCGCAAGAGCATGGAGCTATTTTTTTTGAAAATACCACAATACATGAAATCAAACGTCAGGATGATGGCTTCCATCTTTTATGCGGTGATAGACCTCTAGAAACAGCAATACTCATCAACGCCACGGGTCCATGGATTGATGAGGTCAATCACCGATTTAATCTCCCCTCACGGTATAAAATCAGTAAAGTCAGCGGGATTCATATCGTCTTAGATACACTTCTCGTCCCCGAACCTATTTTCCTCCAAACCGATCATCAACGTATCTTTTTTATCATCCCCGAAAATAAAAGTAATCAAACCTTCATAGGAACCACCGAACGACATGAAAGTGCTGAAACCGATGAGGTACATATTAATGAAGAAGATATTAACTATCTCCTATCCCATGCCAACCATTTTTTAAACACCCCTCTCAAACATGATCATATTATTGACACCTATATCGGTGTGCGTCCTTTGGTCGAGTCTAAAAAAAGTATGGTCAAAGCATCACGGGAATATCAGCTCGATTTACACAATTTTGGTCAAACAAAACTGCTCCATGTATTTGGAGGAAAACTCACTACTCACTGGTCTTTGGCTGAAAAATCGGCACGCCTTCTAGGGCTATAGCTGTACTACGCTAAAGAAAGCTTTTAGGTAAAAATATGCTACTATAGTAAAAACATAATATAACTTTAATAAATGTGAGTTACCATGAGAAAAAGATTTTTTGGATCGTCGTCTCTTTTTTTACTTTTTTCAACCTTCATACTTAATGCTCAAGCTTCATCGGATGGACTGGATGATCTTCTCTCTCAATATCGCAGCGAATCGGATCTCTCCAAACAAACGAAAAAAGAGAGCGCAGGATCTTCGATCATTTATACGCGTGAGCGTCTCGAAAGAATGCAAGCCTACAACCTGCGCGACATTCTCAAAACCATCCCTGCTTTTACGATGCAAGAGGCCGCAAGCGGACAAGTTTCAATCGGCAAAGCAAAAGGCTCCTCTTTTAACTCCCAATATTTAAAACTTTACATCAATGATCACGAAGTAGGCTCCATCGGTTTTGGAAGTGCTATGAAGATGTGGGGATATTTGGACATTACCTACATTGACCATATTGAAATTTATCAAGTGGGAAGTTCTGTCATGGTAGGCGATGAACCGCCGGGTATCGTAGTGCGTCTGTACACAAAAGACCCAAAACGCGAAGACGGCAGTGCCGTACAAGCGATGGGAGGTTCGCGCGGTTCAAACGAGCTGAGTGCTTCCTATGCGCATAAAGGAGAACAATATTCTTCTTTTATCTATGCCAATACTCACAGAGAAAACCGCGATCCCTACTATAGCAACCGCAGTGCCATCGGAGTTGACCGGGATTTTGAAACCACCAACTTTTTTGCCTCATTGCAAGGGGAAGATTTTAGCATTGATGCCGCCCAGTTTAGTTTAGATCAGGATCGACTTCTAGGGGTGGGTAAACTGCACACCCCTGGTGAAAATCTCTCCGACATGGTTCACCGATACATCATCGCAACCAAATACTTTCAAGACAAAACACTTAAGTTCAAAGTGGCTTATGATGATGCCAATCACAAACAATCTGAATCTGATCCTAGTAAACTAAACATCTACGATGCAAATGGCACTACAACAGGCCGCACCAACTGGTATTTCGATAAATCCGAATCCATTCTCGATGCGGTTCTCGACAAACAATTTATCATTAGCGATCATGACATACACATAGGTGTTCAAAGTAAATTCAGAAAAGTAACCCCCAATTCGCTGATTACCGATGGGGTTGAACGGGTTAATGAAATCTCAGGACCGACACAATGGAACAGCTACTCTGTATTTTCTTCAGATGATTATACGGTTAATGAGCACAACCTAGTATTTGCCAGCATCAAGCTCGATCATTTTGACCGCAACGGTGGTGCAGAAGACTTCAATGACTATGTTCTTAGATTGGGGCATATTTACAATGATGGAGTGTGGATGTGGAAAACATTTGGTGTTCGCACCTATGGCTATCCTGTTTTTATGCAGTCTAGCTATTTCCCCTATGTTACCAAAGGCAATATTAATATAAAACAAGAAGATCGCATTGCCCTAGCAACGGAAATCGCTTACAAAACAGATACCACAGACACCAATCTTCGATTGGTCTACAATACTGCCAAAGATGGCATAACTCTACAAAACAATGTCTACGTCAACACCACTCTAAAACCTAACTTTTATGCCATTAATGCAGGTCATGAAATCCGTTTTGAACGTAATCATACTCTGAGCATGAACGTGTATTACGGCAATGATGATATGCCTTTGACGCAGAGTTCAACAACCGGGGCTTATGTACAGCTTTTTGATACTTTTGGCAAATTTGACCTATACAATGAGCTTCTCTATCGAAAAGGGTACGCATATACTACCCAAAGCACTACCCCACAATCTGTCAAAGTTGATAATGGTTACGATTACACTGCCGGTGTCACCTATCATGCGACCAAAGACTTGAGCATTTTTCTCAAAGGGGAAAATCTTTTAAATAAAGCAATCAAGACCCCGTACCCTATGGCAACCTACACCGATTACATTGCTCCATTTGATCGAACATTTAGAGCCGGTCTAAAATATGTTTTCTAAAACGCCTTCCCTCTTTGTCCAAGGTTTTTTTATTTTCTTTATAAACGCTGCATTGTGTGCCGAAGTTTCCACAACAAGCATAGAAACACAAATCATCGAGAGGGTTGCCGCCGCCCTATTCCCAAAACAAAAAATAGCTGTTTGGGGAGAAACAGCGGATCAAAAAGAGATGATTAAACAATCCAAAATAATAGAAGAAGCGATCGATTCAAGCAATGCCGATTTGATTATTGTTTCTAAAAAGATCCCCCAAAACCTCTCTAAAAATTGTGTTATTATCACTACAGAATACTCACAATTAATCAAAGATGAACGGATCATCGGTGCATTTTTTTGGCAAAAAGGGAGACCAAATCTCCTCTTTTTACGTCCTCGTATGCAAAAAGCCAACGTGAAACTCAGCCATGAATTTGATAAATACATAGAAGATGAACTATGAAAATTCATAAAAAAGAATTTATCTATTCAGCACTCATCCTTCTCATAGTGATAGCAGTTGCTATGATTCTCATAGAAATACCGAAAATTGAACGTGATCTAAAAAATAATGTCAAACAGGACATGCTTAATACGATTGGCTCCATCATTGATAATTTTGACCATAAACTTGAAATCTATGTGTCAAGTCACCCAGATGAAAGCCTTGCAGATATTTTAGAAAATGATCCCATCATGCGCACTGAATTCGAATCTGATCTTGGTATGCTTGTTTCGCATGATATCAAATACAGCTATGTTCTGTTTCGAGATGCCAAACACAAATACCGATTTATGCTCGATGGAGCAAGACAGGATAAATCCGAATTTGGAATGAAATTTGACATAGAAGACCCGGCATGGGATAGAGCGTACGAAACCCGTCAACCTCAGCTTTTTGAACAAAAGGATCTCCACTCTTTATGGCTTACCTATCTCAAACCCATCGTCATCGATGACAAAGTCCAGGGAGTCATCGCCATTGATTTTTCACTCGAAGGGCAGCAGAACATTACGGATATTGTCCAACCGCTGCATAAATACATTTGGATATTTTTGGGATTGCTTGGTATTGGAATCATTGTCAGTAGTGTTCAATTTTTCTTGTATTACCTATCACAAAAACGCGTTTATCTTGATCCGCTCACCGGTCTTTATAACCGAAATTTTTTCAATGACATCATAAGCACCATAGATTACCAAAAATACGCCATTGTCATGATGGATTTGGATAAGTTCAAAGTCATAAATGATACGTATGGCCATGATGTTGGAGATGAAGTTCTCAAAAGTGTTTCTGCTTCTCTCAAAACATCCATACGAGAAAATGACAAACTAATCCGTTATGGAGGTGAAGAATTTCTCCTTTACATCTCTATGCGCGATTTAGATCATGCTGATGTGGTTGAAATACTCGATCGGATACGTAAAAATATCGAATCCATCAGTATCAAAACAGGACTCATCACAATCCACCCTACCATCTCTATTGGTATCAATAGCCATACCTCTCATTTTAAAAACGAACATGATGCTATTTCTGTAGCCGATAAAATGCTTTATCAAGCCAAACAAACAGGTCGTAATAAGGCTATCGCTTACGTCCCCAATAAGACACTCACTGAAAATCCGATCCATTTTTTAAATGTTCACCACGTCAAAGAAGCAATTGAAGAGAAACGAATTTTTTGTGAATATCAGCCCATTATTCATTTAGAAGTCAATGAAATCATTGGCTATGAAGCCCTAGTGCGTATTCGAGGTCGTGATAATAAAATATATTATCCAGGAATGTTCTTATCGAACATTGCAAACAGTAATATTTACAAAGAACTCACTATGGAACTCTTGGACATAAATTTTACCAAAGTGCATGATGAAAAATGTTGTATTTCCATCAATCTCAATATTACCGATATACTCGATGACGACATTTATAACACCATCATCAATTATCTCAACCAAACAAAAGAAGAAGCTGGATATTTAACCTTTGAATTGCTCGAAGAGGAACAGATTACCGATCTTGAAGAACTAAAAAAACGTGTAGACACCATCCGAATAGCAGGTTCTAAGATTTCTATTGATGATTTTGGCAGCGGTTACTCCAATTTTAGCCATGTCTTTGCCTTGAATGTTGATACGATTAAAATAGACGGCAGTCTGATCAAAGATATTAACACCTCTGATATTTCCTATAAACTCGTTGAATCTATTGTTGCTTTTTCTCACGCTTCTGACAAAAAAGTAGTTGCCGAATACATTCACTCATTTGAAGTTATGGAAGTCGTCAAAAAGCTGGGGATTTCTTATGGACAAGGGTTCTATTTAGGAAAACCCAATGAAACACTCGCTACTGCTTCTACCCACTTGTAAATGAAATACCTATAACAAGACCGTTTACGATATAATTGCATCATTACAGTCTTGTCACGCTCTATGTGTGATCACTTCTTCTCGTAGACAAGACTCACTCCTAAGGACTTTCATGTCATCAACTATCAAACGTCAAAACCACCGTATACACCCTTGTAATACTGCCCGTAAAACTGAGTTGCTTAATTTTGTAATCTCTCAAAATCCTGCCCGATCTATTCTCATCGTAACATCTAATGATTCAAAAACGATCGATGTAGCACAAACTAAAGAGATCACTATCGTAAGCGACAATGATTTAGCACAGCCTAGCGAGACGATGTATGATATCGTCATCAGTTATGATCTGCCTGACAAAGCAATTATCTATATGACACGCTATGCACGTGCAAAAGAGTTTGCCATTATCTTATTGGGATCAGAAGATCAAAAAAATCTGTATGCTATCGAAACACTTTTTGGTCGTACCATCACTCAAGAGCCTATTACAGGTTTTGAACCGAATTTTGGAATCGCAGTAGAACAGAAAAATAAAGAAGAAATGGCCGCACAACGTGCCAAGCGCGAAGAAGAACGCAATGCTCCACGTCCTAAACGTGAATTTAAACCTCGCCGCGATGATGCACGACCTGATTTTAAACGTGAAGATCGTGGACCGAGAGACGATAAGCGACCTGAGCGTAAACCGTATGAAGGTAACAAGGATGATTCACGAGGCGAGTTCAAACCTCGCCGTGATGATGCACGACCTGAATTCAAACGTGAAGACCGTGGTCCACGAGATGACAACCGTCCGGCTCGTAAACCCTATGAGGGAAATAAAACAGAGTCAAAAAGTTCCAATCCATGGGATAAAAAGGCCAGACCTACAGAGTTTTTAGGGAAAGATGAAAATGGCAAGCCGATTTTTGGTACCAAAACACGTGAACGCAATCACTATATCGATGGTACGCCAAGAAGCGATGCGGATAAGTTTGCAAAAACTGCTTACGTCAATAAGCCAAAGTTCTTTGGTGAGCATGATAAAGCCAAGAAAAATGATGAAGGGAAAAAACCTTTCAATCCTGAGCGTAAACCGTATGAGGGGAAACAAGCATTTAACAAAGATGATAAGCGCCCTTATGAAGAGAAGAAGCCTTTTGGTGACAAGAAACCGTTTGCTGACAAAAAGCCATACGGAGATAAGAAGCCATTCGGAGAAAAAAAACCTTATGGTGACAATAAGTCATATGGTGAGAAAAAATCTTATGACAGCAAACCTTCCTACGACAGACCAAAACCAGCCCATACCGATACTGCGCCTAAACGTGCACCACGCCGTATCAGCGTAAAATCGCTCAAGCCATCAGAAGATAAGCAACAATAACAGCTTACTTGTCATCCGGCATAATTTTGTATTCTACAAGCAAATACGTCACATCATTTGCATGTGACTCATCAGCAACACTACTCTTTTTCTATAAAGTGGTAATGCTCCTTATTGAGGTATTGTGCAACGTAGTGCACCTCATCATCAAACCAATACGCATTATTTTCCATCTGACAGGCTGAGACTTTATCTTCCAATTGTGTAAATATCTTTGCCTTCCTAACCGTTTTGTCATTAAAATCTTTAATATTATGACATTCCATACACTTAGCATTATCAAAAAGCTTCTTTCCACTTATCATATCCGTATACCCATAGGTGCAAAAGAACACGATAAGCGTGACCGTCATCATTTTCATCATGACATCCTCCTCTTGTAACTAAGTAAAAGATGCTAAAGAACCTTTTACTTTTCGCTATAAAGGATATCTGCTTCTTATACATCTTCAAGAAAATTATAACCCTTATAGTTAATAGCTTAACCAGTAATTATAACTAAAATAAATACCATTATAATAAAACATTTACTTTTAAATGAAAAGTTATATAAGATTTTATATTACTATTTAGATAGAAAAGATTCTAATTTCAATATTTTTATTATACATTCAAAGGATTACTCACTGAAACTTCCTCCAGCTTATCCACACTGTATCTCCATGTCACAAATGCAGACAATATTACGATAAGCGCGATACCGATCCATATCCACACGACATCAAGCTCCAAATACGCCAGTAAGCTCAAAAGCATGATTGGTGCGATGATCTGTCTAAAGATAGATATGTAAAAGATGAATCCTGGTTTTTCTATCCCCTGCAGCATGGCAAGATGGACAAAGATTACTACAAAAGCAAAAAGGATAAATGCTTCTACTCTCAAATACACAGCCCCCGCTTCGATAACTTTGGCATCATGTGTAAAAAATTGCATAAACTGCTCGGCACCCATAAGTAACGCAACCATACCCACAAGCGAAATCAATCCTCCATAATATAGTGATGTTTTTAACGTTTGTGCAATACGCTCGAACTGCTTTGCTCCATTGTTTTGTGCGACGATTGCCAAAACGGCAACGTTTAGTCCTATGGTCGGCATCAAAATGATTTGTTCAATCCGCATCCCGATTCCAAAAGCCGCCACCACTTCCTGCCCGTATGGAGCCGCGAAATAAGTGATAATAAAAATCCCTGTGGCCATCATGACCATATTTATACTGGGAGGGAACCCTTGGGTAATCAAGGACTTAAAAACGGATGCATCAAATGAAAATTCTCGGTAACCGTCCAGCAAAGTAGTCTTGGCTAATTTATATCCGAGATAGACAACTGTGATAAATTCCGTAATAACCGTAGCCATAGATATACCGCTCACACCCAAAGGCGCAATTCCCAATCCTCCGTACACAAACCAATAGTCCAACACCACATTCAAAAATGCAGAAAAGATCAATACGTTACGAAAGGAGACCGTATCCCCCACTGCATTCAGTAAGGCATTAATGAAAAAGGCAAAAACAAAAAAGATGGAGCCATATAAGATTAGGTTGATGTAATCCAATGCATCTTCTAAATAAAAACCATGTGCACCAAGCGTACTCATCAAATAGGGTGTACTACTAACACCGACAATGGTCAGAACAAAAGAGAGAAAAAACCCAAACAGCAAAGCGTTAAGAGCGATGTGGGCAGCAGTAGAGCGATCTTTTTTTCCCAATGCATTGCCGACAAGCGCCGTAACCGCTTCACTCACCCCTCCCGCAATAGCGATCATCATAAAAAAAATAGAGGCTGAGAGGGTCAGTGCCGAAAGTGACTGAGTAGATATCTGTCCTGCAAAATAGGTGTCCGTAACGTTGTACATCGTATGAAAGAAAAATCCAATACTTGCAGGTATGGAGAGTTTTTTGAGCTGAGATTTAATATCCCCTTGCGTTAAGTCCATGTCCATTGTGCTAACTTTTTTGCATCATCAATGCTTTTTTAACGTCCAAACGATCATAGAGTTTGAGCATGTTATGATAATCTTGGTGCAATGACACATCAATCAGGTACTCTTCCCCCTCGATGATCAGCAGTGCTTTTTCGATTTTCTCTTTGCCATAGATATCAAACAGTGCTTCTTCGTACTCTTCCCACGGCAACTCTGCTTCTCCCATACGTATGAGCTCTGCTACAATGTGCCCCATTTTATCGGTTCCAAATTCCAGAAGTGCAATTGCTTCTTGGGCATTTCCTGCCAACAAATAAATTTGCGCTTTAAACTGGGCCATTGCAAAGTTGTTCTCGAAGATAACACCGATGTATTTTTCTACATTGAGGGTGTCTTCAAGTGATTCTACATAATCCAATATTTCTTCAGGATCAAACTCGGTAAAATTCAAAACCATTTCACGAATGAGCTTGCCGTTGTTTTTGTTGTTGTAGGTCAAATCCTCTATCGGGTAAACCTCCGAGACGCTAGGGACGATCATCTGGCAGGAGTAGAACCCAAGATAGTTGTACTCGCGCACGTACATCTCTTTATTCATCTCTTTTAAAATACTCAGTAAGAAGTCATACTCTGCACTACTCCCCTCACCTTTATATTCCCACGGTGTATATTTAAAACTCTTTTTAGCGCTCAAAAATCCAAATCCGAGCTTGCCGTTGGAATCGATAAAATGAGATTCGAGATTGAAACTGTCCGAAACCAGACTCATATCAAACGTTGGTATCTCAAACGCATCCAGATTTTCCAAACCGCGTCCTTGCATAAGCTCGGTCATCGTACGCTCCAGCGATACTTGCAATATCGGATGGGCTCCAAAGGATACAAAAAGCGTTGAGTTCTCAGGATTGATCAGCGATATTGCCGTTACGGGAAATTTACCGCCTAATGACGCATCCAAAACCTCGACAATATAACCTAATGCTCGAAGTGCATGAACATCATGACTCAATCGCTCAAATGCATGGATCACCTCTTCGGGAAATTTTGGGAGCGCATAGCCGTTTTTGATGATCTCTATTTTGGCGTAACGTTCAAATATCTCACTGAGCGCCTGTACTTTTGCTTCTTCGGGCGTATTGCCCGTAGCCAGTCCGTTGCTCACATACAGATTACTCAAAACATTGATCGGGATGTATACCGTTTGAGAGTCTGAGTGTTTTTGAAACGGCAATGCGACGACTTTGTCCTCATAGTCACTGTTGTAATCCACAAGTTCATCTTCACTCAAGCTGCCATCAGGGTTATAGATTTTACGCAACTCATCATTGAGATACCCACCACCAAACTCAAACACCTTTTCATCAGGATAGTATTTACGGTTTGGAAGATGAAAATCGATAAAAAAGTTGTTCGTTTGTAAACGCTCGATGTATTCACCCAATGCACTGGCCTTGGATGCATCCGACACGATTCCCTTACCGTTGGAATAAATATGTCTAGGTGCCTCTATCGATGCTAAATTCACCGAATAGCAATACTCTAATGGATGCTTTTCTTGCGAAAAAACAGCTTCACAACCAACATCGATGAGAACCGCTTCCATCTTTTTGATTGATTCTTCGAGAGGGGCATTTTTGGATAATAAATTCATTATAATCTTTCAGTTTTGGATAGAGTGAGTATAGCGAAATAGCAAGATTTTTTATATATGAGGAGTATCAACAAACATTTTTAGAACCTATAAATATTTCTAAATATATTTATCCATCTCATCCGATAAACATTGATAATCAACCTTATATTCATAAAACGGTTCTTTGCCTAGCTTACTTTCACTGCGCAGTATCTCTTCTAAAACAACTTTTGGAGGACTTTTATAAATCACTCCAATCGCATAGGGTTCAGACTCCAGCGATTTTTCAAATGCCCTGACTTTATCGGTAGGATCATAATCCTCCCCTAATAGATAAACATTATCTTTGAACCACTTAAACGTATTGGTTTTATTAAAAACAACACACGGCTGAAATATATCGATCAAAACGTACCCTTTATGCTCCAGTGCAATTTTAAACATTGCCTTACAGTGTTCTTTGTTCCCTGAAAAAGTGCGGATGACGAGAGATGCATCCAGTGATATAGCTGTTGCTATGGGGTTAAATGATTCATTATGAACACCTTGCGTCTGAACGGGTGTTACAAACCCTCTTTGCGATGTGGGAGAGGCTTGACCTTTGGTAAGGCCATATACCATATTGTTGTGAACGATGTTGATGATATCAGCATTTCTACGAATGGCCGCCATAAAATGATTGCCGCCTTCACCGTACATATCGCCATCTCCCCCTTCGGCAATCACGATCAAAGACGGGTTGGCAACTTTCAAACCTTGCGCAACAGGAAGCGCTCTGCCATGAAGTCCATTAAACATATTGACGTTCATGTATTGCGGTGTTTTTGCCGCTTGTCCTATCCCTGATACGACAGCACACATAAGAGGATCGATCCCCATTTCATCCAATGCCTCTTTTAAATGGGAAAGTATTGAAAAATTCCCACATCCTGGACACCAAGCGTAATCTTCGACGATTCTGTCAAACCGTGTACTCATTGAATCTCCTTTAGCAATGCTTCAAGCTTCTGGCGCAATTCATCCACAAAAAAACTCATTCCATCGGATTTTAGTATTTGATTATGCACTGTAATACTATGAAGATTTAACAGCTTGGTAAACTGTCCCGTAGCGTTATTTTCAACGACTATAATATGTTTGGCTTCCCTAAGCGGTACGAGCTGAGACTCGCAAAGCGGATAGACCCATGAAAAATGGATACAGGCAACCTCTGCATTATTCATTCTCTCAACCGCTTCTATGATTATGTGCTTTGTGCTTCCCCATCCTACAACAGCAATACCGCCTTCTCCATACGCTTCAGGCATAATGGCTTCATCTTGGATCAAGGTACGTTTTCTCAGACGTTTTGAGTTTTGCTCATTTCGAACGCTCATACTCTCTGTAATAAGACCCTCTTGCATATGTTCATGCGAATCAACCGATACCAGCCCCTCTCCATATCCAGGCACTCCTCTGGGACTAATACCATCTTCAGTCAACAAATAGCGTTTGTACCGCAAATCCGTTTTTACAATATGACGCACAGGCTGATTATTGTCGATTTCAAATCGTTCAACATTGAAATAGCTGTCGGCCAAATACTGATCGCTTAGTACAATAACAGGTATCTGAAATAAATCAGCAAGATCAAATGCTTCTCTGGTACGATCATAGCACTCTCTGGGATCACCCGGAGCCAGTACGATACGTGGAAATTCTCCATGTCCGCTGTAAATAGCAAGCTCCAGATCAGCTTGTTCCGTTCGTGTCGGAAGACCCGTCGCAGGTCCGGGACGTTGTGCCAAATAAATAACCATCGGGGTTTCGGTAACCCCGCATAGACTAAGCCCCTCTCCCATCAATGTAAATCCGCCGCCGCTCGTCGTCGTGATTGCTCGCCCTCCACCGTACCAGACTCCTAATCCCATCTGCAGTGCTGCTATTTCATCTTCGGCCTGTTCGACACAGATACCAAATGTTTGACTCTGTTTTGCCAAAAAATTCAACACACCCGTTGAAGGACTCATAGGATAACTGGAAATCAAATTGCATCCTGCTACAATAGCTCCAAATCCGACTCCCTCAGTACCGCTTAAAAAGAAATCGCTCTTAGTATTCATTTCAGTATTTGGTTTAATGCAATAGCGACAATCTTCATGGATATCCACCAGCTCTGATCCCATATATAATGCCTTGAGATTATCTTGAAGCACATCATCGGCATAAAATTCTGTTACGATCTCCTTTAGGACATTGATATCGCATCCAAGCAAACGAAACAGGAGTGCTGCTCCTATCATATTAGAGATGATAGGATTGCCAATACTTCTGGCCAAAGTAACTAAATCATGCTCGTAAAATACGCAATCACACTCAAAATCCCCTTTTTTTGAGATTACGAGAGTCTCTGAACATATGCGCTCTTTAGCATGATAAAAAGCATTAACATCCAACGGCATAAAAATATCTACTTTGAAATCGGCTGCATTGACCGGTTTATTGGATATTCGTATTAACGTCGTATTACTGCCACCTCGGACCCTTGACATAAACTCTTGCGTAGAAAAGACGTAAAATCCAGATCGCTTGAATCCCTTGGTTAAAAGAGTCTCTATGGTTGCAATTCCTTGCCCCGCTTTTCCACCTATTAATATCGAAACCGAATCTCTCATATTTTTGCTCTCCATGTGAGTTTACCACCGTAATAAGCGACAATGGTTACCGAGATGACAGTAATAAAAATAATACCGTGATACAGCCAACCATCTATCCCATGACTAAAAGCGACATCAGGATTCCTGAATTTTTGAATTAATGGGACAAGTCCGACTAGAAAAGTTAAAATTGCACCAATGAGTTTGACTACAAACAGTTTTGATCTCACCAAATTATAGTTGATCCACCAACTGAACACTCCGGTGATCAACGCGATAAGGCCCATAACAGTAGCGACAAAAAATGATAAAAAAACAGTGGCTGCGTATTCTGTAGAGGGATTGGCAAAAAATAAAAGATCTATAAAACCGCTGAAATAGTGCAGTGCAATCGGAAAATGAACTACGGTAGGATGAGGATGGTATTTTGCATACCATTGTCGGTAACACTTTTTTGCAGCTTCTTTGCTCTCTTGTCGAAGCTTTTCTTGCATACATTCTTGCATATATTCTTGCATATATTCTCTCTTTTATATACCGTTTTATAATAGTACCTTAGCATAGATATAGTATAATTTAACATTTAAAAATAAATATAATTTTAAATGTTGCGAATGAAAAATGCTACTCAATAAAACAGTCTCGCATTAATATACAAAGTACTGCGCAGGCTACGTTAAAAACTTAATATGATATAGTTGCAAAAACATTTACTATGGAAAATCATGGCTATTATCTCTATCGCATCGACCAAAGGGGGAGTGGGTAAAACCTCTCTCGCTTTTTCTCTAGCTAAAGACCTTGGATATCGTTATGCGACCAACGACATGTCTGTGGTGTTAAACAAATACAAAAATGCCCGCTATTACCCCAATAAAATCCCTCTTCATCCCGACACCGTGTATGATTTTGGAGGATTTGACGCTGTCCATTCCGATGAGATTTTACGCGCCTCTGATATCATTCTCGTAGCGACCATCAATGATCTTAACTCCATCATGAAGAGCTTGATTTTTATCAAAAATTACAAAGAAAAAACGATCCTTGTTTTCGCCAACATGATTGACAACCCTAACGATGCCGCCATGATTCGCCAAAAAATACATGAGCACTTCCCTAACCTCGCCTTTACTTATCTGCGCCGTACCAAACTGCTAAAAAATGCACTTGAAACAGGTCTAAGTGCACGCGAACTCTATGAATCAAGTAAACATACACAACACGTCTATAAACAAGCCTACAGCGAATATCAAAAAATTCTCAAACTCTTTACCACCGATGGAGAGTATTTCCAAGGTACCGTTCAATGACATCCATCCTCCTCACCACACTAAACGCTCGTTACGCGCACAGTGCGTTGGGACTGCGCTATTTATATGCGAACATGCACGAACTTCAAAATGAGACAAAAATCGTCGAATTTACGATCAACGAACAAATCCAAAGCATCGCCGAGGTAATCCTCGAACACTCTCCAAAAATCATCGGGATCAGTGTCTATATTTGGAATGCCACCGAGACCGCGCAACTCATCGAAATACTCAAAAAAGTGTCTCCCGATACCATCATCGTCCTCGGTGGACCTGAAGCCTCATACATGCCTCATCGTGTTAATTTTGACAATGCCGACTACATTGTCAGCGGCGAGGGAGAAATCGCATTTTATGAACTTTGCCGCAGTGTTTTGGATGGTGTCGCACCGCCTGAGCGTTTCATCCGTGCCCCAATGCCTGATTTAAAAGAAATATCCTTGCCATATACCGCTTACAGCGATGAAGATGTGGCACATCGTACGATCTATGTCGAAGCATCACGGGGCTGTCCATTTGAGTGTGAGTTCTGCCTCTCATCGATAGATGAAAAAGTACGCAATTTTCCACTCGATGAACTGCTAGAAGAGTTCGAAGTCCTTTGGAATCGCGGAGCACGCAGTTTCAAATTTATCGACCGTACGTTTAATCTCAATATGACCTTTGCCAATCGGATACTGGACTTTTTTCTCTCCAAAGAGCCGCCCTATTTTGCCCATTTCGAAGTCATTCCCGACCATTTTCCTGATGTGTTAAAATCCAAAATAGCCCTCTTCCCTCCCGGATCATTGCAACTGGAAGTCGGTATTCAAACCCTTGACCCCATTATCTCCAAAGGGATCAATCGCCCCTTGCGACTCGAGAAGATTTTTGAGAATTTACACTTTTTAGAAAACGATACCAAAGCACATATGCACCTCGATCTCATCGTAGGACTTCCGGGTGAAACGATCGAGGGATTTGGACGTAACCTCGATAAACTCGTTTCCCTCACCCACAGCGAAATTCAAATCGGTATTTTGAAAAATCTCTCAGGAACCACCCTATCGCGCCATGACAAAGAGCACGGAATGATCTACAGCGACATACCTCCGTACGATATTCTCCAAAACAACAATCTCAGCTTCGTACAGATACAAAAGATGAAACGCTTTGCCCGTTTTTGGG
>JAUYUB010000021.1 GCA_030692765.1 Sulfuricurvum sp.
ATCAACCTCAGATTCAATATGAGAGACTAATGATGGTTCATCTACGGTGAATTTAAAAAAACTCCCGTTTGTGTTAGCAATGATGGTATCAAGAACATCGAATTTAACCCGCTTATCATACGGTTCACCGCTGTTGGAAAGCTTGACAGACAGTGCGTACACCGCGTCTTTGTAAAAAGGATACCGAATAAAATCAGGGGTAATGGTTGCATTGGTCTCAAACGTAACACGATGCCCGTGAGAGACTAAATGCTCAATAAACTCTAAAAAAATCGGCTCATTGGCATAAATCAATGGTTCTCCACCTGTGAGCACTACATCCACATGAGGAGGAAGGCGATAAGAGTTCATGATCCAAATAAGCGTTTGGAGTTCTTCGACTTCTTGCCAAAGTTTTCCAAATGCTTTACGATCAACTGCATACGCCGTATCGCACCCAACAACGTCAGTTCCATCGGGCGCTATCTCATGGCATCCAAATCCAGGGCACGTGAGATTACATCCCCCAAATCGGAAAAACAGTGACGGAACCCCTGTATATTTTCCCTCGCCTTGGATCGAGTAAAAATGTTCAACCAGTTGAAGCATCAATCACCCGCCTGTTTCGTAAAACGCACGCTTGGATAGTTCTCCATCAGGATCACTCCAACGATTCTTTTCCGGCTTGATACGGATGACTTCTTTGAGCACCAATGCCGCTTCTTTGATATCTCCGCGTCGTACCGCATCACGAATACTCATCGCCTCATCAAAATACAAACATGGGATCAAATTACCCTCAGCAGTGAGTCGGATACGATTGCATTTCGCGCAAAAATCATCTTTGTGTGGTTCTATGATACCAAATTCATAGCCATCTTCGAGTTTATAATAGTGTGATGGCGAATGACCATCAAAACCTTCATCAACATAGCTGTAGCGACTGCCGATCATTTCCAAAAGTTCTGCACTTTGCATCCCTTTAATATCCACTTCGGCATGAACATTTTCCATGTATTCGATAAATCGTACGGTCATCTTGCGCTCTTTGCAAAACTCTAATACGTCTAAAATTTCATTGTCGTTCATCCCCTTCATAGGAACCATATTCACTTTAACACGGAATCCTACGCGCAGCGCTTCTTCAACACCTTCTAACACATGGCTCAAAACATCTTTCTTGGCTATCTTTTCGGCTACATCAGGGATAAGAGAATCAATGGAAACATTAATACGGCGCAAACCCGCATCATAGAGTTTTTGTGCGGCACCTTTTAGCAAATAAGCGTTCGTTGTCATTGCCAAATCAATATCATTTTTGTAATCATGAATCATTTTAATAAAGCAATCAAGATCTTCACGCAATAAAGGCTCACCACCGGTGATGCGGATTTTTTTTACCCCTTCGTCAATAGACACTTTGATAAATTCAAATAATTCTTCAAAATTTAGTAAGTTCTCTTTTGGAACCCATGAAAAAGGTTTTTCGGGCATGCAGTACTGACATCTAAAATTACAACGTTCGGTTACCGAAACGCGTAAATAATCAACCGTTCTGCCATAACTATCTACTAACACATCATTCCTTTTTATTTCACCCAAAGAGTATCATAACTACCTCAAAACCGCATTATAAATAAAAGATAGTTTGAAAGGGTTGAAGTATTGGATTATAGGAAGATAAGGAAGATTTGTCTTTGATTTGCGTCAAGAGCCTCTCCGGGTGAAGAGGGATAATAAAATGTTATTTAACCTTTATAATGTGTTTTATACTCACCCGTATGAGGCATGGGCATATGGTTCCCATGATGTTTCATTCCATACGTTTTAAATGCATACATTTTATAAATATTCAATCCTAAATAAAACACTATCAAACTTGATGCAGCAATAAATGCGACACCTTTAGCAAGTTTTGAAGCGTTGAAAAAATTGATACGTTTATACATAAGTATCAAAGCCCAGATTACTGCGATATGATTCATCAATGAGAACATTCTAATCCAGGTGTCTTTTCTAGTAGCCAGCGGAGCTACTTCGTTCGCATCCATTGCAAAACCTTGAATAAATCCGTTGGCGATATTACTGTAGTCTTCTAAAAAGAAAAACTCGTAGGTATGTGAAAGTCCGCCAATGATAAAAAGAGGTACAAAAGCATAAGATAATGTATAAAACACTTTTGAAAAACTCTCTTTTAATACTTTTGAAGCTACATACATTCCGCCTGCTGCTAAGCCGATAGTACTTATCATTGCAAAGATAAAAGCAGAAAAACCAATATAATCAAGACCTTCAATAGCAATTTTATCTTCTATCCACATGCCAAACTTTGACCAAATAAACTCATCCGCAATCGCAACACGTCCAAGAGCATGGTGAAAAGTCATACTAATCGTTATCGCTGCTGTTATAAGCAAGATAGCCCACACTTCTGACTTATTTGTTTGAAACTTTTTACTAAGCGGTTGAGATGGTGGTACCAGTTTAAAACTTACTGCCTCACAAGCACTTGAACAATCCATACACAACGTACAATCTGTCATACTTGAGCGGTTATCAAAAGTAAAAGGCTTGAGGTTATAATTACAAGCAGTTGCACATTCAAAGGTTCTACACTCTTTGCACGACTCTTCGTACGTCCCCAATGTTGTAAAAGAGATTTTGCCAAAGACCTTCATCATCGTACCAATAGGGCAGATCGATTTGCAGTAGCTCATATCTTTATAGATATAAAAAAATACTACCGATACAAGAGTGAGAATAATAAAAAAGATGGAGGAAGCCAACGGACTTTTATAGGCCTCGGGATAAATGTAATAAACAGCCCAAAAACCAATAACCAACAAAGAAATACCGATATAAGGATTAGCAAGTGCTTTGGGCATCTTCTTTTTGAGGCCAAATTGCGTGATATATTTTCCCATAAAACCATGAGGACATATCCCGCAAAAGATTCTACCAAAGGTTGAGAGCGTTACAACAACAAACAATGACCAAAAGAGTGACCAAAACAGCGCTGTCGTGAAGATATTTTCCTCTTTTGTCGGATAGAGTATACCAAAGGCGATTCCATAAATAAACAGGGCTAATACTGCTATTTTTAGCCCCACTATAAACATCTGATTTTTAAATAAAAATCCCAATACCGGAATGTTGTAAATATCGTTTCTGTCTCTTTTTTGATGATCTACCATCATTTATCTCCTAAAACTTATAATTGTATGAAACCATGTAGCTTCTAGGTGCTGCTGCTTTATAGGATTCAACTGCGTTAACATCTTTTTGGGCTTCCATCGCATAGTATTTATCGGTTATATTTCTAACGTTTAATTGTAAACTGTGCACATCACGCTCATAACCTACCATCACGTCTGTGACAAACTGGTACCCTTCATATTTTTGCGTGTTCGCATTGTCCATATAGTAACTGCCCCAGCTTCTGGTCGTAATTCTGGATTTAAATCCATTGTCCATATTGTAAGCAGCAAACAGTGAGTATTGGTGCTTTGGGATATACGGCAAATATTTTCCAGATCTGTTATCCCAATGTGCAGTACCTCCAAAACCAACTTTCTCTTCAAATTTCACAAACTTAAAGTCACTGTAGGCATAACTTCCGCCTAAGTCCAAATTATTTGTTACCTTATATACTGTGTTAAATTCTAAGCCTCTTTTTTTTGTTTTACCAGCATTGTCATATTCAGTGTTACCCGCAGCATCTAAAACTTGAATGATTTCATCCGTCACGTCATTTTGATAAACGGCCAAATCATAAGTAACATTTTGTGTTCTTGTCTTTAACCCGATTTCATAATTATTACTTGTAGACATATCTAAAACTGGGTTATCTCCCAACTCACTTGTCGTAGGTGCCTGATTTGCTGTCGCGATAGTAACATACATATTTGTTGTATCAGTCAGCTTATAGACCGTTCCAAATTTTGCAGAGAAAAGCGTATAGGACTTATCAATCGAATACAGACCCTGACCTGCAATATATCTTTTAGCACCATAGCTATACTCGCTAATCTGATTGCCGTTTATATCAAAATTCAACTTATCCACTCGAGAACTGATATCCAAAGTTAAACCATTTGTCGGTGAAAATGTTTCCATTGCATAAACACCGTACAAGGTAGTAGTGCTGTCTTCAGTTTCTGCCAAAGTCCCTTCTTTATCTGAAAGGGTTTTTACTATTTTTCCACCGATTATAGTTAAATCTGCATATTGATACTTTCTAGCATCTTTTGTTATGTCTGTTTTAGCGGTTACACCCGCTACCAAAGAAGCTTTATTTCCAAATAGATCATGTTTATGATTTAACTCCAAATCGGTTCCATAAACGCTGTTATCCGTTGAATCATTGATCATCCCTGTTACCGGATGAAAATGGTCCCAGGTGTTCAAATAGAATCTTGGTTTATAGGTAATATTACCAACCTCTTTTTCATACTTTGTATTTAGTGCAAAGATTTTTGAGTCTCTCGCGCCATTCTGAAATTGTGCGCTTGTATTATGTTGTTCACCTGTTTTCTTAAAGAGTGCGAACTCGCTTGCCGTCATTGAGGTAGGTATTTGCATATTGGATTCTGTATATGAAAGCTCTGTTTCCAATGAAGCATCATTATCAAAAAGGTGACCATGCTTTAAACTGACTTGTGTTGAGTCAAACTCGTTATTATCTCTCCAATCATTGTCTATCTTTCTTGTGCTAAAGGTAACAGATGCAAAATCATTTTTATCAATAGCCCCTCTCACTTTCAGATTGAGATTTCTCTGTCCATCATCACCTATACCAATTTTTATTCTGTTTTTATCTTCTTCAAATACCGACTTTGTAATAAGCTGGATAACTCCGCCTGTCGCATTGACAGCATTGATTGAACCTGGACCTTTTTGGACTTCAAGACTAGAAACATCTTGCATGTCTATAAAGTCGAATCGTGTAAAAGAGTCCGGGTCAGTCAATGGAACACCATCTTTCATTACCATGATTTCACGAACACCGTATCTTGCCTTAAGACCGGCACCTCTAATGATAAGTCTTGGATTTGGAGAGTTTGTGGATGATTCTGCATTGACCCCAGGTATACCCTCAAGAGCTTCTTGAACATTGAGTACATTTTTGTCTTCGATCGTCTTTTGATCAACAACTGCGACTGATTGGGATATATCTTTTGTCGGTGTTTCAATTTTAGTGGCAGTGACGCTAAGAGTATCTAGCGCGAATGTGTTATCTCCTGCTAGTGCCTGTATTGCACTTATAGCCAATAATATAGCTGTTTTTTTATACATAATAAGATCCCAATAATAAAGTTATCGTCATCTTAATTAAGTAGTGTTACATTTGTGTTAAGAAGAATAAAGAAAAGGCGTATAAAAGGAATGTTCCACCCCAAAGGGTGAATTAGAAGAAAGAAATGTTAGTGAACTTCTGACCAGATCTTGCGTTTCCACAAATAGGCGAGGATTGCAAAGACAAAAGTATAAAGCATTACCCAAAGGCCAAGGCTCTCACGTTCTGCTTTTTTCGAATCTCCTGTCTCTTCCATATACGCGATCACCTCTTCTTGAGCTTTTTCAGTCAATCCTACGCGCGGCATAGATGTTCCTGCCAACAACAATTGAGGATCATTGATAAAGCCGTGCAAGTAGTGCTCCTGGCGACTTTTAATATACTGAGACAAATCCGGTGGAGTTGCGCCCATGTAGGCTTTGATAGCATCTTTTGGCGTTGTCGCTTCAGACTTCGCATAGCTCATCGAGTGACAACGTCCACATGCAGCATCATACGTTGCTTTATGGGCATCTTTACCAGATACCTTTGGAGAAACTGACTCTAAATACGCCACTACGTCCATGATCTCCTGAGCAGACATCCAGTTATACGAAGGCATCGGGAATGCTTTCGCACCTCCTACTGGATATTTATGACTAAGATGCATAGCACTGACCGGATCAAAAATAAAGTTTGCCAAATAGTTTTTGTCGTAAATACGGCCTGCACTGCTCAAATCAGGCGGAACGACACCGTATGCTGCCGCAGCATCCGCATTGGGCATGATCTGCAAGTGACCTGCTTTTTCAATTGAGTGACATGCGATACAGTTGGCTTCTACGAGAACTTTACCGTTATCAACATTTCCTGCAAGCGAAGTATCGACATTTTTCATATCACTGAATGCGAAATCTGCCGGCTTGACTTCAGGATGCATGATGTGATGCGCATACGGTTCAATCCCGTAATAGGTAATACCGACGAGAGCTGCAATGATTGCTAATATTTTCAACTCTTTCATTATTTGCCCCCTACTTTTTTAGCTTCTGCTCTAGTAATAAACGGCAATGCAATAAACAAGATCAAAAACGTCATTGATGAAGCAAAACCGATCCATGCATTCGTACCAGTCGGAGGCAATTTACCATAGACTGTAAGAACAATCAAATCCACCATCAAGAACCAGAACCAGTATTTGAAATACGGACGCTGATTAGCAGGTTTGACCATTGGAGAACGGTCCAACCATGGCAAGACGAAGAAGACACCTTGCGCCACCGCAAAAGCGATAAGACCTAATGATTTACCCGAAATACCAGCGATCTCAAAGAAGAATCCGCGTAACACTTCATAACTCCACAAGAAATACCATTCAGGATAGATATGAGCCGGGGTCTTAAGCCCGTCTGCTTTATCAAAGTTAACCGGATCCATCGCAAAATCGTAATGGAAGAAAACCAAATAGAAGAAAAAGACTAAAAAGACACCCAAGACAAAAAAGTCTTTAGACAAAAATACCGGCCAAAAAGGGACAACTTTAGAGTTCTTTTTATCCCCTGCAAGATATTTTTCGGCTTCCTTGTCAAAATCAAAAAACTCGCCTGCTTCATTGTTAACGTGAGGAAAACGAAGCGCATAGAAATGCAGCACGATAGCGCCGATAATCGCAAGAGGAACCAACAATACATGCAGCATAAAGAAACGGGTAAGGGTTGAATCAGACACATAGAAGTTACCGCGAATCCATACGACCAAATCGCCGCCGATCAGAGGAACTCCACCGAAAATTTCGGTAATAACATACGCTGCCCAATAGCTCATCTGCCCCCACGGAAGCATGTATCCGCTGAACCCTTCTGCAGAAAAAAGGACAAACAGCAACATCCCTGAAATCCATATCATTTCACGCCCTTTTTTGTAAGAGCCGTAATAGATACCGGTAAACATATGAATGTAGATAATCAAAAAGACAACCGAGGCACCCACAGCATGAATGTGTCGAAACAGCCACCCGTAGCCCACTTCTTGCATGATCGTGTAGTTGACACTGTCAAACGCCATGTTAACATCCGGTTTATAATACATGAGAAGGAAAATACCAGAAATAACCAATATGCCGAACATAACGCTTAACAATACGCCCATTGCCCACAAAAAGTTAATATTTTTAGGAATCCAGTATTCTGTCATCATCACTTTTAGGAATTTATCAATTCCTAAGCGCTGATCAAACCATTCATACAGCGAATCTGCTTGTTTGAACTCTGCCATCTTATGCTCCTCCTGCTTTTGCCATCATAGCTTTATATTCAGGACCCTCTTCACCCAAAACAAGGGTTGTTCCATCAATTTTAAACGGAGGAAGATCAAGAGGACGCGGAGGCGGTCCAAACTTTTGTACACCAGCCAATGTAAATTCACCGCCATGACACGCACATTTGAAATCTTTTTCTTCATTTCGATAGGCAGGAATACAGCCCAAGTGAGTACATAATCCAATCATAACTGAGTAGTAATGATCACCCACTTTAACACTACGTCCATCTGTTGGCTTCATCTCTTCCGTGTATTTAAGAATAAATATCGGCTTACCGCGCCAAACAGCAATCTCTAATTTATTCGCTTCCAGAGCCGATACATCCACGGTTGTAAAACCGGCTGACATAACACTTGGAAGTGGATCCCATGTTTTTTTCATCGCAATCAGTGAGGCAACTGCGCCCACGGCAGCAACGGCACCAAAAGCTTTACCGACGAACCCTCTTCTGCTTTCATCCATAATACTGTTCTCTCTTAAGTCTAAAATTTAATAGCCTATCATAAGAAAAAAACGTTTAACTTAGCCTAAATCAAAGCTTTTATTAGCTAATTTTATAACTTTTATATCTCATTGTGACAACCCGCTATAGGAAAACAATAAGTCTCTATTTTTCAAGTTACGCCCCATTTTCCTAAAATAACAATAATGGATAACTAAATGAATATAAAATATATATAAAAATTACAATAATAGATTATTATTAAGATAAATAAAGTAAAGAACTTATTAGGGAAGTTCTGTATAATTTCATAAAATATAATTCTGAAGGGAAAACAATGATTCACGAGAACGGAAGAGTCGTAGACATCGCAATTATTGGAGCCGGCCCTGGCGGTATGGCATGTGCTATCGAAGCAAAGCTTGCTGGAATTGAAAACATTGTTGTTATTGATAAAGCTCCTCACCATAATGACATGATTCACAAGTTTTACAAAAAAGGTAAACGTGTGGATAAAGATTGGATGGGAATCAAATTTGAATTCACAGGTAACGTTACGTTTGAAGAGTGTTCTAAAGAAGAGTATATCCAGCAAATGGATGACAAACTTCGTAATGCCGGTGTACTTGACACATTTGAGTACAACCATGAGATCATGAGAGTTGAAAAAGGTGAAGATGGTCTTTTTTCAATTGTTTATGGACAAGAGAATGTATCTGAAAGCATCGAAACGATAAAAGCTAAAAATATTATCCTTTCAGTAGGCCGTATGGGTAAACCAAATAAGCCAAAGTATCCATTCCCAAAAGAGATCAAAGATAGACTGAACTTCAACCTAAGTAAAGTACAAGATGGCGAGAGAGTCATGATCGTCGGTGGTGGTGACACAGCCGGTGAGTACGCATACGGTTTGGTAGAACTAGAAGACATGCAAGACTGTGTTGTAACACTTAACTACAGACAAGCAGAGATCAAAAGAATGAACCCGACTAATACAGAGATGTGTACTAAGTATTTGGATAACGGCAAGATCCTAAACAAGATGGGTGTCGATATCGAAAGCGTTGAGCCCTCAGCAGCTGGAAAGATCAAAGTAACCTTTACAGATGGCAGCACTGCAGAATACGATAGAGCCGTTTATGCACTTGGTGGAACGACTCCAAAAGATCTTCTTGTAAACTCTGGTGTCAAAACTGGTGAATGGGATGTACCTGTATTCAATCCAGAAACAATGGAAACAAATATTGAAGGTCTTTATACAATCGGTGATGTTGTAACCGATCAAGGAAGTATCGCACTTGCATTCAATCACGCAAGCTTCGCAGTAAAAAATATCGCTTCTAACCTAAAATAACTCTTTTCTTTACGTAAAAGGAGACTCTCTCCTTTTACCTTCTCACTCTTTACTTTTTTTGACAGCCATTTTGATATAGATCTGTAAGATATCCAATGCAGCAGGGGTCATTCCGCTGATTTGAGAAGCTGCTTGCAGGGTTGGAGGATTAAATTTTCCCAATTTGTCGACGATCTCATTGGAAAGTCCTGAAACAGAAGCAAAGTCAAAGTTTTCCGGAATTGCGATGTGCAGCATTTTGGACATACGTTCAATATCATCGCTTTGTTTCTCAACATAGCGGGCATATTTGGCTTCGATGAGAATCTGTTCTTGGATATACGGGTCTAATTCTGCGAAGCTTGGAATCAGTTTTGGCAACTTATCCAATTCAAAACTTTTACGAGAAACAAGCTGTGTTGCATTCAATTTATCACTGATACGCTCTTCATCAATCGATTCCAAGAATGCCAAAAACTCTTTATTAGGCGTATAGACTGTCTCTTCTAAAAGCGCCAATCCTTCATCGATTTGGCGACGTTTGATCTCGATTCGCTCCATCTGTTCATCCGTGATCAGACCCAATGCATGCCCGTAACGCCCTAGACGCAAATCTGCCGTCTCTTCACGCAACAGCAAACGGTACTCTGCACGGGAGGTAAACATACGATACGGCTCTTTGGTCCCTTTGGTCACCAAATCATCGATCAAAACACCGATATAGGCTTCATCACGACGTAACACAAGCGGCTCTTTGCCTTGTAATGATAACGCGGCATTTATCCCCGCCATCATCCCTTGCGCTGCCGCTTCTTCGTATCCCGTTGTTCCGTTGATCTGCCCTGCGAGATACAGATGCTTAACCTTTTTGGTCTCCAACGTATGGCGCAACTCAGTCGGATCCACATAATCATACTCAATCGCATAGCCGTAGCGAACGATTTTCGCATTTTCCATGCCATGTACCGAATGGATCATTTGACGCTGCACATCCGGTGGAAGCGATGTACTCATCCCGTTGATATAACACTCGGTATTTTCAGCTGTTTGAGGTTCGATGAAGAGATGATGGCGATCTTTATCCCGAAAACGGTTTACTTTATCTTCGATACTAGGACAATAGCGAGGACCTACCCCTTCGATCTGACCCGTAAACAATGGCGCACGGTGAAAGTTCCCCTCAATCAGATTATGGGTATCTTCATTGGTATAGGCAATATAACATGGTAATTGTTTCTTCGTTCGTGCAAACTCGTCACGATCGGTACGGAAACTAAACGGATTGGGAATCTCATCTCCCCCTTGTTCCTCCATCACCGAAAAATCGATGGATGAACTGTCTACTCTGGGACAGGTTCCTGTCTTAAGACGTCCAACATTGAGCCCTGCTTCACGTAGGGAATCGGTTAGACCTTTTGCCGCGAACTCTCCAAAACGACCTGCTTCCTGACGTGTTTCACCGATATGGATCATCCCGTTTAGAAATGTCCCTGTTGTGATGATTACACGGCGCGCTTTGTATTCGTTGAACAAATCGGTACGTACTCCAACAACGGCACCCTCATCAAATATGAGTGAATTAACCGTCTCTTGGATCAGACTCAAATTAGGAGTAGTGAGAATTTTATTACGAGCAATGACACGGTAACGGTCCATATCAATTTGAGCACGGCTGCCACGAACAGCGGGGCCTTTGGTAATATTGAGAATACGAAACTGGATACCTGCATCATCGGTGAGCAATCCCATCTCTCCGCCAAGGGCATCGAGCTCTCGTACCAAATGTCCTTTTGCCAAACCGCCTACGGCTGGATTACAGCTTGTAGCCCCTACTTGTTCGGCAAGAATAGAGATCATTAGGGTATTTTGTCCCATACGCGCACACGCTAACGCTGCTTCGATTCCTGCATGTCCACCACCCACTACGATAACGTCATAAGTCATGATTACTTCTTTAAAGGTAAATTATTAGTCTAATTATAACCTCCCTTGTTGAAACCTATAAAAAAGAAAAAATCTCATCCCAAAGCTTAAAGAAAAAAATCGCATAAAGGTAAAAATCAGACGTTAAGATGAGCACGTTATAATTTCCTAAAAACAGGTACTCCCAATTATGATAAAAGCCGCTTTCAGTGCATTTAACAGCAAAGATTACGCAACAGCCATCCCTCTTTTTCAAACACTCGCTGAAAAAAACCATCCCACGGCCATTGCATCCTTGGGCTACATGTACCAAAACGGTCTTGGTGTTACCGTCGATTTTGACAAAGCACGTGATTACTATATCCACGGGAGCGAACTGGGAGAGCCCACTGCACTGTATAATCTTGGACTCATGTATACCGATGGAGTGAGTGTTCCTCACGATCAGTTCAAAGCCTATGAGCTCTTTATGCGCGCTGCCATCCTTGAATTTCCCCAAGCACAATTTGAAACAGGCCATAGCTTGGAGCGTGGATTAGGATGTCTTCAAAATTTCAGTGAAGCGGCATTTTGGTACGAAGAAGCAGCAAAACGGGGGCATGGCGGTGCCTTTAACAATCTCGGGGTCCTATATAAAGAGGGGCATGGTGTACTGCAAGACTATGCCAAAGCTTTTATCTGCTTTTCTCGCGCCGCCAATATGAATCTAACAGAAGCGCAATACAATCTAGGGCTTATGTATGACCAAGGGCTGGGATGCGATGCCGATCACGATGAAGCCCTCGAGTGGTGTCGAAAAGCGGCCTATAACGGTCATGAAAAAGCTAAGCTCATCATCCAAGGACTCCAAGAAGAGGGGAAAATTATTTGGTAACCCGCACTAATAGCTCATTTACTCCCGAACATCTGCGCTTTTTAGAATACATCCGCTGTGTCGGAACCGGACCAAAAGGGAACCGTCATCTGAGCTATGACGAGATGAGCGATGCCTTCAAACTCATAGTAGAACGTCGCGTGCCAGACGTTGCAATCAGTGCCTTTTTATTGGGGTGGCGGGTTCAAATCGAGAGTGATGAAGAACTCAGTGGCTGTGTTGATTGGCTCGCACTTCAACAAGCTTCAATAGTAAAAACAGGAATTGAAATAGGCTATCCGTTTGATGGAAAAGCAAAGTTTTTTCCCATCATACTCAAAGCCGCCCAACTGCTGAGTGATTTAGAAATCCATGCTGCCTACGATCTCCCATTGGGACCAAAATACGGTGTCACGCTAGAGCAATTTGTAAACATTGCCCCCAATGTCATCCTCCACAATCGCCATGATTTACTTAAAGGTTTAAGTGATTTAACCACGTTGCGTAACGATATTGGAATACGCACTGCATTCAATACCCTCGAAAAGCTCAATTTTTTAGCGCCTACGGCACTGATCGGGATGCATCATGCTCCCTATTTTGATCTCTATGCGTCGCTTTATGCCAAACATTATCAACGACTCATCATTGTCCAAGGACATGAGGGAACACCTGATATTCTCAAAAAAACAAAGTACAAACTTGTGCAAAACGGGGAAATAACAACATACCATATCGATCCCGAAGAATTTGGAATCGTGCCTATTATCGCCAAAGAGGAAATGAGTTTAGAAACAATGCAAACGCTCATGGACAATCCCGATGAAAACCTCGCTAAAATGATACGGCTTAATGCCGCATTTTTAGGGTGGGTATCAGGGAAATATACAACGATCCAAGAAGGCTATGCTTCAAATATTTGAAGCGAAATGTCCTTTGTATTCATCTCGTCTTATCTCTTTTACTTCATACATCAATTTATCTACTTCATTAATTGCTTCACGCGTTGAAGAAGATTCTGGCCCAAATAAATTTACCCCAACACTTGCAGAAAGGATATAAGTTGTCTTTTCAAGCTCATAGGGCAAAGACAACTGCACCTGAATTTTTTTGGCAATCGCATCGGTATACGCAAACGCTTCTTCCTTTAAAACTCCCAAGTTATTCACAAGAACGACAAACTCATCCCCTCCGAAACGTGCAGCGGTATCGGCAGCACGAATACACTCTTTGATACGACGCCCGACTTCAATTAACAGTTCATCTCCTGCGTCGTGCCCAAAGCGATCATTAAGCGGTTTAAATCGATCCAAATCCAAATAGATCAATCCTCCATAAGACCCTGTCCGTTTTGCCGCAACGATTGCCTGTTCCAAACGATCCAATAACAAACGTCGATTTGCCAAGGATGTGAGAGGATCGTAAAAAGCGAGTTTGCGTATTTCTTCTTCCGCTTTAATCCGCTGTGAAGCGTCTCGTGTCACTCCGATAAAACGAAATGGCTTGCCCTCTTCGTCCAAAATGAGGCGAGCATTAGCCTCGGTCCATATTGTCGAACCGTTTTTATGCGGCTGCTCGATCATAATAGTCATCTCCTTAGGTATTTTACCCGCAGCTACCTGGGCAAATGCATCTGCCATGGATTTTTGTACCTCATCAAGTGATCCTTGACATATCACTTGTTCCAAACTTTGATGCATCACTTCATGAGGGGTAAATCCACGTAACCGCTCAACCGATGGACTGACATAGCTAAAGCGTCCGTTAAGCTCCATAATCCAAATAACATCGGACATGTTATCGGTCAACCATCGGTATTGTTCTTCGGCATTTTTTGCAGAATGTTCAACTTTATGGGCCATTGCATTGATATCTCGGCACAATTGTCCAATTTCATCGCATCGTGACTCCTCTTCATCAAGACGTACCGAATAATCACCCTCTTTTATTTTTCGCATCACAGTTGAAATTGCTTTGATCGGAGAGATCAAATATCTCTCACTCATCATAAAAATCACTCCCCATGAGAGAAGCGCTAAGACCATAAAAACAGCACCAATAACAGCCATTTCACGCATACCGAATACATTATCCAAATTGACCATTGATAAATTGATCCATTTTAGCTGCGAAAGATACGTAGCCGATGCGATGTAATGGTGACCGTTGATGTACAAATCAAAACTTGTTGATTGAACCTTTCCCGAACTTAAATCTTGCAAATGGTTGAGTAATTGCGCTTCATTGTGCCCTTTATCCACCAGAGAAACCAACGTAACCCATAGCGTGGGATCCATCACTTCTGAATGGTAATTGACATACCGTTTATCTTTATGCGCAACAATTGCCCCTTGGGCATTAAGGATCATCGTCGTGAATCCCTCTTTGTCTTCTGCAATGTACTCTTTTATAAAATGCGTATAATCAAAGCCAACCCCTACGACTCCAATGCGCTTACCCTCTTTCACAATGGGGATATTGAGCCACAGTTTTGTCAAGCCCAATACTTCATCATGATCGATATTGAGATTGTAGGGATCGGGAGATTTTAAGGTATGAAAGAACCATTGATCATTATAAATTTTGGGAGACAATGTTTTGATATACTCTGAACCCGTATGGCTTGCGTTAGAATCATTAAAATAATAATTGCCGCTGTTCTCCAACGCAACAAACCAGCTTCCGGCTTTGCTCACCTGAAGATAATCGTTCAAAGTCTCGAATATTTTTTGCTTCAACAGCGGATCATTTTCCCCTTCCGCCCACTCTGCCAATAGAGGATTCGTGGCTATCTTTTTGGTGAGGATTAAATCAAAATCGATGGTTCCTTTGATCTTTTCAGCATACCGCATCGCATTTTCACGGGCATACTCACGTCCCAGTTCACGTGCGATATCTGTCGAAAAATAACGAATAAACAAAAAGGTCATACAGCTCATGATCACAAAGATAACAGCACCTACCGTTGCACTTTTCGCGCGTAACCCAAACTTCATTATTGATTTCCAATCCCTGTTTCATATAAAGTTAAATCATACCTTTAATCCCTTAAAAGTGCTCATTTTCGCCCAATTTAGCTATAATAAAATAATGAAATCTCAAAGGAGCGACGTGTTTACAGGATTGATTCGCGAAATGGCAACGGTGAAAAATTACAGTACAAACCGCCTCTCGCTCAAAGCTGAATATCGTCCAAAATTGGGTGATTCGGTTGCCATAAACGGTACTTGTCTCTCTGTCGTCAGTCTCGAGAGTGATGGATTTACCGTCGAACTCTCACCCGAAACACTTACCCATATCGCTACAGAAAAGCTCAAAGGTCAGGTTCATATCGAGCCTGCGATGATGATGGGGGATCGATTTGAGGGGCACATTGTTCAAGGGCACATCGATACGATCGGCACCGTAGCTTCCATTTCTGACAACGGTAACAGCTATGATGTCATCATAAACGTTGATCCAAAATTCATCACCCTTATTCCTCCAAAAGGCTCGATTACAATCGATGGAGTGAGCCTCACGGTCAATGAGGTGATGAAAGAGTCGTTTCGTCTTACCATCATCCCCATCACAATGCGAGAAACACTCTTTGGAATCTACCAAAAAGGGACAAGGGTGAATATCGAAACCGATGTTTTCGCTCGCTACATGCACCACATTATGAATACCTCTAAAAAAAATGACCTTAGCTGGAATGACGTAGAGCGCATCAGCGCACTGTATTAAGTCATTAGATGGATACGATTCAATGGATTATGCTGGGTGCTTTTATAGGTGCTGTAGGATTGTCGATCTTAAAACTGTATGTTTTTTTTCCCAATAAACCCTTATTGGATGATGATACAACACCGCAAGCTGTTGAAAAACTGCAACGCATCATGGTGGAGTGTGACCGCTTAGATCCCTATCTCAATGATGAAAACTTATTTCAAAAAATGGTTGAGCATCCTGATTTTGATTCTGCCTTTTTCTGGCGGTTCAATCTCAACCGCCTTCGACACCTCATTAACGACTACCGCTTAAAAGACCCGATCTTTCGTCGATAAGCAGATAATGTTAGCTATTCAAATGCTCTATTAAAATTTTGCATCCCAATCCTATCAGAATAACGCCGCCAAGCATTTCAGCCTTGCTTTCCAAAAAGCTTCCAAGTTTCTTACCAATATAGACTGCTATCCAGCACAATACAAATGTCACGATAGCAATAATGGCGGATGCGGTATAGATATCCGTCTGCAAAAATGCGAACGTCACACCTACTGCCATCGCATCAATACTCGTTGCAACGGCAAGTGTGATGAGTGTTCTATTCGAGAGATCAGTTACTTCTTCATCAAATTCATCTCGATAGGCTTCATACAACATCTTGCCGCCCAGTCCGACAAGCAAAAGAAATGCAATCCAATGAGCATACGATTGGACATAATTGGCAAAACTAATACCGAGAATATAACCAGCCAGAGGCATAATCCCTTGAAAAATCCCAAAAATGGCTGCGATAAAAAGTATTTTTGGCAAACGAAGTCTTTTGTATTTTGAGCCCATTGCAATCGACACGGCAACAGAGTCCATAGCAAGAGCAACGGCGAGAATAAAAATCATTTCCATAATAGAACCCTATAAAAAAGTAGGCAATTATAGCGAAAGAAGCACTCCCTGAGGCATCTGACTCTTTATCATCGTTCCATCCGTTCGTATAAGAAGGTAAGAAATATTTAGCTTTTTTAACATATCAATCGCTTTGGCTTCATCCATAATCGAAACAGCCGTGGCCAGTGCATCAATACGTGTATTATCCCCTATATCAACAAGGGTGATAGAGGCGTACCGCTGTTGCGATTTCCCTGTTTTTGGATCTATGAGATGATTATGGGCTTTATTTTTTATATATCGTTCATAATTGCCGCTCGTACTGATCGCAAAACGTGGCAGCGTTGAGGTGATAGTAGAAATGTACCCTTGTGGATGAAATGGGTCTTGTATGTTGATCACACACTCTCCCAAACATCCAATATCCCCTGAGGCTGCTACAACCGCAGTGGTTATTCCTGCAGTCTTTAAAAGATTGACAGCCACATCCACAGCATAGCCCTTGCCAATTCCCCCCAAATCAATCACGGTCCCAGGGAGGATTTGTATCGTATTGCCTAATAAGATTATCCGATTTGAATCCACTAACTTCTCTGCATTTTTGAGCTCTTGTGAAGAGGGCAGGCGCTCGTTCTCATATCCAAATCGATACGCATTATGAGTGAATGAACCAACAGTGATATCAAACGCTCCTTCACTTAGGTGATACATCTCTATGGAACGTTGCAAAATCTGACGAGTCATCTCAGAGACATTGCACTCAAGGTTACGGTTAAGATGTGAAATCTCCGAATCACTTTTATAGGTTGACAGACGGTTATCCAAATCAGAAAACACCGCAAACACATCATCACTAAGATTTTCATCTGTAACATTCACACTGATAAGGGTTCCCATATGAGCTTGCGTACGCTGGTTTCCCCACAATAACGATGATATTGTTAATAATAGACACAGTAACTTCATTCCAAAATAATATCATGCTAAAACTTACATTATCTAAATGATACTTATTTTCATTATTAACTTTAGATTCAGTTTTATCTCCTATACTTTCGTAATCAATAATCAGTATCATAAAGGAATACAAATGAAATCTCTTCTACTTAGTGCCGCTACTGCTATGGCTATTACGACCACATTAGGTGCTGATGAACTCAGCGATCTTAAAACTCAGCTCAAAATCCTGAGCGAACGTCTTTCAACACTGGAAGCCAATGACAAAAAACAAGTTGAGCAAACCGATGCCCTAGCCTCAGAGCTTATCAATGTTCAAAATCAAACCTCTTTTGCTGTCGTTGATACGAATAAAGCCATTCAAGGGATGAGTCCTGCCGCATCGAAAGTCTATTATTCTAAAAACCCTCTCTCTATCGGCGGCTACGGTGAATTGTATTATTCAAAATACAATCATGATGGTGTAAATACGGGAAGTAAAGATGCCTTTGGAGATACTTATCGATTCATTCCGTATATCGGGTATAAGTTTAGTGATAACATCATCCTAAACTCAGAGCTTGAATTTGAGCACGGTAATGAAATAGCAGTCGAACAATTGTATGTCGATTTTATTCTCGATCCGCTTGCCACAATCCGTCTAGGTCATCAGTTGGTGCCTATGGGTTACGTGAACCTCTATCATGAGCCTACATTGTTTAACACAGTTCAGCGTCCCGATGTTGAAAAACAACTCATACCTTCCACATGGCATGAACTTGGTCTAAGTGTTTACGGCAAAACAGACAATTTCGAATATACCGTGGGGGCATATACTGCTCTTGATATGAATCACCCTACTTTGACATCTGCTACAGATAAAGACTGGATTCGTAAAGCACGTGTCGGGAATGAAAGTGACAAGGGAATGGATAATATGGCCATTGTCGCACGTTTAGATTATAACGGTATTAACGGCTTACAAGTAGGAGCCAGCGCGTATACCGGAAAAGCAGGAAATGCAATCATTGCCAATAAAAAAGAAGGGCAGATGACGATGGTCGATATTCATGCTGTCTATCAAAACGAAGGATTTAAAGCTCGTGCTTTATATACGCAAAGCCACCTTAGCAATGCAGACGCTTACAATGCAGCTAAGCCAGAAAGTGCACGTGGAGGTTATGTAAATTTAGAGTATAATATCATGCCATTTTTGACGTCATCGACTGATAGAATGCCTATCTTTTTTCAATATGAAAATTACAACATGGGAACGTCACTTGCCAATGGCAACTCGTTTGGAACCAGTGAAAGTTTTACCTATGGTTTGAATTATTTCCCTCATGACCAAGTCGTTATTAAGGCGGAATATTTAGATCGCAAAAACAAAAACACAACCGATACAACTAAATATATTGACGAGGGAATTTTCTCTCTCGGATTAGGATTCATTTTTTGATAAAAACAGTTCTCTCTCTTCTTTTAATAGTAACCTCGAGTTTCGCCCAAGTTTTGGGCGATCCTGTCGCATTGACACAGCGTACTTTTAATGCCAAATCGGTTGAAACGCGCAATACCATTCTCAGCGATGCCCAAGTCACCGAACTCTCCAAGCTCTCCATGCAAAAAATCAATTCCAAGCTTCATCGCATCTATTTGGCAAAAAACGGCGAAAAAACCGTGGGCTACGGAGTACTCATGAACCAAAAAGTGCGTACCAAAACAGCCATTGCTTTGTACCTCATCAGTTTGGATAAAAAAATAAAATCCATCGAGATCGTGGCATTTAACGAGCCTTTAGAATATCTTCCTAGTGCTACGTGGCTCAATGTTTTTGACAATAAAAGCTCTGCCAACACCCTCAAGCTCAATCAAGACATTCCGACAACTACAGGTGCAACCCTATCTGCTCGTGCAATTACCGACGGTGCACGTGCGGCACTGGCACTGTTAGAGATCATAAAGCTGTAAATCATGAAATTTATCGTTTCCAAAAAACTCATTGACAACCGTGCCTTATACATGAGCGTATTATGGATGGTTATTTTCCTCGTCGTCGCTTTGTGTTTAAACGTCGTTGCCAAAGGGATTGATTTTGGAGTCACTCCAACACAGTGGATCGGTCATGCTTTAGGAAACGAAGCAGAGTTCATCGATCCTCTCACCATAAAAGATCTATTGCTCACCCTTCATACCGAACTTTTTGGACTTATCCTCCTCTTTATTTTGATCAGCGCTTTGCTCATGCGTACCTCACGATCCAGAACACTTAAAATGGTTCTGCTTCTATCGGGCATAGCCTCTCTTTTGATCTATCCCCTGGGACTTCTTGCTTCATTGTACCTCGGAAGCTTTGCCATCCTCCTCGCATGGGGTGCATTTATCCTTTTTCATCTGCTTATGATAGGAAGTGCCATCGATATTTTGATTTTACTGCTTCGGAAACGATTTTAAATGCACCTCGTAGCGCTGATGTTTATTGCTTTGGTAGTTTTGCAATCTCTTCTTGGGGGGGCTGTTTTTGCCACAATTATAGGATGGACTCCTCAGGCCATCGGCGACTATTATGCTGCTAAAACCTTCCATGGATTGCTCGAAACGCTTCTTCCGCATACACTGTTTATTTCCATTGCTTTGATGGGGAGTCTTCATTTTTTAGGTTTTATTACCACGATAAGCGAGCAACAAAAAGAACGCTGGATTCATCTGCTGTTTGGACTGTTCATCCTAGACCAAAGTGCCCCTGTTTTTATCAATCTCGGAATCGATTTTTTTGCGTATGTGAAACTCGTCTCATTTGTAGGATTTGAAGGTGTCTTAGCGGTTGTGTCATACCTACTGTTTCGTCATACATTAGGCAAGGATTTAGCTATCTCTCAGTGACCTCATATCGGGGTTACATTTCATTTTATGTTCTACATCGATTTTTTCAAATTCACTCAGTGACCTTACGGAAGCCACAGTAGCACTACGATATCCTTCACCCGCATTTAGATACACATTAAAACCATTCTCATGCAGTCCCATACGGATGGCCAAAGCGATGGAGTATGTGGTCACTACTCCTTCATCTCCCATCAATCCCGCCACATCTGCAAAATATTCTTTTGTCCATAACAATGGATTGACCGATGGGCTGAAGGCGTCTTGATAACACACATCCCATATTCCTTGGAGTTCTCTCATCGCCACACGCGCGTCCATAATATCCACCGTAATCAATGTGCGCTCATCTTCATAGCCGCCCAATGTTGCGATGTCCGTAATGACGTTTAGATAAGGTTCAAAAATCTCAGGATAAGGAAACCTCACCAATGACGCCACAAGCTCTCCGTTGAGTTCAGGAGAGTAGATCTCAAGTGTCGTATCAGGGAAATATGTATCACGGTAATAGAGAGAGAGAAGCGTATTAAATCCCAAACCAAAACAAATATCGATGATCTTGAGATGATCTTTGGCTTTGTGGATCAAAAATGCAGGTTCAATATGTTTTTTCAGTGATTCATTAAGAGCTCCGTCTTTAGTCGAGTGGTAATGTTCATCATATTCAGCAGAATATGCCGTATAGCTTCCGTCTTCGCTTTGGACCCAGTTCATTCTCATTACCTTTGGATATTATTGTTTTAACGTATAAAATTTGATCCCATCTTCAAAATGATCTTGCAGTTGTGCAGGGGTAATAAGAAGATCCGCATGCCCGAAAAAAAAGATGCTATCCTCTGTTTTGGCAAGTCGCGTTAGCTGATCAACCGCCTTTTCAACCGTAGGCTGATCAAAATAAATGAGCATGTTTCTTGAAAATAGGACATCAAAAGAGCCAAGTTCCAAAAACTCCGCCTCAAATATATTACAGGACTGAAATACTACCGCCCGTTTTATAAAGTCACGTATACGATACTGATTTCCTTCCATAACAAAATAACGGTCTTTAAGCGGCTGGGAAAGACGATGCAGTGCTCTTGCCGTGTAAACTCCCTCAGATGCACGTGATATCGCTTCTGTATTGATATCAATGGAAACAATCTCAACAGCCAAAAGATTAAACCCACCCTCCGCTAATACAATAGCAATCGAATAAGCCTCTTCACCCGTCGATCCGGGGGCACACAAAATACGCAGATTCTTTCCTACCCGCTTAGAATGATGGACTAAAAAATCAAGCTGCCCTTTTTCACGAAAAAAATACGTTTCATTCACCGTAAGAAGATTGATTAGCGCCTCTCGAACACTAGCGTCAACACATAATTTATCCATCAAGCCGCCAAAAGAAATACACCCATGTCCTTTAGCAAAACGGATGAGTTTGGGCGTAGTAATAGACTCCTTTTGTTCAAAATGAATACCGGTCAAATGGGTAAAATAGTGATAAATATCCGTTGCGTCTTCGAAATCTTCCAAATATAACGGTTTTTCCACAGCCGGCAACGTTTTTTTACTTTTAAACCAGCTAAACACTTTTTTCTCCAAAGCACTTTATTGCAGTGATGATCTGTGTCATCCCTCCGGTATCTGCTTGAGGAACAAGTTCTGTTGCGCATCGCGGCATTCCATAAACGGTTGCACTTTCCTCGTTCTCAAACATGCAAATCCCACCTGCTTCAAAAAGCTCCCGTGCCCCTTTTGCCCCATCGTCACCGATACCGCTTAGAATCACACCCATTTTCTCAATGGATTTTGAAAGCTTTGCCGCTGAAAGCAATAGCGTATTTATATCGGGGGTATAAGGCAAAGACGCATCTTCATTGTGTACAAAATAGATACGTCCCTCTTTTTCTATCACTTGGCACTCACCTGAACAAACATAGACCGATGAGGGTTCAAGCTCCATCCCCTCACATACTTTTAAAACATTCAGAGATGTGACGGATGAAAGCTGTTTTACAAAACTTGCGATAAAAGGGGAACCCATATGTTGGGCAATAATGATTGGTGGGGGAAAATCCGATGGCAGTTGCTCTAAAATCGTATGCAATCGACCCGGACCACCGGTCGAAGCCCCGATTAAGAGAATGTTTTTAAGCTTCATTGTCCAAATAAAACAAGATCAAGCCGTTTTAAATTCTGATAATGTATTGCTGAGTACTTCTGAGAGTTTAGCCAAATGCTCCACTGCAGCAGCGATCTCTTCTACACTGCGGGCATTCGTAGCCGCCAATGTTGTAATTGCACCCATTTGAGCCATAACCTCATTGGTCTTTTCAGCACCTACACCGGCATCGATTGCTGTTTGGGCGGCAAGCTCTGCTACATCAGCGATTTCGTTAACACTTTGGGTCATAATAGCTTCGACTTCTTGGGCATGGTCTCCCACTTTTTTGATATCTTCGGCACTCTTAGACATCATATCCGTTGCATCATTGACCGATTGAACAATAATGGATACCGTTGCATTGCTCTCACTTAACGATTTTTGAGTTCGTTCCGCCAACTTACGTACTTCATCAGCAACCACGGCAAATCCTCGCCCGTGTTCACCCGCACGTGCCGCTTCGATTGCAGCATTAAGAGCCAATAGATTCGTTTGTTCCGCAATATCACTAATAACGGCAAGCACTTGCTTAATCTGCTGAGCCTCTCCCGATAGACGTTCCAATCTATGCGAAAGCTCGATTTGCTCTTCCACTACTTTTTGAAGCGATCCGGAGACCTGCAGTACATCCTCAGCAACTTTGGAGATTTTCACCGATGCTCCGCTGATGGTTTCACCTGTTTTTCGAGAACCTTCTTCGCCGCGCTTCAAAATCGCTGAAACTTCGCTCGAGACTTTCAGTGCTTCCTGCATTGCTCTAGCTGTCTCTTCACTGCGTATTCCGATTTGTGAACTCGTAGCAAACAACTCTTCTGCTACTGCAGCATTTTCACTTGCGGAATTTTTGGCATCGCCCATCGCTTTTTGAACCGCACCTATCAATTCATTAAATGCCAGCGAGATGACCTTAAGTTCATCGTTATTTGGATGATCGATCACTTTTGTCAAGTCTTTATTGTTGGAAATAACATTCATGGTATCGCTGAAGTTTCCGGTTGAGCGACCGATTGAACCGATAACTATCCATGCCAAAACTCCGGATGCTCCCAAACCGATAAGGAGGATAACCATATTCATTATAACTGTAGAATCATAAACCGATTCAGTATTGTTATACCCTTTTTCTGACTCTTTGAGCTGAAGCGTTATCAATTTTCCAATCGTTTCGCTGATAGGATCAATTGCAGGATAGAGTTCTGTGATAGAAAAAGAAGCCACACCATCCATATTACGCGATTCAAGAAGGGCTAATACGGTTTCTACCCCTTTATCGGCAACTGCAAATCGCTCTTTTGCCTCATTTACAAGAAGCGATTCCTCAGGCGTCAAGGTTGTAGCAGTATATGCGCCCCATTGTTTGGTGATTTGTTCCTGCGCCTGATGAATATTCTCTATTGCTTCCTTCGCAGTAAGATTTCCATTTCGCGCTTTATGCGTTGTATCTACAATATTGACAGCATACATATCCGCAACTACTTTGAGCTGATTAAGAGGAACTATACGGTTGTCGTAAACATCTTTAAAATTATTCTTACTGGTTTTCATTCCTGAAAATCCCATCAAAGCGACAATAAGCGCAACAAGAGTGAGTACAGAAACTAAGAGCAAAAGCTTCGCTTTGATTGTTGACATAAATTTCCCTTTAGTTTTAACTTTATTTTATTGATGAAATTATATCCAACAATGTCACCATTCAATGACGCCTAACTTTCGCAATCTTCACTCCACTATTTTGCCATTTACCGTTTGTATAACCGTAATTTTTGAACCCACATGTTTAATAGTAACTTCACTGTGCTCATCCATTACATACCTACGTAGCATGAGAGTTCGTGCGCCGTAATTTTCTGTCTCTTTTAGAATCTTAAAGCCCATATCCACAAAATGGTTGATATGCTCATCTACGGTAGTCAATTCTTCCATAGTGCTACTTGGCATTAAAGTTATTGACCAAGCTTTGATAAATCAAGCTTCAATGCATCATTATCCATAATATCGATGTCTTTACGCAATACTTCGGCAGCAATCGCTTTTGCATCGGCAAGGGAATGCATAGAATACGTACCACACTGATAGAGATTCAGTTCAGGAATGTCATTTTGACTCTCAACTGCGATGACGTCTTTCATAGATTCTTCCCATGCAGTGGCAACCGCTTCTTCACTTGGAGTGCCGATCACACTCATGTAAAAACCCGTACGGCATCCCATTGGAGAGAGGTCAATGATCTCTGTTTTAGGCGAATTTAGGTGATTACGCATAAAGCCTGCAAACAAATGCTCTAGCGTATGAATCCCCTCTTGCGACAAAATCGCCTCATTCGGACGGCAAAAACGTAAATCAAAAACAGTAACATCATCACCGCTTGGTGTTTTCATCCCTTTAGCCTTACGTACTGCGGGTGCTGGCATGATCGTATGGTCCACTGTAAAGCTGTCAAGTAATGGCATGGTAATCCTTAAGATTTAATCTTTATTTAGAGTAATAGTAACACATTTCACCATTGCATCGCTATAATTTGACCGCTAATACTAGGAACTTAAATTATGAAAAGCCTCTATGATGATACCATTGCCCAACAGTATGCTAATGATCCTCTGGCGATGCGGGTTTATACCTCACAACTACTGGGTCAAAGTAAAGAGCTAGTCCTTCACGGCGGCGGGAATACGTCGGTCAAGATAGACGGTATCCTCTATGTCAAAGGCTCAGGCTGGAATCTCGATACCATTGAAAAACCTGGCTTTTCTCCTGTAGATTTAAATACCCTCATTGCTATGGCAAGCCGTGATAATTTAAGCGATACCGATATGGTCAAAGAACAGCGTGCAGCGATGAGCGATCAAAGCTTCCCGAACCCCTCTATCGAAGCAATCCTGCATGCTATCATCCCATTTGATTTTGTCGATCATACCCATACCGATGCCGTTGTGACACTCACCAACACTCCAAACGGCAAAGAGTTGATGGAAGAGATCTATGGGGAGAATATGCTCTTGATTGACTATGTTATGCCGGGCTTTTTGCTAGCGAAGCATATCTATGATGTTACACGCACGATAAACTGGAAGACTTTGGATGGGATTATCCTGCTCAATCACGGTGTCTTTACCTTTGATAACGATGCGAAAAAAGCATATGAAAAAATGATTACAATCGTCACCAAGGCAGAAGAATATCTTGCACAAAATGTCACTTTGCCGTGCCGTGATTGTCCGGGAGAAAGTGACCCCGTAATGATTCAAAAAATTGCGGATGCCGTATCAGCAATACGTGGAACACCTATTTTCCCAATTGCTATCGATTCACCTCGTGCAAAATTGCTCTCGCTGTTTCCAAACCTAAAACGCCTTGTGAAACAAGGGGGACTTACCCCAGAGCACGTCATCCGCATAAAACCTTTTCCTGCGATCATTGAGGATGATATTGCTGCGGGCATTGAAACGTTTACCAAAGAATATCAGACCTATTTTGATAAATACAGTAAACCTTCCCATATCTGCCTCGATCTAGCACCTCGATACGCTATTATCAAAGGTGTCGGTGCCGTAGCCCTGGGTAAAGATGAAAAAGAATCTGCCATCATTGCCGATATCGTCAATCACACCATCACAGCCATAATAAGCGGTGAACAGCTTGGAGCATGGATATCCCTCACTCTGGCTGATATGTTTGAGATGGAGTATTGGGAACTTGAACAGGCAAAACTAAAAAAATAAGGAAGTACAATGAAAATTACGAAAAAAGTGACGTTTATCGCCAAAGAAGAGCATATCCAAACGGTTAAAAAATTACTCGAAGATATGGTCGCTCCCTCGCTAAAAGAACCGGGATGTCTTTTTTACTACATCTTCCAATCCCAAAGCAACCCTAAAAAGTTCTTTGCCGTAGAATCATGGGTAAACAATGAAGCACTTGAGGGGCATAAGCATACTGAGCACTACGCCTACTATAAAGCCAATTATGAGCCGTTTGTAGAAGACAAATACACAGAAGATTTAGAGATTCTAGACGAAGCAGTCTACGGATTCTAAATTCCCGGAGCCTTCCACATAGGCTCTAGTGTACCATCACGAACCAATTCCATCTGCTTGCTGTACACTTTAATCCACTTTTCTTTAATCTCTTGATAGGCTTGGAAATGGTCAAAATTAGGTTGATAGGAACGCTCCATTTTGACGATGTTATTCCCCGCTTCTTCAAAACTGCCATAAACGCCCGCTCCGATGCCTGCTGCCATTGCCACGCCCAATGCCGTTGCTTCTTTGATCACAGGGACTTTGACTTCCAATCCCGTAACATCTGCCAAGATTTGTGACCAAAGCGGCCCTTGGGATGCACCGCTAGCAAAGATGAGCGATTTTGGTGACACACCGCTAAAGGCTTTGATATTTTCTAGATTTATAGCGCTGACGATACATGCATTTTCTTCCAATGCACGAAACATAGAGCCGATATTGTATTTTTCTGGATCAATCCCAAGTCCGATAAAAGAGGGGGATGCATGCATCCACTCCCCGTATTTCATACTGTCGCTAAAAATTGGGAGAATTCCATGCGATCCCAGCGGAATCTTAGAAGCCATCGCTTCGAGCTCGCTGTAGCTTCTACCACCGCCAAGCGTATCGCGAAACCACCGCATCACCAGACCCGTAAAAAACGTTATCCCCTCCGCTTGCGACATACCTCGTACAACATGGGGATTGACACGCAACAGCATTTCGTCGCTTAGTGTCGCATTAGTAGGAACATTAACCACTTGCTGCCAAAAGCTCCCACCCAATACAACTGCATCACCAAGGGCATTGGCGCCCAAACCTGCCGTACCGATTTGCACATCACCACCACCCATGACCACAAGTGTATTGGTACCAAGACCCGTATCATCAGAGGCTGATGCAGAAATTTTACCCAGCACATCGCCGCTCTCTAGAACAGGGACAAACAAATCTTTTAACCCGCATTTGCTAAACTGCTCTTTCTCCCAATTTCTACTCGAGAGATTAAATGCTCCGGCTGTTCCTGCATTGGAGGGTTCACACGCCAACTCACCACTGAGCTTAAACAGTATCCAATCGCTGATCATCGTAAAATAGGTGGCTTTTTCATACAAAGAAGGACGATTGTTTTTGAGCCACAAAAGTCTTGGAGCGGCAGAGAGGGCAAACGTTTGACCGCTTGATCGGTAAAACTCACGTTCCATATTCGCATCGATGTTCTTCAGATACCCTACTTCAGCCCCCGCACGGGAATCGACATTCGCCACGCCCCAGAGTTCGTTTTTATCTTTATCATAGACGACGATCCCCTCACGCATACTGGAAGCCGAAACGGCAAGTATCTCTTTGGCATCTATCTTTGCCATTGCAATAGACTCTTGGATGCACTTTCGCGCCAGTTCCCAACCGGCACGGTAATCAAACCCCATTGATCCAGCAACACCCTCTTCTGCCAGATGGTTCCATTCATATTGCGCAATCGAAATCTGATTTCCTAACGTGTCAAAAATGATCGAACGAATACTTCCTGTCCCTCCATCGATTACGAGAAAATACTGACTCATATTGCTCTATCCCTGTTTGATAATATGCCGCACTGCTTCGAGTGCGTTTTCTTTTATCATGAATTTAAAAGTGGCTAGTTGCTCAAAATTATCATACCCTGTCAAAACAGCGACCGCATCGATTCCTGCCCGCTGAGACGCTTCTAAATCCAGACGGGTATCACCAATCATCCATACCTCTTCGAGGGCATGATGCATTCCTTCAAGCGCTTTATGTATCGGTTCTGGATGCGGCTTATGATTGTCCACATTCTCATGACCGATCAAGACTTCAAAATAGTTCATCAAACCAAAATGTTCCATCAACTCTTTAGAATAAAGTGCTGTTTTGGTCGTGACGATCCCTAAACGTGCATGTTTTGATGCTTCTTTAACAGCTTCAACTGCAAAGGGGAGCAAAAATGTTTTGGCTTTGGAGATCGTGCGATAATGCTCTTTATACACTACAACATGTTCCTCTATTTTACTGCTTTCACATCCCAGTCGTGTAAACATCACATCCAACGGGTGCCCGATAAGCGCTTTGATCGCTTCATCTTCTAAAGCAACTGCGTGATCGAGCTGCTTTAGGGAATGGTGAAAACTCTCTAAAATCGCTTCCGTTGAATCAATGAGCGTCCCATCCAAATCAAACAATACTATTTTTTTCACTTTTTCTCCCAGCTTATGTAATCTTCCCAAATACCATTGATACTCGGCTTGATTCCCTTTATTTTTCGATTGTACACATGCAGGTCATTTGGAATCACCAAGAAAAGGTACGGATTGTCCGAAACGATTTGTCCGAAAATGCGTCGCTGTAAAGCCGCTGTTTTTTCAGGATCCGTTGAGTCTTCCATCTCTTCTATAAGCTTATCAGTCGCCTTTGAATGATACCCTATCATATTAAAGCCGCCCGGCACATCCCCTTTGCTGTGCCAGATCATATAAGGATCGGGGGTTAACGACGATGCCCAGCCCAGCAATACCGTCTCAAATTTTTTAGGCATGACCACCGTGTTTACAAAGGCTTGCCATTCCATGACTTTTAGCGTTACTTTTACCCCTACTTCCAAGAGCTGTCGTTGCATTATCTCTGCGGCATACGGACCTATCGCATTGGAGTTTGAGGTCGCAATTTCAAAACGAAGAGGATGAGCAGCATCGTATCCTGCACTCTTTAACAGTTCACGGGCGCGTATAAGGTTTCGTTTGGGAGCTTTTACCTGATCATTAAAACCTTTGCTCCCCGGTAAAAAAGGACCTGTGCAAATTTTTCCGTGATTTAAAAACAAAATATCAATAAGCGATTGACGGTCAATCGCCAGCGATAGCGCCTCCCGAACTCTAGGGTCTTGGAATCTTTTTAGCCGTAAATTAAAACCTAGATAGATATAACTGTGCGAAGCCAACTCAACGGTGGCAAACTTTTTATGAAAATCTGCCTTAAGTTGTCGCTCGTACTGCATCGAATCCAACCCATCGATATCAATCTCTCCATTTTTTAGCATCAAAAAGCGGGTCATCGGATCAGAAATTACATGAAAAACGATTTTATCAATTTTTGGACGGTGTTCAAAATACTCAGGATTAGCCTCTAGTACAATCTGCTTGGAAAATTCGAGTTTTTTGAGAATATAGGGACCGGTACCTATGGGATGGGCATTAAATTGCGAGCCCATAATATCTTTTTCATTTTGAAGAATATGGCGCGGTACAATTCCCATCATCCATATCTCTAATGCTTTAAAATAAGGTTTCTCATACGTCACACGTACCGTATACGCATCAACTGCTTTGACCTCTTTTACCACCCTAAAATCGGTTGCGTAAGGGGTAACCGTTTTGGGTGATCGGATCAAATCGTAGGTAAAAACGACATCGTTCGCAGTAAACGGCTTCCCGTCATGCCATTTGACTCCATGTCGCAGCTTGAACTCAATGACGGTTGGAGTGATAAAACGGTAGGACTGAGCCAAATCTCCGATCACCTTTTGTCCGCTTTCGTCGTATTTGACCAAAGCATTGAAAAGATGTCCGGCTATCGAAGAACTGGCAGAATCGGTGGCAATCAACGGGTTAAGACGTGCGGGATTAGACGAGGTGCTTAGATGCAGTGTCGAGGCCATAAGCCAGACACTTTGGAGTAAAAGAAAAAAGTATTTCAATCTCATCCCATTTTTTAGGAGAGATTATACCATTTATTTGGATTCAAGCTTGATAGACGTTGCCGGCTGAATCGGACGGAAATTGTGATCGTAATGTGCTCTCATATCTTCAATCTGATTTTGTGACGCAGTCATTGGTTGTTTTAAGATATACCATTGAACCCCTTCCGTACATGGAGGAGTCGTAAGTGAACCCACATAATGGTAATAATGCTTTTTATCATGTGGCAATAAATCCTGCGGATCGATACGAATCGTACGTCCGATCCCTCCTAGCACATTGTCCAAAACAGGGTTATTTTTCCCCTCATTGAACATGATACCAACAACGGCTAAATGGCCATCGGCACTTTTATGCACCAAATGCCCCTCAAGCGCGTATTGTTTACCGTCAATGGTGTGTTCACTGTGTCCGTGAAAATGAAACTGGACAAGCGTGTATTCGCGACCGTCAAGAATCAGTTTTCCGCCATCCTTCACATTTACCTGTATTGCGTGTCCATTGTCAACCGCATCCGCGGTCGTATGCATATCCTCGTTCATCTTTAACGTCAATGAGCCTTTTAGAGACTTACTCTTTTTGCTCACGATATTGATTGGGGATTGCAAATGCCCTTTTTGGCACTCCTGTGCAAACTCACCCCAGCATGATGGGCCGTGAGTTTCGTAATCCCAATGAGCTGGATGTGCTTCTTCACCAAAAGCTGCTGATGTAAATAAAAGCGCTGCTACACTCAAAGCCAAGAGTGTTGTTTTCATGTTTTATCCTTTTTTTAAAATTTATAGTTTGCGATAACGCGGTATTGGGTAAAATCACCATTCACACTCGCTGTTGCATGCGGATCATTCCCCATCACCGTATTGTTTGAAACCCAAATCCCTTTAGCGGCCAAGGAGAGATTACCGATACCATAAAAAAGCTGTACATTCAGGTCTTCTTCGGCACCTAGAGTGAAGCGTTCACCATCATAGTGAGCACAAGAAACTTCTGTGCTTAGCCCCGTAATTCCTGTAAAATCAAGCTTTTGTATTATACCAACTTTCATTCCAGTTGTCCCGCCAATGTAGGCAGTATCACTGGTTAGCCCTTTTCCATAATCCGATCCAAAAAGGTTGTTGGCCGTTAGCATATTTGTATAAAGTGGGGTCCCATCCCACGGCAAGACCAATGAATCGTGCTCGCCATCGTGACTAAAAACATGACTGTATGCCGCCACAAACATTGTATCCTGATAAGTCGTACTCATTTTTACACCAATGGCCTGCGCGTTAATTCGACCACCAGCCAGTGTCATATCAGCAGCTAAATTCGCATCTGCATTTCCAACCGACTTTTCGCTGATTCCTTGCACCGAAGCCGTATAAGACCAATCACTATTGAGTTTATTCGCAAACATGGCATCAGCATAAACCGCATTCATAAAATCAGGAGCATAATAATCATAAACTTTTCCGCTTACAGCACCCTCTTTATAGCTGATCGAAAGAGGGAGAACATACCCACCATCATGCCCGGTGATCGCTCGTGTTTTCGTCCCCAGAGCACTTTCGATGATATCTTCGAACCGGTCACTGGTACGCTGTTTGAATTTATCGATATAACCGCCGCTCATTTCTATCGATGGGGTAAGCTTCACCGTAGCGATTGCCCCTTCGACACTACTGGGAATCATACGGACATCTTTAGCATCGATTAATGGCGTTTCGATGACACGTCGCCCATACCAGAGTTCATAATTGTCACGATTGTATTGCGCGTACGCTTCTCCCAATACCGATATACCTTCGTTACCATCAGCTGTAGTAGCCCCAGGTTTCTTTGCATGGTAGCGCGAAAGGGTTGACTGTTCAGTATTTGCAGCACCTTCTGGCAAAGCAAACGGATTGGTCGTCATAAACGTCGCCCCAAGCTTCAAACCATACAATGATCCAGTTACATATCCAAGCTGACCTCCGATTGCATTAGAATGTTGTGACGTATCGGCTTGGTTGCCTCCGTCTTTCTCAGTCCCTATGTAATAATATCGGATATTGCCGTGAGCTGACCCCTCTTTAAACCAGGTATCCAGACCATCCGCTGCATAAAGGGAGAATGCAGATGTTATCAATAATACAGTTATTTTTTTCATAATCATCCTTAATAATCCTAGGAATTTTATCAAAAAAACATTAAACCTCATTTATCATGTACACATTCGTAAAGTGTATAATATAATGTCATATCTCCCTATCCAAGAAGTACCATGCAAGTTTTCAAAGAACTCTTTAAAATCTATCTCCTTTTTATTGCCCTTTTTTTCCTCGGGAGAATCGGTCTATATGTCCTCTATTTTGATCGTTTAAGTGATATCAGTTTTGCCGAATCGTTGCTTTCTTTTCTCTATGGGCTAAAGCTTGATACTATGACGACATCCATAATCCTTATTGTTCCGGCACTTTTGCTGTCCATAACGCCGCAAAGGTTTGCAAAAGCAATGGCGGCGATCATCAGCAGTTACGTTTTAATCTTTTTGCTTATTGCCCTTTACATCGAAAATGCTACTTTTCCATTTGTCGCCCAATACGATGTACGTCCGAACTATCTTTTTGTCGAGTATCTAAAATATCCCAAAGAAGTCAGCTCGATGATTCTCAAAGAGTACCCGATACAGCTCTTCGCTGCACTCTTTATGCTCATCATCATGGCATGGAGCTATGTACGATTTTCACCGCTAAAGCTTGAGAGCGCTATTCGCACACCGCTTTGGCGCCGTGTCCTTTTGATACTTCCTATTGCAGCTCTTCTTTTTATCGGTATTCGCTCTTCTTTGGGTCATCGTCCTGCCAATATTTCCGATGCCCTTTACAGTTGCAACCGTATGGCCAATGAAATCGCAAAAAATTCCCTATACAGTATCGGCTACGCTTACTACAGCTACAACAAGGAATCCGGAAAACTGATCGAAAGCTATGGAAAAATAACTTTAACTCAGGCATACCAGCGTGTTTCCACGCGTCTAAATATACCCATGGGAAGCGAGTTGCCGTTTAATCGCCCCGAACCCACCCATTTTCATTCCGAGCAACCGAAAAATTTGGTTATTTTTATCCAAGAATCTCTGGGGAGCCAGTTTGTGGGATTCAGCGGCGGAGATGCCAATATTACCCCCAATCTTGAACGGCTCTCGCATGAAGGGCTTGCATTTACCAATCTATTTAGCAATGGTACCCGTTCGATACGAGGGCTCTCTGCCTTGACCTCAGGATGGCTTCCATTGGCAGGGGAAGAAGTCGTAAAGCGTAACAAATCCCAAAGTGATTTTTTCACGGTTGCCTCACTGCTCAAACCGCTTGGATACAAATCAAGTTTCATCTATGGAGGCGAGGGACGGTTTGACAACATGCGAAGCTGGTACATGGGCAACGGTTTTGATGAAGTGATTGAGCAAACGGATTATAAAAATCCTAGTTTTGTCAGTACGTGGGGGGTAAGCGATGAAGACTTGGTTCTCAAGGCCCACGAAAAATTCAAAGCGCATACTGCCAAAGGAGAAAGGTTTGTCAGTGTGATGTTCTCATCCTCCAATCACTCCCCTTTTGAGCTTCCGGATGGGAAAATACAGTTCATAGAGGGAAAACCGCGCCAAAGCGTTGAAAATGCCGTTAAATACGCAGATTTTGCCATCGGACGTTTGTTTGAACTGGCGAAAAAAGAGCCTTACTACAAAAATACCGTCTTTGTTGTCGTTGCCGATCATAACGTCCGCGTCTATGGAGACGACCTCGTTCCCGTTAATATGTTCCACATTCCCGCTCTTATCATCGCAGACGGGTTGAAATCTCAGAAATTTGAACGTCTTTCCACCCAGCCTGATGTCCTTGCTACAGCACTGGATCTCGTAGGCGTTGATCTAACCTATCCTGTTTTAGGACACTCCATATACAGTGATAAAAAACAAGAGATGGCACTTATGATGTTTAACGATAACTTCGCTTTGCGTGTGGGCACAAATGTGGCGATTATCCAGCCCAACAAAGAGGCATTGACCTTTGCCTACGAAAACGAACATCTTAAAAGTATCCCGCATGATATAGAGCTGGAGAAAGACGCACTGGCTTTTGTCAAAGTCATGGACGATATGTACAACAAGAAATTGTTTAAGGTATCAAAAAATAAAGTTTGTAAAAGCGATAAATAATTAGAATGAAGAAATAAGAGAAGGAACTCCCCGAAGGGGAGGTAGAAAAGAAGCGATTAACGCTTAGAGAATTGACGTGAACGACGTGCTTTACGACGGCCTGGCTTCTTACGCTCAACGATACGTGAATCGCGAGTAAGCATACCGTACGGTTTAAGTACTGGACGGAAAGCAGGATCAAATGCACAAAGTGCTCTTGAAATACCGTGACGAAGTGCATCAGATTGACCTGAGAACCCACCACCGGTAGTTTTAGCTTCGATATCTACTGATGTGTCTTGTTTAGTCAATGAAAGCGGTTGAGTAACACGCAATTTCTTTGCTTCAAGACCACCAAGCCATGCATCAAGTGAAAGACCATTAACAGTAATTTTACCTGTACCTGGAGTCATCCATACTTTAGCAATTGACGTTTTTCTTCTGCCGGTTGCATATGTTTTTGCCATAGTTAATCCTTACTTAGCAAGTTGTGCTGAGTGAGGATGTTCCGCACCTGCATAAACTTTTAGTTTTTTGATCATTGCGCGACCCAATTTTGTTTTAGGAAGCATACCGCGAGCGGCAAGTTTGAAAACTTTCTCTGGGTTCGTTGCCAAAAGGTCTGTAAACTTTTCACTCTTCACGTTACCGAAGTAACCCGTGTGACGGTGATACGTTTTAGTAGCAGCTTTACCGCCACCTTTAATAAGTGCTTTTTCAGCGTTAATGATAACAACGAAGTCACCACAGTCAATATTTGGTGTAAAATATGGCTTATCTTTTCCGCGAAGACGAGTAGCAACATCAGTCATAATACGACCAAATGTTTTCCCTTCAGCGTCAATCAAAATCCATTTATGTTCGATTTGCTCAGCTGTAGCAATTTGTGTAAATTTCATCACGAGCCTCCTTGTAAGTCTTAAATAAATAGTGGCGAAATTTTACCCATTTAAACTTATAACTTACTTAAATTAAGTTTCCTATAAGCAATCTACGAATTTGACACCCTCACTGTTCAAGTAGCAAAGATACCCTTTTACAGCCCCTCCAGCGAGTGCCCGTACGGCATCCATGTACATTTTGACTTGCATTTTATGGGAAAAATTCTCTTCTTGTCCTGTTTTATAATCAATAACCGTCCAGTGGCCTGTATCACTTTGGATGAGCAAGTCGATAATACGCATTTCGCCCTGATAAAAAAAGCGTTTTTCTTTGTAGTGTTTGCCTTGCGTCAAGGTACAAAACGTTTCATCCCCCAGCAACATCTCCAATGCAGTGCGCATCGTCTCAATCTTTTCGGCTCCGATACGTGCACCGTAACGCTTACGCGCCGATTCAATCGCGGCATGTATCGAGTCGTGTTTAAAATCACCCATCATTTCCAATGCGTAGTGCAGTGCCAGACCATACTGTACCGCATCGTAGTCAAAGGTCTCATTGGACTCCAAACGCACTACCTCATCTTGTCTTCCATAGGATACGGCTTCATATTTAAGCGGTTCAAGAGGCTGTGGCGCTTGAGCATTAGAAGATTCAAACACCTTTTCTCCCCATGCCCCCTCAACAAGATCCAAAGGAGCAAACCACGACGATTTTGGCTTGGCGATCACACTTAGCGACTGAACCGCGCGAGTCAGTGCCACATACAAACCGTTAAGCTGATCTTCACCCTCGAGTACTTTTTCTTTCTCCAGCGCTGCTTGATACGCAACATCCAACTCTTCGCGCCCTTTGATACGGTAAAAAAGTCGTGTTAGGGTCAGACCCTCATACTCATAGACGATACTCTCTCCACGGCTTCTTGGGATTCCTAAACGATCCAGAACCAGTACGTGCTCAAACTCCAACCCCTTGGATTTATGCACCGTCATGATCCGTATTCCATGCAGATCACTTTGGGGGGCATTCGCATCGAGGCGGTCTATCTCAAACGCTACTTCCTCTATGTCACGGTAATTATTGAGATGCTCGATAAACATCATAGCGCTTTTATCACCGATTCTTTGATCCCGTATAAAACGGATGGCCTGTTCTTGCAAATCGGTAATGCTTACTGGCTGTATCGTTTGGGCTTCAACCCCCAAAAGCGCCGCACAGTTATGCCGATATATATCGGCTCTAAAATAACAATAACGTAAATACTCGATCACCGCTTTGACACTTCGCTGATGGATCAGTTTGGACGTCGCTTCACTCACCACATCCAGATGGTGCTCTTCGAGATACTCCTGTAGTTTACCGGCATCGGAATTCGTCACGCATAAAACGGCTATTTCATCTTGAGTAATTCCCATTTTGAGCAATCGCTCAATCCCTTCATACGCCGTTTTAAGCGGCTCATCGCTCGTTAGGACTTCGACGTATCCGCCCTTCTTAGATTCGGGTGAACCTTGCGGAATGTAGCGTTTCATCTTGGCACCGAAGACACGGTTGACAAAATCTACTACTTCACTTTTGGATCGGTAGTTTACCTCTAGAGGACGTACCTGCACTTCAAAATGGTGGGCTACATCGTAAAACAAAGCGCTCACTCCGCCGCGAAAACGGTAAATCGATTGTTTCACATCCCCAACGAAGAAAAAGCTTCCCCCCTCGTTTATCCCCTTTCCCGAACTGATCTCTTCGATCAAAGGACGCAGAATATCAAACTGAATCACACTGGTGTCTTGAAACTCATCCAGCAAGAGATGTTTCATCCTGGAATCCAGCCGAAAGTAGAGAAATTCACTCTCTATCTTTCCCCGCAACAAAGAGTGAACCATCAGCGTAATGTCATCAAAGGTAAGCTCTTGATTCTGCCGCATAATCGCCGTACGGCTTTTGATGTATATGTCTAAAAGGCGCAATAACCCTGCAAAAAAATCCGATTCGCGTGATTGCATTTGCATTCGCACGGTCTCTTGGAGACTGCGTAGCAGCTCGTCCATCTTGGGTTCATAGATTTTTTTAAAATCCCAATACTCTAAACTCGGTTTAAAAAGCCATGTTTTGCCTAAAAGCGCATCATAATCCTCAATCTCCATGGTCTTTCTGGCACGGTCACTCAGTGGCTTGCTCAATACGAGCGCCGACAATTCTGATGCCAGACTCATCGCGTGCTCATACGGATTAAAAGAGAGGCTCACATTGGGTAGCTCTATGGCCTCAAACTCTTTGTGCTTTGCATACAGTTGTGCGAGCAGTACAAAAATATCATCCAAACGTTTTGAACTCAACTGTGCCAAGCCAACCAGAGTTCCCATCTCACCTGCGACTTCTATTTCATGTAAAAAGCGCTCTAAAAACTTGGTTTCATGATGGGATGTCGCCGCCGTATATGTGGGCATGATCCCTGCATTGAGAGCAAATTTACGCAAGATGGTTCCGAAAAACTTGTCGATTGTCGAGATATGAATATCACTGCGCAAAAAACGAAGCAGTATTTTTTTTCGCTGTGCCAGTATCTCCTCACAGCTTAATCCACTCAGACGTGAAATCTCGGCAAGTTCTGCACGTGTTTCCAAAGCTTTAAGTGTTTCAATCACCCGCTGCATCATCTCATTGGCCGCTTTGTTTGTAAACGTCAATGCTGTAATGGATGAGGGATCCTCCCCCATAAAAAGAAGGCTTAGATATCGCACAACCAGATTAAACGTTTTACCGCTTCCGGCACTCGCTTCATACGCTAAAAAAGGCTCAAACTGACTCATTTACAGCTCCCTCTCGCACAATGTCGCGTAGGTGCAATGTCGACAGGCACTTAAATCCTCACACATTTCCCATACCCACTGCGTATTTTCGGAAAGCATTTGCAAGATCTCTTTGAGCTTTTGCGTTTTTGATTCCAAAAATTGCTCGAATTCAATTTTTCCGGAATTGAGATCATACACCCCACATCGCACCACTGTTCCCAATGGTGCCGCAAGAAGCGCATAGATACTCAGTTGATAATCCACATCCTTGTCGCTGACGTCACTGGAAGTAGACGCATATTTGCCCGTTTTATAATCCAGTACTTCCAACCCCTCAAGTGTGCGATCAATACGATCTATGCGTCCACTCAGGCGTATACCGCAAACGAGAGCATCTCCCTCTTTTTCACGATAGGCAACTCGTGATCCTTGTGTAAAACGTTGGATCTCAGACTCATAAAAGGGGGTCAGTTTTTCTAACCACAGATCTTGAACATAGCGCTGCATGACATCCTGCAGTTCATACTCACGCAATGCGCTTCCCAAAGCCTCTTTCATCTGTGATGCACTTTCATAATAATCTCTGGACGCGTACACTTTTTCAAGCGCACCATGCAGCCGATTCCCGATTTCACGCTCTCGTGAGAGGTCCTTCGCTTTTTCGTGCTCTTTTATTTTTTCGATGTATTTGTAATAAAATTGCCGTTTGCAGGTCAAAAAGCTTTTTAATCCGCTGGCAGATAGGGGATAGGCGGTAAAATTATATTGCGTCTCAATGTGACGTTTTACACGCTCTTTAAAAACAGGCTTAGGCAAAATTGCGCTTCCATAATCCAGCTGCGCTTCGCGCATCTCAATGCCTAATTGCAATAAAAAGCGTGAGGGTACCGACTCCGAATTTTGAACACAGGAAATTGCCACCTCTTGCGCACGGTTAAACAACATCCAGTAATAGTGCTTTTGCAAGGACTCACGCTCAGCGGTCGTAGGCAGATCGGCAATTTTACGTATTTGGGTATTCAAAAAAAGATCTTTTTGGCTTCGATGCGGAACATACCCCTCATTGAAATCAACAACGATGACCCCATCAAAACTCATGCCGCGTGTTTCCAACAATCCAATAACCGTGATCTTACCCCCCCCGACATCATCAATGGAACAGCTTTTGACACGGTTAAAGAAAATTCGCATCGCCAATTTAAATTCCACACCGCCTAAAGCTGTAGAAAGAGGCTTGAAACGGTTTAATTCTTCAATCAGTATCTCTTTAACCTCGGTACTATTCGTTTCCTCACGTAACATTGCACACAGATGTTCTAAATCGGCATAGTTAAACGGCAGATAATAATGGGCTTTGACCCAATCCATCAAATCCGAAGAGATTTTAGAGACACGCGCCTTGTTCTCAACACTGCACTCTTCCAAATAAAGCTCAATGGCCTCTATGGTTCGTATCGTCGAATTATCCTTCATCGAAGAGCCCATCGCAAAGTTAAAATTATTCTCTTCATCAAACAATCTCAAATACTGCGCGAACTGCTCATCTGGGACCACGACAACCATATTGTCCGGATCAATTCCATGTTCAACCATCTGCGCAATTTTCGCTTTCACAAAACCCACTTGTATGAGGCGGTTATGAAATACTTCGCACGTCACATGACTCAAGGTATCAATAGGAATCGATTCAAGGGTTTGTAAGGTGCTTAACGAAAATACGACACGATGTCCCTCTTGTATATCCAGCGACAGCTCTCTGAGGCGTTGTGACATCTTTTCATTGTAAGCCGTCGCATGATACACACACTCAAGCGATACGACTGCCGCACACGCTTCCAAGACCTTCAGTTCATAACGGCTCAGATATCCCTCGACGTGTACAGTGATTGCATCAAACTCTCTTAAGTACCCCTCATTAATCTTCACTGCTGATTTGGCAAAAATCGGATCGCTCCAGCGGTTCGCCGTAGCTACCTCACGGTACCTGTGAAGAAGGTGTTTCAAAATAGCGATATGTTCTTCGTACTCTCCATAGATATCCGCATTTTCCAAAGCACTGATATCCACCATCTCACCGCTGAGTTCTTCAAAAAAACGAAAAATATATTGGGAGTTTTGAATAAAGGTAAAGAAGTTACGTTCAATGTGCAAACTGGCGAAAGAAGAAAAATCCGAAGCCTCGTGCAGACCCAGAAGGCGTAAGTCATCATCAGGCACGATCACATTTTCAGTGAGAACTGCACGATCCAAAAAATCGTTCATTCCTATAAAAGTAGGTAAAAAACCTTCGCCACAGCCGTCTAATGCATTACGAATCGCACGTGATGTCGGGTAGACGACGCAGCTGCGTTGCATTAAAACTCGAAAGTACTAGGATTGCGGGTATCGGCTTTGAGATTGTAATAGCGCTGGTTTTCACCGACCGTTACTCTTGCCATAATGTCCCATCGTCCCGCTTTTGGCAGATCGATGGCTTTGAAAGTATAAACACCATTCTCAACGACAGGTTTATCAAGTGCAATATCAAACTTAACGGTATCAGGGCGCGTTAACACGACACTTAGATTTGCGTCATCAACCGCCTTGCCGGATTTGTCTTTGATCTCATAGGCAACGACAGAGGCTTGATTCGTGATTTGCGGAGTCAAAAAAGCTATTGTGTATTTTTTATCAAATTCTATTTTTGCATTAATGATATTATTAACATTATCGTCATACTCATGGTAACTTTGCATCCCGTATTCTGACATCTCAACAGGGTTACTAATGGCTACTTTAATCGTTCCAATAGCAAATCCAATAACGATGACAGTCGATACACCAATGATCCATGGCCATTTTTTGCCTGCATTTTTATCGATCATGCTTCATCCTGCTTTCTTTTCTTTAAAAAACGGCCCCAGACATATCTGCCCAATGCAATCAATATCGTACCATAAAATATTACTCGTATAATATCAATAAAGGTTTGACTCTCCGTCCCAGCAGAGGTGCTTAGCGCTTGACCTCTCGAAGCGGCAATTTGTTCTGCTGTATCCGCATAACCGTTGAACATACCGACTGCGTATTTTTTAACGATATCCTCGCCCTTGGCACGCTCAGCCAAGATTGGCAATACCGTTCCACCGCTGTTGGACAACAACTCTTTTGCTTCATCGAGACTACGAGCAAACAATATACTGCTCACAACGGCACCAATAAAAGTCGCATTGGGATTAAGGATCTGTGCCTTATTAAAATCTTTGTATAAAGACGCAGGACGCGCCAAGATATCAACTTGTTTTTGCAATTCTACAAACGTCATTATCACTGCAGAATCATTTGTATCTGCGCTGATACGTTTTTCAAAATCACTGATTGATTCATTGTTTTCCAAATCACGGACCATAACCAAATAAAGAGAAACACCTGTCTTAGCTTTAAGCTCAGCGCCTATGGTTTCAATTTGTTTCGTAAATTCTGGATTCTTGACAACTTCGTCTTTATACAAAAATTCTGCATGTAGGGAAGAAAAAAATATGCCTAGCAGTGTGAGGGCCGCGAGCCCTCGTGAAAGTTTCAATAAAGACCCTATCCGACAAACAAGTGGTTCGGTGTCAACACCGCCCACAAGGTTACTGCAGCACTTACTATCAATGCAAGTGTGATGAGTTTATCCATGTGCTTTGCCATACTAAACTCCTTACTTTACGTCGACCACATGCTTAGCACTGTCAGTACTGAACATCTGGATCTCTTTTTCATTGTCAATTTTATAAAAATTGTTTGCATTGGCAGCTTGCGTAACTACCGAGAAATACGTGAGTACTCCTACGATAGAGAGCAATAAAACAACTGCTATTAACATGCCTGTGATGCCATCTAGTGAAAATAGACTACGATTTTCGTTTTCCATCATTTGCCCCTTATTTTTGACTCAAGCTTGCAACATAGGCATTCACTGCTTTATGCTGAACTTCAGTTAGGTTAGTAAATGCCGGCATTGCACCAATAGCACCTTTTTTACCATGATTAAGGACCATATCAACCATTGCTGGAGACATCTGCGCAATGTTTGGAGCAACCATCTCCATACCCTTACCATCAGCACCGTGACATGCTGCACATGTGCCAGCAAATACCGCTGCACCCGCAGCATCATCTGCTTTTAGTCCATTAGCAACGTATTTAGATACTGCATCAATCTCAGCATCGGTAATAAGTGCATTGGTAGCTGTGTTCAACAAACCGTTACGATCAGGCATAGGCATACTTGTTCCCAATAGATTGCTATTTGAACCTTTTATCAAAACATGTTTGACAGATGCTTCGGAAATACGTGTATTCAAATCAGCTGCTTGACCGTTCATACCATCAGCTTGTAGACCATGACATGGTGCACATTGCACGATGAAGATTGATTCACCCATCTCTTTGAGTGTCTCATCATCCATATTTTTATGCTGCTCATTAAACTTTGTATCATGTGCAGCAACGTATTGATTGTATTCACCGATTTGTGAATACGAATTGACAGGATATCCTGCAAGAAAATACCAAATCGCCCAAACGATCAAACCAAGATAAGCAACGGCCCATCCAAAAGGTGGTTCGTTTTTATACTCACCAATACCATCCCAGCTTTCTTCTGCAAGATTACCGCTTGCTGTATCGTTTTGCATCTGTCGAACGTATTTTGTAACGACAAATGTTGTTATGATAACAAGGACTACTGCGCCTGCGATCGCAAGCATATTTACCCAGTCGCCATCTTTTAAAAACTTATCTAAACCGCCAGCCATTTCAACTGCCGCATAAGTAAAGCCAAGCATTGCAATTGTAACTATGATAGCAGCTAATACTGTCTTATTCATCTATGCCTCCTACTTTTTTCTCGTCATCTTTAGAGACCGCTTCGACCGGTTGATCGGTGATCTCATCATGCAGCGCGATATTGCTGTATTTTTCATAATCGCGTGACCCGTCTTTCTGTGAGCTGTAAAGGTGATAGATGTACGAATACAATAAAACCACCATAAAGGCTGTAAAGAAAAAAAAGCCGTACGCCTGAAGTGTTGCAATATCCACGCTCATCCTTTATTTCAATCGGTTAAGATACGCAATAAGTGCAACAATTTCAGGAACCTGACCTGCTGCCACTGCATCTTTAACAGCTTGATCTTTCATATCTGCCGCAACCACTTTTGCTTCTTCAAGAGCCGATGCGCGAGCACCTTCCAATGTATCCGCTAAAGCAACCGTTACTTTTGAACCATCCGCCATTGGAAGTTCTTTATTATAAGGAACCGCAAAAAACTTTTGGATTGTCAACTGCTCTGCATAGGCAGTATCAATATCCGCTGTATTCTTAAACAACCATGTATATGCAGGCATGATAGAACCAGGCACAACCGCTGCAGGATCTTTCATATGAGTCTCATGCCAGTCTGTCGTACGGTAGTTACCTACACGCATCAAATCAGGACCTGTACGTTTTGAACCCCATAGGAATGGACGATCGTAGGCATATTCACCACTCGTAGAGTAATGACCATAACGATCTGTTTCTGATTTAAACGGACGAATCAGCTGTGAATGACACCCATTACAGTTGTTTTTAATATACACCCAACGGCCCGTTAGTTCCAGTGTTGAATAAGGCTTAGCCCCGACGATTGGTCGAGACGCTTGCGCAAAGTTTGGCAGAATCTCAACGAGACCTGCAAAGGCAATAACAACGAAAACAGTAACCGCAAAAAAGAACGGGTTTTTTTCTAACCAGTGAAACATTTTCCCCTCCTTCTTAAGCGCCCATAGGCGTTGCGTTTTGAAGCTCATGTTCTTCAACAACACGAGAGCTTGTCATTGTTTTGTACATATTGTACGCAAACATCACCATACCCACTAAGTACAATGTACCACCAACTGCACGGATTATAAAGTACGGATGCAATACAACAACCGTATCAATAAATGAGTAAGCAAGATTACCGAACTCATCGTGAGCACGCCACATCATCCCTTGCGTGATACCCGCAATCCACATAGATGTGAAATACAAAATAACCCCAAGTGTTTGGATCCAGAACTGCATCCCCATCAACGATTTGGAATAAATCTCACGCTTGAACATACGCGGCGCCATATGGAACAGCGCAGCAATAACCATAAATCCAACCCAGCCTAGTGCACCATCATGAACGTGACCAACAATCCAGTCCGTAAAGTGGGCCAAAGCATTAACCGATTTAATCGCTTGGATTGGACCTTCTAATGTAGAGAACATATAGAAAGTTGACGCCATAACCATAAATTTGATCAATGGACTTGCTGCAACTTGCTGCCATTCACCCTTCATCGTCAGAAGCATATTGACTGCTGAACCCCATGATGGAAGAATAAGGACAACCGAGAATACAGAACCCATCGTTTGCATCCAGTCAGGAACCGTCGAGAACAACAAGTGGTGTCCACCCGCCCAAAGGTATACAAACATCAAGCCCCAAAATGCGAGCAAAGACAATTTATACGAATAAACCGCTTGTCCTGATTCTTTTGGCAAGAAATAGTAACTCATCGCAATAATAGGTGTAGTTAAAACAAACGCAACCGCATTGTGCCCAAACCACCACTGAACTAACGCATCATTCGTCCCTGCATACATCGAAACCGAGTGATACCAGTTACCAATTCCGCCTGATGCAAGATACGTAGGAATCTCCGCATTATTGAAGATATGAAGCATTGCAACGGCTAAGAAAGTCGCAATATAGTACCAAATAGAGATGTACAATGATTTTTCACGGCGAATACCGATCAAACCAAAAATACTGATACCCCATAAAACCCATACAACAACAATACCCAAATCAATTGGCCACTCAAATTCTGAGTACTCTTTTGAACTGGTAATCCCTAACTGTAAGCCTATAACGATAATAATCGATGCCGCCATGTAAATCCAAAAATGGGCTTTACCGACAAACATCAAAAATTTCGACTCTGCCATTGAAACTTTTAAAACACGCTGACCTATATAATACCATGTAGACCAAACCGCACTCAAAACAAATCCGTAAATAACACTATCCGTGTGAATCGCACGTAAACGACCAAAATTGGTGTATTCAGCAAACTCAACACCCAGGATATAGTTAAATTGTGGAAATGCCATCTGCCATGCTAACACAACTCCTGCAAGCATACCAGCAACACCGACGAATATAGCATTGTACATAAACAGTTTAGCAACTGTATAGTCATACTCTAATGGACGATTTTCCATATATTACCTCCTTAAAATTCAAAGCATAAGAGCCTCATTGTGTTTCTTAAACACAAATGTAACAGTTCCAGGCTATTAGACACTCTAATGATAGCGATAGAAATATTTAATGAATCTTAAATTATTAATCTTTTTGCTCATTTTGACAACTTATTGATATTCTTAAGATTTTTAAAAGAATTGCGTGATAAATAGTGAAGCCGATTTAAAAAATCGGCGAAGAAATAAGAAGTTTTAGCGCTGGATAAGGGTTAAAAACTCTTGAAAGATATAACGGCTCTCTTTTGGCCCAGGACTGGCTTCAGGGTGGTGCTGAACTGAAAAAACAGGTCCCGTTTTATAACTCAGTCCCTCGATCGTGTTGTCAAAAAGGTTAACGTGCGTAACCTCCGCAATTTCACGTACCGATTCAGGAACATTATAATTATGATTTTGAGCGGTTATTTCTACCATTCCCGTTTTTACGTTTTTAACCGGATGATTTCCGCCATGGTGACCGAATTTCAATTTATGCGTATCATGTCCATGCGCAATACTTAACAGCTGGTGTCCCAAACAGATACCGAACAAAGGAATTTTACGAGCAATGAGCTTTTTAATCTCATCTTGTTCTTTTTTAAGCACCAAAGGGTCTCCCGGTCCATTGGAGAGAAAAACACCATCAATCGCATGTGCATCGTACTTTGCTATGAGATCATCGGCACTGAAATCGTTCGGGTAAACATTTACTTCTAATCCCACCTGGGTAAGTTCATTCAAAATATTACGTTTAACTCCAAAATCAATGGCCGCAATTTTTGCTTTTACTTTTGGCGCTTCATTGTATTTGAAAGTAACCGGATTGTAAACGCCTGACGTATGACGGTAAGCCGTTTTAGTACTTACTTCCTCTATGTAATTCACCTCTTCAATACGTGGTGCTGCTTCGAGAAGTGCTTTGAGTTGCGCTTTATCGCTTACTTTCGTAGAAGCAATCATCATCATTGCCCCTTGTGTGCGAAGCATCTTCGTCAAATAACGGGTATCAATATCGCATATACCGATCACTCCGTGTTTTTCCAAAAAGGTGTGAAGTGCCTCTGTGGCACGGAAGTTCGAATGTGCACTTTGATATTGGCGGACAATTACCCCTTTACAATGGGCAGCAGCACTTTCCATATCTTCGTCATTGACACCGACATTTCCGATTTCCGGCATAGTAAACGTGATAAACTGACCTGCATAGGATGGATCGGAGATAATCTCTTGATACCCGGTCAACGAGGTATTGAAAACAATTTCACCCACATTGGTTGTGTCAGCCCCAAAACTTTTTGCTTGGATATAGGTCCCGTTTTCTAAATAAATCCATACATCACGCATTACGAAAGCCCTCTTCGCGCCAATTCATCTTTGTAAAATTTTTCATACAAAATTTCATACTCATCCGTACCCGGAATCACACGACGCTTGTAGCTTTTGATCTTTTCATACACCGCCGATTCAATTTCGCCCGCATCCGCTATGAACTTCGTCATTGAATCGTAAATGATATTTTTAACGCGATTCTCACTCACATCATATTTAATCAGATCTTCCTCATAAAGTTCATTGAGAATTTTGTGCGCTATATCTGAATACCTGTCTTCATACGATAAGATAACATCAAATTCAGCTGCCAGTTTTTTCTTGATCATAAAAAAGAGTTGACGCTCGTCCGCTAGATAATAATCAATCTGTTCTTCATTCGCATTAACAATTTCATTGACTTTTTCTTCAAGTGCCATCTCACGTTTAACATTCTCAACCAATATCTTCTCAGCCTCTTTGGCCGCTGCTTCCAAACCATGAGTCATTGTTACTAGGCCACTGCGATTTAAATCTACGGCAATTCGACTCGCTATGTGGGGTATATGTGAGAGTGAAACTTTCATTATCCAGCCCTATTTCTTTTTTCTTATTGTACTTTAGATGTCCTCTAAAATGGCTTAGAGGAGGCTTACGCGTTATTTTTGAGGTGCATCTGATGGAATTTTTCGCAGCGATGCAGTAATCTCTGACCCTTTTTTCGGATCCATCTTCGCCAATATCTGCCCAACGACCTTGGAATTTAAAGTGCTCATGATAGAAGATGCTTCTTCTGTAGACATTTGAGAAAGAATGCCGGCGGATGCTGAGGGTTTCATTTTAGCAAACGTCTGAGATACTTTGTCAGATTTCAACTGTTTTATCTCGGCGAGTACTTTCTTATTCTCTTCAAGAATTTTCTTAACAGAGGCTTCTTTAGCTGCAATCTCTTGTAATTTTTGATCTACGCGGCTGTCTTTTCCCTTTACAACAGACTCTTTTTTCTTCAATAAATCTTCCGTTGCCCTCTTGAGTGCATCAAGGGATTGGCGTTCTTCATCAATACGGCTCAACTCAATCAAAAGCTCATTCTTACGTGATTCAAAAATCTTGGTACACTCATACGATTTCGTACCTTGACTACCTAATAACACACTTCCCATGTAAAAAGTCAGTAATAATAAATATCTCACAGCCACACCTTTTTGTAGGTAATTGTCCCGATTTCATCTAACATTTTTGCCTCTTCCTGTTTTGCTTTTGCCATCATCGCTTCTACTTCTTGAACCTCAAGGTAATTGAATTTTTCAAATTCTATTCGAGACAACCGAAAAGCCTCTCGTGCAGCATGTTGATTCATCCCCGCACGTTCGACTCTCAAACGGCACGTCTCAATTTCGCGATGGTGCGCTTGAAGTATCATCTGTGCTTGTAAAAGTTCACCGATAGGGCCGTTAGAAGGAGATTCAAAAGTGGAAAGTTGCGCGTAAGCATTGCGTAATGCAGTATCGCTGAGGGTAACTTCAGTGTTTGCATTCAAAAGCTGTTGTTCTGTTTTGTCCAATGCCTGTTTTTTGAGCTTCACCAAAGGTTCATAGCGTGATTTCATGGCGTCGCTCCCCTTTGGTTTAGAATCTTTGTTTTAAAGTAAAATCGTATCGTTTCGATCCGGTGATGTTGAAATCATTCCGATTTTGGTCTGTGTCAATTCTTCAATCGCTTTAAGATACTCTTGTGCGGTTTTAGGAAGGTCTTCAAAACGACGAACACCCTCAGTCTTGTCCCATCCTGCAAATGTTTTATAGACAGGCGTTACCGCTTCAAGATCAAGCGGCAAATAATCAATAGTTTCCCCGTTAAGTTCATAAGCAACACACACTTTGATCTCATCAAAACCATCTAGAACATCCAACTTCATGATTGAGAGATCATCACATCCATTGATACGACTGGCATATCGGCATGCTACGGCATCAAACCATCCGCAACGACGTGGACGGCCGGTAGTTGTTCCAAATTCGCGCCCTTGTGTACGTAAACGCTCACCGATCTCAGTGTGATCTTCCGTTGGGAAGGGACCATTACCGACACGTGTACAATACGCTTTGACGATTCCTGTTACTTTTCCAATATCTTTTGGATTGATCCCAAGACCGGTACATGCCCCTGCTGAGATAGTTGATGAACTTGTTACGTATGGATAGGTACCGTGATCGATGTCCAACATCGTCCCTTGCGCACCCTCCAAAAGAATTCTTTTGTCTTCATCCATCATTTTCCACGCCATCTGTGTCGTGTTTGCCAAAAATGGAACCAGTTTTTCAGCAAAACCTGTAAGCTCAGCTGTTAACTCTTGCGCGCTTGGCAACGTAATGGCCAAAGCATCAAAAATCGCTTTGTTTTGTACAAAATATTCTAAAACACGATCCGTTAACGCTGGAACATTGCGCAGCTCTCCTAGACGAAAACCCGCACGAGCGATTTTTTCACTGTAGGCAGGTCCGATACCGCGACCCGTTGTGCCGATGGCTTTTTCACCGCGCAGTTTTTCTTTTGCTTGATCGATCAACGTATGAAATGTCAAAATCATATGTGATGACTCACTCAAGAAAAGACGCCCAAGCAAGTTATCAAACTGCTTCATCTCTTTGATCAACGCTTCAGGGGAGACAACTACGCCATTACCGATAATATTGACAGCTTTAGGATTCAAAATACCCGATGGAATAAGATGAAGTGCATGGGTTTTACCATCTACTACAATGGTATGTCCTGCATTATGTCCACCTTGGTAACGGGCGACAACATCGTATTTTTGCGCGAGCAAGTCAACAATCTTACCTTTTCCTTCGTCACCCCACTGGATACCGACAATTAAATCTGCTTTCATGTTTTTCCTATTTTAATGGTGTAATGCTTCGACCAAAGCATCTGTGTAAATTGCGAATCCGACCGAAACGGTCTCTTCGTCTTTATAGCGTCCGCCCATGGCGTAGACTTCATTTTTTTCAATCACTCTAAAAAAGAGTTCATCGTAATACAGCATTTTAGCGTAATATAAAGGTGCAATAACATAATTAGGATATTGCAGTCCCATACAAAGCTTTTTGATTTTGAGCAACTCATCACGAATCACATCTGGGACAATCTGTAAAAGAGGCTCAATTTGTTCTACTTTTTCAAGATAGACCAACTGTGTCAGCCACTCTAGCTTCAGTGATAAAAACTTTTCGATATTGACATGTCGAAAATCATCCAACTCTAAATTCAGCATTTCAGAGAGAACCCGAGGGATATTAATATTGGATATTTGCAACAGCGGTTCAATCTTTAATGCACTGAGAATAGCCGTTGCTTCATTTAAAACAACCGATAAATTACATTCATCGATGATCTCTGCTCCCACCTGATACTGCTCAGTCGAGGGGAAACTGTATACAGGCTGTATATAGAACCATTTTTTATGGGTTGTATTTGTTCCAAGTCTTTTTTTAATAATCCGAACAACATCAATCGTCGAATCCGCGCGTAAACTCATCGCATGATTTTTCACATCCCCTAAACGAAGCAACTCCCATTCATCGCTGACGCTTAGATGCTGATGATACGAAAATAAGGGGGTGACTATCTCCTCAAAGCCTGAAGCAGACAGCAGTTCGCTGGCTTTTGTCTCAATAAATCGTTTGGTTTTCGCTGTTCCTGCAAAATAGAGTCGTGAACCCTCAGGAATTTCGTGTTCGAATATCATGCGTTACTGCCAAAATAGACGGTACTGAAGACTTTATTTGCCGTACCGTCGAACGTTCTGCGTCCTAGTTTTTCAAGTGCCAATTCAATGCTGTTAACAACCCATGCCGCTTCATAGGCAGGGATAAGCCCCATATGATTGATACGAAAGATCAAATCTTTGATATGGTCCTGACCTCCCGCCATATTGATCTCAAACTCTTTTTTAAGCATTGTACGAATCTTAGGCGCTTGTTCATCATCAATCGTTGTCATCGAATCCGCAGGGGTAGTTGGATAAATATGCAATCCGATTGCCACCAGCGCTTCACGCGTTGCGCGTGCACGGCGTGCTGTTTCATCATACAATTTGCTCAAACCACCCTCAGCTTTAATACGATTAAGAACGCTTTCCAAACCAATAATCAATGTCGTTGCTGCCGTCCATGCGGTAGTATTTTTCTGCTGATTTTTGATCTCGGTTGCAAGGTTGAAATAATATCCCTTACCTTTTCCGATTTTTTCGATTGCTGCACTCGAGAGACCCATAATAGCCAACCCAGGAGGGAGCATCAACGCTTTTTGGCTTCCTGAAATGAGACAATCAATATTGGTCACATCTATTTTCTCAACACCCACAGCCGTGATTCCATCGGCAATGACCATTATCGAAGGATTATGCGCTTTGACCGCAGCCGCAATCGCTTCGGCATTGTGACGAAGCCCACCTGCCGATTCACAAATTTGTATCGCTATCGCATCAATGTCAGGGTTAGCGTCCAATGCCGCTTGTACTTCTGCTACAGATGCAGCCGTATCCCACTCGTGCTTGATCTCGACATTGGCAATCCCATGTGCCGCTGCAATCTTTCCAAAACGTTCGCCGAATTTTCCAGAGTTGATCGAAAGAAGTTTAGCGTGTGTCAGATTAGTCACTGCGGCTTCCATCGCACCTGTTCCTGAAGAGGCCAACATAAGCACTTCGGACATTCCAAGTAGCTCAAACAACAAAGCACGGGTGCGCTCAAAAATCGCTTCGAACTCTGGTGTGCGATGATGCAGCGTTTCCCCTGCCATTGCGATACGTACGGATTCAGGTACTGGAGTAGGGCCTGGGGTAAAGAGGAGCATTGTTTTCCTTGTGATTTAGGAGTAAAAATTTATCAGAAATTGTGCGAATTATAACAAATGACAGGTTAGTACTCCTTTAAGATTGCCATTAGTGTGTTAGAATTACGCTAAAAAAAGAGACATTAATGACACTATTTGACGCTATTCTCCTAGGTGCTCTTGAAGGGGTAACCGAATTTTTACCAGTCTCCTCTACGGGTCACCTCATCCTCGCGTCCCAACTATTGGGGATACAACAAACTGCGGCACACAAAGCGTTCGAGGTCTCTATACAACTTGGTAGTATCCTCGCTGTCTTGTTCTTATACGCTAAACATCTCATGAATGATAAAACCCTCTGGATTAAACTCGCCGTCGCATTCGTCCCTACGGGTGTTTTTGGATTATTGTTCTACAAACACATCAAAGCACTGTTTGGAGTTGAGACGGTGAGCTTTATGCTAATCGCTGGAGGATTTGTGTTCTTGGCAGTTGAGTATATCCGACGTGATAAAGCCATCGATGCAGGCAAAGGGCTCGATGAACTTAGCTACAAAGAAGCTTTTATGATCGGAGTGTTTCAAAGTCTTTCGATGGTACCAGGGACAAGCCGTTCAGGTGCCACCATCATCGGAGGGCTGTTCTTAGGTTTAAAACGCAAAGCTGCCGCTGAATTTTCATTTCTTCTGGCTATTCCTACGATGATCGTCGCAACTGCCTATGATCTGCTCAAACATCGCCATGAAATGGTCGTAGATGACTATACCATGCTCTCAGTTGCGTTTGTCACCGCATTTATCTTCGCCTTTTTCACGGTCAAAATGTTTGTGGGCTTTGTGAGCCGTCATACCTTTACACCGTTTGCAATCTATCGGATTATCGTAGGGATTATTTTTCTAACCATTATCGGAAGTATTCCTGTTTAAGAACGCTGAAACCTGATCTGATCAATCAAAATCTTCGCCAGATTGAGTGCTTTAGAGCGGTGTGAAAGCCCAACTTTGACTTCACTGTTTAGCTCTCCCAAGGTTTGCGTAAACCCACTAGGTGTAAAAATAGGATCGTATCCAAATCCATTCTCCCCCCTCACATAGATGGAGACATCCCCGTACATCCAGCCATGAACACAACTTTCACCCTCTTTGGAGACGATTGCAATCGCTGCAGTGTAGTGAGCAGGCGAAGATTCAAAACCTCCGTTTTTCACACCTTCTACGATTTTGTTTAAGTTGTCTCTATCACTACACCCCTCACCCGCATAACGCGCGCTGTAAATCCCTGGAGCACCGCCCAGTACATCCACACTGATACCGCTGTCATCCGCAATAACCACCGCATCTGCATCACCTAAAGCACGATAAACAGCACGTGCTTTGATCAGTGCATTTTCTTTGAACGTCTCACCGTCTTCGATGATCTCGAAAGCTTCCATTAGCTCAGTATACGGGAAAACCTCTCGGTCATGAAACAGTTCTTTGATCTCTCGAACTTTACCCTTATTGGAGGTGGCTAAAACGATGCGCATGCTTTCATTCCTTAGTGTAGTCTTAGTCATTGTGACCGCATAGCGTTTTCTTGTCCACAATATATTATAATAACGGCAATTTTATCTCATCAAAGGTCACAGCGTGTTTAAAACAGTCATGCCTCTCTCTGCGATTTTATCGCTTCGCTTTTTCGGTCTTTTTTTGGTCTTACCCGTACTTTCGGCGTATGCCCTGACTCTCAAAGGGGCTACGCCTCTGCTTATCGGTGTAATTGTGGGCGGTTATGCCCTCACTCAGGCTATCTTTCAACTCCCATTTGGGATCATGAGCGACAAGATCGGTCGTAAACCGACATTGGTCATTGGTTTAGTCATCTTTTTGGTTGGCTCGATCATTTGTGCGGTAAGTACCGATATTTATACCCTGATGTTCGGACGTTTTTTGCAAGGATCAGGGGCAATAGGTGCCGTTATCCCCGCCATGATCAGTGATTTAGTCAGCGAAGAGTCCAGAGGCAAAGCCATGGCACTTATGGGCGGAAGTATCGCAATGAGCTTTGCTTTTGCTATGGGATTGGGACCTGTTATCGCAGCACACTACGGTATTGGCTCATTGTTTTGGATAGCAGCGATTTTATCCATTCTCTCTATGATTATTTTGTTTACCAAGGTTCCGACACCACCGCGTATTCATCACATCTATCACTCGACTACTACAACACGTGATATCATAAAAGACCCCAACCTTCTGAATATGATCATCATTAACGGAATGCAAAAAGGGCTTATGACGGTTGCGTTCGTCCTTATTCCTATCTTGCTCACGCAAGGTGAATACGGATTTAACTGGGAAAAAGCAGAGCTATGGAAAGTGTATGTACCTGCTTTGATCGCAGGGCTTATCGCTATGGGACCTGCTGCGGTGTTTGGGGAAAAGCACAACAAACCAAAACAGATTTTTCTCATCTCTATCGTCTTGTTTATCATTTCATTTACCCTCATGGGTTTTGCAACCCAAAACTGGGAGTTTATCGTCGGCGTTATCAGCTTCTTCATGGCCTTTAACATGATGGAGCCTTTGGTTCAGTCAATGATCAGCAAACTTGCAAGAGTACATCAAAAAGGGGCAGCCCTTGGAATCGCCAACGGCTTTGCTTACCTTATGACGTTTGTCGGCGGTATCGTAGCAGGTCTTGCTCTTGAGTATGCAACCAAAGAAGCATTGTCTATCGGATTAGTCGTTGTTTCTACGTTATGGCTTTTATGGACAATGAAGCTTAATAATCCACACCGCTTCTCTCATTTGTACATACCGAGAGAACACGTTGATGAAGAAAAACTAATGACATTGGAACATGAGCATATTGCAGAGTGGTATATCAATGAAACTGAGAATCTTGTTGTGGTTAAGTATCGTAAAGAGATGATGGATGAAGAAACAATTAAAGCAAAAATAATGAAGTAAGTGGTTAGAGTTTAATTACTCTAACCAATGTTCCCGCTTCCAAGTCACCATCTTCCTCACCGCAAATCATCAAAGCAGCATTGCCCAATAAGTTTGTCAGAATCGCAGAACTTCCGGCCTTTTTGCCTTCAAAATCAACCCAATAGCGTCCATCTTCAAAATGCAAATTACATGCTGTAAATTCGCTTTTATTGGAGCGTTTGGCAAAAGGGACTTTGAGAGTTGCTTCTATGGGTTCATACGGATTCGCACAACCCATCATACGTGCCATCAAAGGCGCAACATAGAGGATAAACGTCACCGTAGACGAATAGGCAAAGCCAGGCAATGAGACGATGAATTTTGATCCGCGTTGAGCCACCATGACATGCTGACCGGGTTTAATATTGACCCCTTTGAAGATAACCTCAGCCCCCAGCTTTGGAACAATGTGTTTAACAAAATCGTAATCCCCGACACTCACGCCGCCCGTACTGACGACAATATCACTCGATCGCAGCGCTTCATCAAAACGCTCCATAATACCCTGCTTATCATCTCCAACAATGCCCATTCCAATAGCTTCGCCACCAAGTTGATTCACCAATGCTTCAAGCGTATAGTTGTTGGAGCTGCGGATTTGTCCCGCATGATGTTGCGTTTGTCCAATATCCAGAATCTCGCTTCCCGTGGCAATGATACTTACACGCGGACGTTGAGCCACCGAAACCATCACTTGATTAATTCCAGCCATTACTCCAATCTCAGCAAAACCGATCGTTGTTCCTCGTGCAATTAAAATCTCTCCAGCTTTGTAGCTCTCACCAACAGGACGAACGGCGAATCCTGCGGGAACCGGCTTGTCAATCATAATCAAACCATCATTAACCGTTACATTTTCAATAGGGATAAGAGTATCTGAGCCAAGCGGCATTAACGAGCCCGTAAATGTTTTAATGCAAATCCCGCTCTCAACTTGGGCTACTTCATCCGCACCTGCAGGATTGTCACCTAAAATAGCGAGCGCCTTATGCTCTGCAAAGTCTGTATGGATCATTGCATATCCATCCATTGCAGATGTGGGATGGGTCGGATAATCTTCCTGCGCAACAATATCTTCAGCAAGAACTCGTCCCAATGCCGCAGTCAAAAAAACGCGTTCACTGCGTATAGCACCTACAGGTAAAAGACTGATCATATTTTGAGACGTTTCGTATGAGATCATGATTTTACTCCTAAAATACCTGCACCTGCAATCGCGGTTGAGCGTTCACGTGCATAGATACGTTCACCGTTTATAAGATCGTATTTCCATATAGGGGCTGAGGCTTTAAAATCTTCTACAAATTGTTCGATTATTTCGAGTGCCACACGCCGTTTTGGCGAAAAAACCGCCGCAATATACGACGATTCATGCACCAAAACATCACCCTGGCTGTGTGCCATTTTCAGTGTTGCTCCCAGAGGTGCCACTTTTGCCACCCACGCATCAAACCAGCTGTTTAAAATGGGTTCATAGACATCAAAGCTCAATCCCTCTATCCCGTCTTCCGCGCGAACAGTTCCCACAAACGGAATATATGCTCCATAATTACTGGTTGACTCCTGAGCATACCAACGCGTTAAAATCTCAGGAACATTCAATGCCCCCTCGTGAAGCTCTAACATCCTCATCCTCCGCATACCGGAGGTAGAAGTGATACTTTATCGCCGTCTTTGAGTACAGTGTCCAAGGATGCTACCAGCGTATCATTGACAGCAACTGCACAGCTTTCAATCCATTGTCCCATTTGGGCATCTTCTTTTAAAACACGCGCAACATCATGCAGTGTTGAAGCTTCCATAGTTAACACAGGCTTCTTAATCGGTCCTAAAAATTCTACAGTTATCATCAAAATTCCCCACAAATCCTATTGTAATTTTAGTATAATAGCACCTCTTAGATAAAAAGGTTTTGATTGTGATTTTTGGGAAAATAGATTTTTTAAACCTCTTGCCTTTTCACGTTTTTATGAAACGCTACGCCAAAACACTTAAAGTCCATCAAAGCCTCAATTACCACAAAGGGGTCCCCTCAACGCTTAACCGATCATTTGCCGCACGACGTATTGACGCCGCATTTATTTCGAGTATTGCTGCACGAAATTGCCACCATTTTAATGTTGGAATTGTCGCCAAAAGAAGTGTTCTCAGTGTTCTTTCATTGCCCAGTAAAATACACAAAGACGATACCCAATCCGCAACCTCCAATCTCCTTGCACAAATATTGGACATTGATGGAGAGGTGCTCATCGGTGATAAAGCGCTGCGTTATTATTACGGTGGTGGTGAATGCATCGACTTGTCACAAGCTTGGTATAACAAAACACATTTGCCCTTCGTTTTTGCTCTGCTGTGTACCCATCATCACCAACATGAGCTCAAGCGCCTCAGCCATGCTTTTATCTGCAAACCAATCAAAATTCCACACTATATTTTAAAAGACAATGCCCACAAAAGCAATCTTACTCCAGCACAAATTCGGCATTATTTACATCATATTACCTATCGTATCGGCGAGAAAGAAAGACGAGGGTTTAAGCGGTTTATGAAGGAAGCGAAAGAAAAAAGATTGGTTCCCCCACTGGGGACCATCCGATATACATCAGTATGAAATAAGGGTATTAATCCGAGCCAATGTTTCTTCAACACCAATAATCGCCATAACGCTGTCAAGTCCAGGACCAGAAAGTTTACCTAGTAAGGCAATACGAAGAGGTTGACCGATCTTGCCAAATCCGATCCCCATTTCAGCCACAACACTCTCCATGACATGATGATAATCACTTGGTAAATGAAGTTCTTGAGCCGATTTTAATGCTGCTGCAAAATTTTCCAATACTTCTCTGCTGTCTTCTTTGTACCCTTTTTTCAGTACCGCTTCGTCAAAAACCGCTGGAGCTGCCAAAATCTCTGCCGTGAGCACGGCCATTTCTGCCAATGTCTTAGCACGTTCTTTGACCGCATCGAGTAAAATCTCCCGTTTATCATGACTGATTAACATAACACCGTGGAACTCCAACAGTTCACACAGCTTTTCATTACTCATATTTTTGAGATAGTGACTGTTCAGCCAATCGAGTTTTTCGACATTGTACACTGACGCTGAACGGTTGATGTCACTTGGATCAAATAACTCCAACATTTCTTCCATCGAGAAAATTTCCTGATCTCCATGACTCCAACCCAATCGCACCAAAAAGTTCAACAATGCTTCAGGCGTATACCCCAGAGTTTTATACGCCATGACATCGGTAGCCCCATCGCGTTTTGAGAGCTTTTTACCGTCATGGTTATGAATCATCGGTACATGGAAAAACTTAGGAAGCGGGAATCCAAGCGCTTGATACACCACAATCTGCTTTGGCGTATTAGAGAGATGGTCATCCCCCCGTATCACATCGGTCACACCCATAAGTGCATCGTCTACTGCTACGACAAAGTTGTACGTTGGGGTACCGTCTGAGCGGGCAATGATAAAATCATCCAAAATGTCCTGAACGTTAAAGACCACGTCCCCTTTGACACCGTCATGAACCGTAATACTTCCTTCCAAAGGAGCTTTGATACGGATAACTGCCTCGCGCCCCTCAGGTGAAGTTCCTGTAAAATCGCGATAACGGTTGTCATATTTTGGACGTTCTTTGCGTTGTGTTTGTTCTTCACGTAAAGCTTCCAACTCTTCTTTGGACATGTAACACTTATATGCTTTGCCTGCATCGAGCAATTTTTGAACGTACTCCTGATAAATAGGTAAACGACTGGATTGATATTCAATCGTTCCATCATGTTTTAGTCCTACCCACTTAAACGCTTCGACAATCGCCAATGCCGCCGCTTCATCGTTTCGGCTAAAATCGGTATCTTCTATACGCAATAAAAAAGTCCCGTTGTTTTTACGTGCCCACAGATAGCTTAACAATGCCGTGCGAAGACCTCCGATATGCAAATATCCTGTCGGACTAGGGGCGAAACGTGTAACTACCATGTGAAAATCCTTTTTTACAATTGTTGAATTTTAGTTTAGACTAGGTTAAATGCGGGTAAAATAGGCCATTATCTCAAGGAGCTTTGATGCGTTCACTCATCCTCTCGTCGTTATTACTGACCTTTGCTTTTGGTGCCCCTGTCGGCGGCGTCGCAGTATTGGTCAAAAACACTCCAATCACTCTGTATGAAATCACTCAAGAGATGAAACAAAGCGGAACCGATGCCACCAAAAGTGCCGATACGCTCATTCGAAAAAAGCTGGAGCAGCTAGAAGCCCAAGAAAAAAAGATCTCCGTCAGCGCTTCTGAAATAAAAGAAGAAATGGAGCGGATGGGCAAGCAAAATAATCTTACCATGGAACAATTTCTCGATGCTATGAAAACGGCTCGTGGAATCGATGAGAGTGATTTGAAAGCCAAAGTTGAAGAGAGTATACGCGGTCAGAAACTTTACAGCAGTATTGCAATGTCCAAAATGGCGCAACCAACACCTACCGAAGAAGCAGAGTACTATCAGCTTCACCTTGATGAATTTTCACATCCTGACAGCTATGAGGTAACCATATACGTTGCCAATTCAGCCCAAACGCTTCAAGCTAAAATCGAAGACCCAATGCGTGACGTTCCCAATATATCCACTAAAGATGAAAAGATCCCTGCAAAAAATATCAATCCTCAGTTATCACAAATTTTAAATAAAATAGAAGTAGGAAAATTCGGACCCATCCTGCCCAATGGCAAAGAGAGCTTTATGAGTTTTTACATGAAAGATAAACAAAACTTGATCACCGAAAATCTCGATACCGTTCGTCCTCAAATTACCAATATGATCATGGGAGAAAAACGTAATCAGGTTTTGAACGATTACTTCACTAGATTACGTCTCAGTGCAGATATAAAAGTTCTCCGACTTCCCTAAAATGGGAAGTATCAATTACTTTAACTTTCTACAATCTCATTTAAAATAGTAAACAGCTCTTTACTCGCATTCTCAGCTTCTCTAAAACACTCCACAATTTCTTTATCGCTTTTAACCGTCGAATCTTTTTTCAACAATCCGATTGCTTTGTGGATCTCATCATGTACTTTTTTATGCGGCTCTGCTAATCGACCATAGGCATTGGATTTTCCAAAGACAGTTTTACCATCACCTTGTTCATACCACTTGCCAAGCGCGCACGAGTGGTGATCGCTGAACTCACTGGACTTGCCATCAAAGCCCACTTCATAAGCATTTGCTTTAAAGATCATGTGATCCAGTTTGGCCATATTCGTAAATATTCCATAACTTACCGTTTGGTTGTCATCTTTGATTTTCGCAACATTGCCTATCATATGAGACATGATCTGTTTAAATTCATCCAGACGTCGTGTTGAATCCGTTGCATAGACTTCAACCCGTTCACTGTTTTCTAACATCCCAATCGAATTTTGTTTTAGTACACTAATGTTCGCTTCTACTTCACTCGTCGCTTTTTGTGTACGTTCAGCGAGTTTTCGAACCTCATCTGCTACAACGGCAAATCCGCGTCCATGTTCACCGGCACGTGCTGCTTCAATCGCCGCATTGAGCGCCAAAAGATTCGTTTGATCCGATATGTCTTTAATAAGCGTGATAACATTAGATATTTCACTTACATTATGTGTCAATTGCTCTGAGTTAGCACGCGAATCATTTATCATCGCCGTAATATTGGCGATACTTGTCATAATCTCATCGGTTTGGGTATTTACCTTCTCAACAACTTCGCCTGTTTGCGCATTCAACTCATTGACCCCATTTAAGTCCTGAATACTTTTTGCCAAACTGCTACGCAAGCTTCCCGCATTATCAATGGTTCCCCCAATCATCTCATGAGCAAGAGCAATGGATACTTCATTTTTTTGCAATTGCTTCTCTGACTGTGATTTAGCCTCCATAGCTTCTCTTGCATTCTCTTCTGCACCTAAAGCTATTTTTTGAACTTTCTCAATAAAGACATTAAAACTTTTTGCTGCCTGACCAATCTCATCATTTGAATCAATACTGATACGTTTACTTAAATCAGCATCTCCTGACGCCAGCTCTTGAGCAATCTTATCAAGGTTTTCTATTGGAGAAGTAACCACCTTACGAATGGTTGCGATCAGCAAAAACAATATTATCACATCAACAAGAGACATAATCACAACTTGACGTAACAAAGAGTTTTCAGATTCATTAATTATCGCCTCAACAAGATCCAGTTTTTTCGCTGAAAAAGCGTACCCTACCTTTTCCCCAGAATAATCTTTGATTGGAATTAATGTAACGTAAAAGTTAGCTGTCTTAAATGAGCTTTCTTCCGGATTGAAATCAGCTTCATTCAACTCTTGCATAAATACTTTATCTATGACATCTTCTTTGACAGCAAGAGTGAAATTTTCTCCGATTTTTGGTTTACCTTTCAAATCTTTCGCCGTATCCAAATATTTATTATCAAGCGCAACAATCAAATCCGTATCAAAGTTTGCTTTCAGATCCTTGATCACCGAATTAAGACCCTGCATAAACTCAATGGAACCTAAATAGTTGCCACCTGAGATTACGGGCGCAATTCCCCGAAGCTCCATCCCTGCATTACCTACCTCCATAGCTACTAAAGGTTTTTTGCTCTCTTTTACCGCAACAATCGATTTTCGAAAACCCGATAAATCATCACCAAATTTTTCCGGTTTCCAGACACGTATAAAACTATGCACATCTTTGTCATGCACATGGATTTTTATATTACCGAATTTCGTATTCTCTTTAAACTCTTTAGAAAGTGATTTTAAACTGCCCAGTGTCTGTTGACGATCTCCACTTGACAGACCATTGATAACTCCGGCATTCGTAGCGATACTAATTGCATTGGTAAGACCAACACTCTTTTTGGACTCCACTGCTTCCTCAAATACCGTTTTCATTTCTTTTGCTTGAGTCTCATAGACATTATCTTTGATTTCACTCACTGAAATAAAATAATTGATCAAAACAATGATAAATCCTATTCCAATTGATGCAATCAACGGGATATGTACTTTTTGCCCAATACTCATGTTGTTCATGAATTTTCCTTTTTATGTAAAATAAATTTTACTAATATAATAATAGCGAATATAAATTAGAAATTTCTATCTAACGGATATTAGCCAAGAAATGTAAAAGTAGTATAAAAAGAGAATGGTGTAGGGGAAAATATGGAAAAATAACGGCGATCAGCCGCTATAGTTTTCGAGGTATTTTGTATCGAAGCTGTTACTGACAAAGTCAGGATTCTTCATCATTTTCTGATGAAAAGGGATGGTTGTTTTAATTCCCGTAACGGTAAACTCACTCAATGCACGGTGCATACGCGCAATCGCATCATTACGATCTTTACCATAAACAATCAGCTTTGCAATCATTGAATCGTATGTCGGAGGGACAATATATCCTCCGTGAACATGGGTGTCAATACGAATATTACGTCCACCCGGTGCAATCCACTGCGTGATCTTACCTGGGCATGGTAAAAACTTAATCGGATCTTCTGCAGTGATACGGCACTCGATGGAGTGACCTGTGAGGTTTACACTCTCTTGTGAAGGTAAAACTGCACCCTCTGCTACTTGTATCATCATCTCAATCAAATCCAAACCGCTTACCATTTCAGATACGGTATGTTCTACTTGTAAACGGGTATTCATTTCCATAAAATAGAAGTTTTTATCCGCATCCAAAAGATACTCAAACGTTCCGGCACCTTCATACTTGATGTATTTCGTTGCGCGCACCGCTGATGCATGTAAAGCAGCACGGATTTCAGGAGTCAAGGCTAGCGCAGGAGATTCCTCGATCAATTTTTGGTGACGACGCTGCATGGAACAGTCACGTTCACCGATATGCAAAACATTTCCATGGCTGTCAGCAATAATCTGTACTTCAATATGGCGTGGATTTTTGATGAATTTTTCCATATAGATCGTGCCATCGCCAAAGGCTGTAATCGCTTCCGCTTCCGCTGCCAAAAAGGCGTTTTCAAGGTAGCTTTCGTCTTCAACGACACGCATACCGCGTCCTCCGCCTCCTGCTGCCGCTTTGAGAATCACCGGATAACCGACGACTTTTGCACGCTCGGCCGCATCGGCAATGTCTTTGATTGAACCATCAGAACCGGGGACAACGGGAACACCTGCCGCGATCATGACATCTTTTGCTTTGGATTTATCCGACATCATGACCATTACTTCAGGTGTTGGTCCGATAAATTTAATCCCGTGATGGGTGCAAATCTCAACAAAATGTTGGTTTTCGCTCAAAAATCCGTATCCCGGAAATATTGCGTCACATCCGCTTATTTCTGCAGCAGAGATAATGGCCGGAATGTTCAGATAGCTTTGTGAACTAGGCGCTGCACCGATACAAATAGCGGCATCCGCTAGTTTCAGGTATGAAGCATCTTTGTCTGCCGTTGAATAAACGGCAACGGCCTCCTTGCCCATCTCTTTGATCGTGCGAATAGCCCGAAGAGCAATTTCACCCCGATTTGCAACGAGAATACGTTTAATTTCTGCCATGATTAAAGTTTCTCAACCGCAAAAAGTGGCATATCGTATTCAACCGCTTGTGAATCCGAAACCAAAACACTGAGAATTTTACAATCAAATTCTGCCTCAAGTTCATTCATGATTTTCATCGCTTCAAGTACGGCAATAACCTGACCTTTTTTTACATGATCACCTACCTTGACAAACGATGCTGAATCCGGAGAAGGGGCAGAATAAAACGTCCCCACCATTGGTGATAAAATTGCATCGCCGGTAAGCGCCGGAGCTTCATTAGAAGCACTTGCAGCGATAGCAATCGCTGCAACAGGAGCAGTGACTTGAGGCGCTGCCATAGGTACCATTACAGCACCGGTATTCTTTTCGAGTTCAATTGAAAACGCTTCTTGAGTGATTTTCAATTTTGATAATCCGCTTGCATCGAAATCTGACAAAAGGCTTTTAATTTGTTTCATATCCATAATAGTATGGCTCCTAAAAGTAGGGTAATAGATGTGTTATACTACCACAAAATATTTTAACAATGGATAAGTCAATGGGTCTCAAAAGCGACGGATGGATACGAAAAATGGCATTAAACGAGGGGATGATCACCCCTTTTTGTGAAGATCAAGTGGGTATGGGAGTCGTCAGTTACGGTCTTAGCTCATACGGATACGACATCCGTGTTACCAATGAATTTAAAATTTTTACCAATCTTAATTCTACTGTTGTTGATCCAAAACATTTTGATGATGCTAATGTTGTTGATTTTATCGGTGATGTTTGTATTGTTCCGCCAAACTCATTTGCATTGGCGCGTACCGTTGAATATTTTAAGATTCCGCGAGATGTTCTTGCAATATGTTTAGGAAAATCAACCTATGCCCGCTGTGGTATTATCGTAAATGTCACCCCGTTTGAACCGGAGTTCGAAGGGCATATCACCATAGAGATTTCCAACACGACCCCTCTTCCTGCTAAAATTTACGCTAATGAGGGGATTGCACAGGTATTGTTTTTACAAGGGGATGAAGTGTGTGAAACGAGCTACAAAGATAAAAGCGGCAAGTACCAGGGGCAAGAAGGGATCACCCTTCCACGAATTTTAAAGTAAAATGTGTTAAAATTTTATAACCAATTGTTAAGGAACTACCATGTTACATGAATACCGTGATATTATCACTCACATGAAAGAAAACAATGCAGCAAACGCTCACTTTTTGAGAATTTTTGACCAGCACAACGCACTTGATGACCAGATTACTAAAGTTGAAAATGGAACTATCCCAATGACAGACGTAGAGGTAGAAGGTCTCAAAAAAGAAAAATTATTGCTTAAAGACGAAGCATACGCAATGATTATCGATTACAAAAAAACACACAACCTCTAATATCATCACAAAAGCCTCTTTTTTAGAGGCTCTTCTCCCATATTTTCTCTCTCTTGAATTATTTGAGTCAACTTTTAGGTTTCCAATGTTAGTATTATTCTCACTGAATATAATTAATTTTAATCTACTATAAGGAAGATTCATGGATTCAAATCCTACCTTTAGCAAACTCGCCGATTTTGGACGTGCGCTATTATCGCGTCCCCTTCTGCATGAAGGCCTCCCTCTGATTTCCGAGTATGCCAAACAGGTCAGCGGTGCAGAGCGCTGCTCTATCTTTATCCGTAACCCTATTTCTAAAACGCTGTGGACGACACTTGCAGACGGAACCGATACCATTACCATTCATGAAAACGACGGAATTGCAGGGCAAACGCTTAAACTCGCCAAGCCCCTGCTAATCAACGATCCCTACAACGATGAGAATTTTTTGCATTCAATCGATGATAAAACCGGTTTTATAACAAAGAACATCGCATCCATTCCAATTTTTAACTCCCAGCGCCGTATTATCGGTGTATTTCAATTGCTCAATAAGCCCGATGGATTTAGTTCTGAAGATTCGAAATTTATGATTTTCTTTGCTCATTACATCAGTACCTATCTTGAACTGGCGACCTCTTATGATAATCAAGCTTCTCTGCTAAAAAAGGAAACTCATGGGTATTGAAACCTATCAGCGCATTGCCGTATTTGGAAAAAAATTAACCCAATTTGATAACATTGACGATACCCTACCTGCCATCTCAGAAGAAGCGAAGGCTATTATCAACACTGAGCGATGTTCTATCTTTATTGCCGATCATAATACCAATATGCTTTGGACAAAACTCAGTGACGGAATCGGACGTATTGCTATAGATATGAACTCTGGTATTGTAGGCGTCACTGCAATCACAGAACAGCCTGTTATCGTCAATAACCCTTACGAAGATGAGCGCTTTTTATCCAAAATCGATGAAAAAAGCGGTTTTGTCACCCGTAATATTTTGACTGTTCCAATCTTCAATTCCAAACAAAACGTTATCGGTGTTATTCAGCTTCTCAATAAATACACAGGGGATTTTACTGAAAGCGATGAAGGTGTCATGGGATTTTTTGCCAATTACATCAGCGGGACATTAGAGTTGGCGCTTTTAATTGAGGGGAACAAAAAATAAGCCTACTCCCTTATAAAAGTTCCCGTTTTATCCAATAACTTAATACATACAAGCCCCAAACGTGCTGTTTAAATTTTCCACGACGTGCTAATTGCAGATACTTTTCAAGCTCGTCAGCTTGAAATAGCCCTGTTTTGCTATTTACTTCCGTAATCAATTCCATTTTACCCGATGCAATCAGCCACTCCATGTACGGATTGGCAAACCCTTTTTTCTTACGGTTTAAAATCGTATTGCTGAGATACTTTTGCCCCACTTGTTTGAGCAGATATTTCGTCCCCTCCTCACCTATGCGTAACTCAGGGGAAATCGAAAAAACACTCTGCGCCAATCGATGATCCAATAACGGAGATCGAGCCTCAAGGGTATGTGCCATTGAGATCCGATCCAGCTTTGTCATGAAATGCTCTCCGACAAACAGTTTTAGGTCAATGGCACTGTACCACTGTGCCGGATGGCTGTGAGAACTTTTTTCAAATGCTTCTCGATACGGTTGTAAAAAACGCAACGATTCATTGTCACGTACATTGCGCCGCAATAAAAGATTTTGCTGCAGATCGGTAAATTTCTCTCCCGATGTCCGAAACAAAAGGGTCTCATCAAAGATCCGTTTATACCATTCCCATTCACGGTTCATCGAAAAATTGCTGTGAAAGTATTTTTTGAGCCAGTTTTTATGATGCAGGGATGCCGCTTTTTCGATGTCCAAATACTCAAAATATTGCCGATACCCTAAAAAAAGTTCATCTGAGCCTTCACCGCTCAAAACAACTTTATGCCCCTCTTTGGCTATGGCTTCAAACAACAGGTACAGTGGCACTGCCGCGGGGTCATTGAGAGGCTCATCCATGTGATCTAAAACCGTGTCCAAACTTCCGATAAAATCCTTTTGACCGATAACGACCTCAGTATGTTCCAGCCCCAATTCTCTTGCGCTTTGTTTTGCATTGAAGCGTTCATCGTAACCGCTGTACTCATCATAGCCCAGAGTAAACGTCGGCAATCTTTGTCCCTGCTTTGCTGCGATCGCGCAAATCAACGCACTGTCAATCCCGCCAGAAAGCAAAACCGCTGTCGATTGTGTTGTTTCCAATCTCATTGCAACCGATCTATGAAGCTCTCGCTCAATGGCTTCAAATGCATCGTCGTAAGTAGTTATTTTTGATGCAGGGGTATCCAGTACATCATAATAACGCTGCTTAGTAATACGCCCTTGCTCAAAACACAACCATTCCCCTGATTCAAGTTTTTCAATTCCCTGAAAAAACGTATGTGGCGGAGCAGGTGCCAAAAAACTGAGATACGAGCGCATCGCGTCTTCATTCATGGTCACCGACTTAAGAAAAGGTTTGATGGCCTTGATCTCTGAACCAAAAATGAAACTTTGCCCATTATAATGATAAAACATCGGCTTTTTTCCAAACCGATCGCGCACCAGATAAAGTTTTTGACCATCGATAAGGGCAAAAGCAAACATCCCCTCAAAACGGCTAAGACATTCGATTCCCCATCGCTCATAGGCCGCCAAGATCACCTCAGCATCACTGTGTGTTTGCCAAGAATACCCTTCCAATTCTAAACGCAATTGCCGATGGTTGTAAATTTCCCCATTAAAACTAAGCAGGAGCTCTTTGTGATGCATCGGCTGATGAGAGCGTTCATGCGTATCGGTGATAGAGAGACGCTGATGGGCTAAAAATAGACCCTGTTTTTCTACGATACCGCAATGATCCCGCCCGCGATGTGCCAAAGTGCTGAGGGCTTCGCGTGCTTTTGTGGAGGAATACTCCCCGATGATTCCAAAAACACCGCACATCAGCCAACATCCTTATAAAACGCTACCGTGCAATCCTCTTTGTAATACCCGGTTCGAAATTTCAGGCGCGCGCCCAAATGATTTCCCAGTGCTTCAATCTGATTTCTTTGTAAATAATTGTAAGTTGCAGAGCTATCTTCGCCCTCTAAAAAATTAAAAATGATCCCTTGGGAAGATGCATCGTAACAGCGCCGTATAAATCGATGTGCCTCATACCGGGTCAAAATATTCAGTGCACCGCTACAAATATAGAATTCCCCGCTTGGCAATGAATCATTTAGAATATCACATTGATAGATTTTCTTAGCTGTACGGATCTGCGCCTCATCTACCATCACTTCAAGTGCATCTAGTCCGATATATTCAACAGACGCTCTTTGTTCATCACTCATATACCAATACAGATCTCCAAAACCGCATCCCGCATCCACAATCTCTTTCGCATCCCATGGCAGAAGTGCCAACAGCTGTTTAAAACGGATCTCCTGTGCTTGACGCGAATGCCAATGAACCCCACGCGCATCCAAACCGTATTCGGCGATTGAGGCATGATAAAAAGTAGTATTATCAACACGGCTCATCGCTTTTATCCTCTTTTTTCGTAATTATACGTTTTATATTCATAACGTTCCTCTAAATATTCCTGCACTTGCAAGAGAAACACTGCACAAAACAGCCTCGGTATCTTAAATGATATGATTGCCAACTACAAAATTTCCAAACATATTACTGCCATTCTTATGAATATCACTCACCTTATCCCCCCCATTTTCCCAAAGCACTTTAGAAAAGTATCAACATTACAGAGTTGACTTAAATCATTACATTTTATCATTGTAAAAATATAGAAAAGAGTGATTTAATTAACTCTTATGTATAATCTTCCAACTATCATGTAATAAAAGTATCAGTCAGGAAAACAACCGTGTATCTTTTCACCAGTGAAGTCGTCAGCCCAGGCCATCCCGACAAATGTGCCGATATCATTGCGGACAGCATCGTCGATCGTCTCATCATCGGGGATCCAAAAAGCCGCGTTGCCAGTGAAGTATTTGTTGCCGGTAAACATGTCATCATCGGTGGAGAAGTAACCTCGGCAACTGAACTTAGTGTTGACGGCTACAAACAAATTGTCATCGATGCACTTAAAAAGATTGGCTACGATGGTAATCCCAACTTTACTCGTGAAGAGTGTCTTCATCCCGATGACGTAGAGGTACAAGTCCTCCTAAATCGTCAAAGCCCTGACATCAATCAAGGTGTTGACCAAGAAGACGGTGAAACCGGTGCTGGTGATCAGGGGATCATGTTCGGCTATGCAGACTGCGAAACCGCCAACTATATGCCAAGTGCTATTACCTATGCCCGTATGCTTATGGAAAAGGTCTACCATTACGCCCTAGCCCATCCTCATAAACTCGGTGTTGATATCAAGACACAAGTTACTATGGATTATGGAGTCAAAGACAATTTTGAAAACTGCAATCCACAGCACATTCACACAATCGTTGTCTCTGCGCCATGTGTCCATACGATGAATATCGACCAAGTTCGTGAACTGATCATGGAGCTTATCCTTGATACAGGTCTTCCGACACAACTCTTTGATCCAAAAACCTGTATCATTCACATCAATCCTACTGGAAAATACGTTTCTCACTCAAGCCTCCATGATAGTGGGCTTACGGGGCGCAAACTCATCGTAGACACTTTCGGCGGATATTCCCCTATCGGTGGCGGTGCCCAAAGCTCCAAAGACTACACCAAAGTTGACCGCTCTGGATTGTATGCAGCCCGCTGGATTGCCAAACATATTGTAGCGGCAGAGCTGGCAAAGAAATGTGTCATACAAATCTCTTATGCTATCGGTGTGGCTAAACCCACTTCGGTTGCTGTCGATACCTATGGTACATCCATTGAGGGGCTCAATGACGATATCCTCTCACAATTTGTGATGGACAACTTTTCTTTAACACCTAATTGGATCACCCGCAAGTTTGATCTTGACCATCCGAGCGAAGAAACATTTTTATATGCTGATGTTGCCAGTCGCGGGCAAGTAGGACAGAGTGATTACCCTTGGGAAAAGCTGGATGAATTGAAAAAGTTTGAAAGGCTTAAAAATTGAATATCCTCTCATTGATAGGCCGGGAAAAAGAACTGTTTTCTGATGATATCAACGCTTGCGAACTTCAACTCTCCCAAATTGTCTCTTCATCCTCCTTCCTTGTAATTGGAGGAGCAGGATCAATCGGACAGGCCGTCACCAAAGAGATCTTTAAACGAAATCCAAAAAAACTTCACGTCGTCGACATCAGCGAAAACAACATGGTCGAGCTGGTCCGAGATATTCGCAGTTCATTCGGATACATTGACGGTGATTTTCAAACTTTTGCACTCGATATTGGCTCTGTAGAGTATGATGCATTTATCAAGGCAGATGGAAAATACAATTATGTTTTGAACCTTTCAGCATTGAAACATGTACGAAGCGAAAAAGACCCTTTTACGCTTATGCGGATGATTGAAACTAATATTTTCAACACCGACAAAACTTTGCAGCAATCGATTCGAAAAGGGACGAAAAAATATTTTTGTGTCTCCACGGACAAAGCGGCTAATCCGGTTAATATGATGGGAGCCAGCAAGCGTATCATGGAGATGTTTGTGATGCGACGCTCAAAGCAAATAGACGTCTCTATGGCACGATTTGCTAATGTCGCTTTTAGTGACGGTTCTCTTTTGCATGGGTTCAACCAAAGATTAGAAAAAAAGCAGCCCATAGTAGCTCCGAACGATATTAAAAGATACTTTGTAACTCCGCAAGAATCAGGTGAACTTTGTTTGATGTCTTGTATCTTCGGAGAAAATCGTGATATCTTTTTTCCAAAACTTAGTGAAAATCTGCATCTGATTACTTTTGCAGACATAGCCATAAAGTACCTCAAAAAAAAGGGTTATGAACCATACCTGTGCAAAGACGAGGATGAAGCTAGAGACTTGGCAAAAACTTTACCAAGTCAAGGGAAATGGCCGTGTCTTTTTACTTCCAGCGATACGACGGGTGAAAAAGACTTTGAAGAGTTTTTTACCGATGCCGAAACACTAGATATGGATAGATTTGAGAATCTTGGCGTGATCAAAAACGAAGCACACTTTGACGAAGAAAAATTAAACAACTTTGAAAAAACAATGAAAACGTTTAAAAGTAAATTGTCATGGACAAAAGATGATATTGTCAAAGAGTTTTTTAAAATGATCCCCGATTTCGGTCACAAAGAAACCGGTAAATACCTTGATGGGAAAATGTAATATGCAAGCTATTGTCGATTTTATCAAGCAAACATTTAACACACAAGAATTTATACCGCTGCATGAACCACGATTTATTGGTAATGAAAAAAAATATCTCAACGATTGCATCGACTCGACATTTGTTTCGAGCGTTGGAAAATATGTAGATACCTTTGAAAAAGAGTTTGCAAAAACGGTTGGCAGTAAATATGCTATAGCTACCGTAAACGGTACAGCGGCTCTTCATATCTCTCTAATCCTGGCTGGGGTCAAACGAGATGACGAAGTGATTACTCAGCCGCTTACTTTTATTGCTACGTGCAATGCCATCAGCTATATTGGTGCAAAGCCTATTTTTGTCGATGTCGATTTAGATACTATGGGTTTGTCTCCAAAATCTTTGGAAGCGTTTTTAAGTGCAAATTGTGAAATAGCAAAGAGTACATGTAGAAATAAAACTACTGATAAAATCATCAAAGCGTGTGTACCGATGCATACGTTCGGGCACCCGTGTAGAATAGATGAACTTAAAAGAATTTGTGATGAATGGCATATCGCCCTGGTCGAAGATGCAGCCGAATCACTTGGAAGCTACTATAAGAACAAACACACTGGTACTTTTGGCAAAGTAGGTGCATTTAGTTTTAATGGCAACAAGATCATCACCTCTGGCGGCGGTGGAGTGATAGTGACAGATGACGAAGCCCTGGCCAAGAGAGCGAAGCACCTCACAACAACAGCAAAAATTCCTCACCCCTATGAGTATGTCCATGATGAGATAGGGTACAACTACAGGCTGCCAAACATCAACGCCGCTCTTTTGGTGGCGCAACTGGAACAACTTAAAAAGTTCCTAGTGAGCAAAAGAGCCTTGGCAGAAGAATATGAGACATTTTTCTCGGCATCTGAAAATGCGCAGTTCATCAAAGAACCGCAAGAGAGTAATTCAAACTACTGGCTTCAAGCCGTACTTCTTAAAGACAAAGACAACAGAAATGAGTTCTTGAAGTTTACCAATGCAAACGGCGTGATGACACGACCTATCTGGCGACTGATGAACGAGCTTCAGATGTTTCAAGACTGCCAATGCACGAGCTTGGACAATGCCAAATATCTTGAAGAGAGAGTGGTAAATATCCCTAGCAGTGTGAGAACATAATGGAAGAGATCCTTTTAATCGGCGGTGGCGGGCATTGCAAATCGGTCATCGATGTGATCGAGCAACAAGCAAAATATCACATTGCCGGGATAGTTGATAAAAAAGAACTCATAGGCACTGAAGTTCTAGGATATAAAATCATCGGAAGCGATGATGACTTGCCAAGTCTACAAAAACAATTTCCATATGCCATAATAACAATAGGGCAAATCAAGTCTAACGCTGTAAGAGTAAATCTTTTTGAAACCTTAAAAAAGCTTGGTTTTAACATGCCGGTTATTATCTCCCCACTTGCTTATGTTTCACGCCACGCATCAGTCGATGAAGGAACAGTAGTTATGCACGGAGCGATTGTTAATCCACATGCGAAAATAGGCAAAAATTGTATAATTAATTCAAAAACTTTGATAGAGCATGATGCTATAGTGGAAGACAACTCTCATATCTCTACGGGTGCTATAGTAAATGGTGGTGTAGTAGTAAAAGCAAATACATTTTTTGGAAGCAATGCCACATCGAAAGAGTACATAACAATAAACGGATTTATAAAAGCGGGGAGTGTCGCGAAATGAAAAAAGTATTCATCATAGCAGAAGCAGGCGTGAACCATAACGGCTCCATAGAGCTGGCAAAAAAGCTTATTGATACAGCAGTTGACGCTGGAGCAGATGCGGTGAAGTTTCAAACATTCAAAGCTGAAAAACTAGTTAGTAAAAATGCAAAAAAAGCGGACTATCAAAAGCAAACAACTGACAGCAGTGAATCCCAATTTGACATGCTAAAAAAGCTTGAGCTTGATGCAGCGACTCATCATGAGCTCATAGCGTACTGCAATGAAAAAAAGATCATGTTTCTTTCAACCCCGTTTGATCATGACAGCATAGAACTTCTGCATGACTTAGGCCTTGAGATATTTAAAATCCCCAGCGGTGAGATAACAAACTTGCCCTACCTTAGACACATAGGCAAACTGGGCAAACAGGTCATACTCTCGACCGGTATGGCAGACATGGGCGAGATAGAAGATGCTTTGGATGTTTTGACAGAGGCGGGAACAAAAAAAGAGAACATTACCGTTTTGCACGCAAACACCATGTACCCGACTCCGATGGAAGATGTAAATCTAAGGGCGATGAGTACAATAGGAAATACGTTTGATGTGGCGTATGGCTACAGCGATCACACTCTTGGCATAGAGGTAGACATCGCGGCCGTTGCCATGGGAGCATGCTGCATAGAAAAACATTTCACATTGGACAAAACCATGGAAGGGCCTGACCACAAAGCAAGTCTTGAACCGGATGAACTAAAAGCAATGGTCAAAGCCATCAGAAACATAGAGCTTGTACTGGGAAGCAATGTCAAAAAACCCAGCAAGAGTGAAAAACCGAACATCCAAATCGCCCGAAAATCAATCGTTGCGAAAACAGTCATTAAAAAAGGCGAGGTCTTAAGTAAAGACAAACTTGCCGTAAAAAGGCCCGGGAATGGGATAAGCCCCATGAGGTGGGATGAGATAGTTGGAGCCATTGCTTCAAAAGATTATCAAGCGGATGAGTTGATATGAAAAAAATTTGTGTCATCACTGGAACACGTGCAGAATATGGGCTACTATTTTGGCTGATGAAAGAAATCGAAGCCGATCCAGCACTGGAACTGCAAATTATCGTAACCGGAATGCATCTTAGCCCTGAGTTTGGTTTAACGTATAAAGAGATTGAAAAAGATTTTGAAATAGCCAAAAAAATAGAGATGCTTTTATCCTCTGATACATCAATTGGTATCTCCAAATCGATGGGATTGGCTCAAATCTCATTTGCAGAAGCCTATGAAGAATTAAGACCTGATATCGTAGTTGTACTTGGTGATAGATATGAGATATTTAGCGCCGTGAGTGCCGCTATGATAGCCCGGATCCCGATCGCGCACCTTCATGGAGGGGAAACGACAGAAGGGGCATTTGACGAATCGATACGCCACAGTATTACTAAAATGAGCCATTTACATTTTACCGCTGCCGATGAATACCGCAATAGAGTTATTCAGTTAGGTGAGCACCCTGATCGTGTTTACAATGTAGGCGGGTTGGGGATAGAAAATATCAAGCGCCTCAAACTTCTTTCAAAAGATGCGCTTGAAGCATCGATTGATTTTAAACTCCATAAGAAAAATTTACTCGTTACTTTTCATCCAGTAACACTTGAAAAGTCAACTGCAAGCGAGCAATTTCAAGAGATCTTAGATATGCTTGATACACTTGAAAATACGAATATAATTTTTACAAAAGCCAACAGCGATACAGATGGCCGAATAATAAATACTATGATTGATGAACATGTCTCTAAAAACTCTCATAAATCAGTTTGCTTTACCTCTTTGGGACAGTTGCGATATTTGAGTGCATTACAGTTTGTTGATGCAATGGTAGGAAATAGTTCTAGTGGTATTACGGAAGCACCGAGTTTTAACATAGGAACGATTAATATCGGAGATCGACAAAAAGGACGCCTTAAAGCCTCCAGTATTATCGATTGCGAACCGAATAAAAGAAGTATTGCCCAAGCATTTGAATCCTTATATTCAAATGCATTTCAAGAGAGCTTGAAGCATACCACAAATCCTTATGGCGATGGTATGGCGAGCAAGCAGATTATTGAAATAATAAAAAAAGCTGACTTGTCAAACATTTTGAAAAAAACTTTTTATGACATAGGAAAGATTTTATGAAATCAGTAGAAAATATAAAACTTACTTCCTCGTCAACTATACGAGAAGCTCTTAAAATTATCGATAGCGGAGCAATGCAAATAGCTATCGTTATTGATGAATATAATCGCTTGGTCGGTACTCTCACTGATGGTGATATCCGTAGAGGGTTATTGAATAGTCTTGGCTTGGATGATACTATTGAAAGTATCATTTTTAGAACACCAACAATAGCGATGTTGAGCGAAACCAAAGAAGATATTCTCAAAAAAGCGCTTGATAAAAAGCTTCATCAAATTCCCATTATTGATGACGAATATCGTGTGATTGGAATACAAGAGATTAATGATCTTATCAAACCCGCAACCAAGCCCAACATAGTGGTACTTATGGTCGGAGGATTAGGGAGCCGTCTTCGACCTTTGACAGAAGAAATCCCTAAACCGATGCTCAAAGTAGGCAATAAGCCTATACTGCAAACTATCGTCGAAAAATTCGCCGAATACGGGTTTAGAGAAGTCATTATGTGTGTCAACTATAAATCTCACATTATCCAAGACTATTTCGGAGACGGAAGTACATTTGGGATTACCATATCTTATATCTTTGAAGAAGATCGCATGGGAACGGCAGGGGCGTTAAGCTTGCTCAAAACCCTCCCAAACGATCCTTTTTTCGTCATGAATGGCGATTTATTAACCAATGTCAATTTTGAACACCTTCGTAATTATCATATGAGCCAAAATGCGATGGCAACCATGTGTGTCCGTGAATACGATTTTCAAGTCCCATATGGGGTTGTCCACATGGAAGGAAATACTATACTTTCTATCCAAGAAAAACCGCTTCACAAGTTTTACGTTAGTGCCGGAATCTACATGCTCAATCCCGAAGTAATCCAACATATTCCGCTTGAGCAATTTTATGATATGCCTACCCTGTTTGAAACCCTTATCCAACAGCAGCAAAAAGCAATCTCTTTCCCTATACGGGAATATTGGCTTGATATCGGTCAGATGGAAGAGTATGAGCGGGCAAACAACGAATACGCAGGTGTGTTTCAGTGAAGGCACTCATCATTGGATACGGTTCGATCGGGCAGCGTCATCATGATGTCCTCTCATCGATGAAAACTTTTGAAGCGATCCATATCGTGACATCACAAATACTCGATGATATTACCACATTTAAAACCTTGGAAGATATTACGAATATTGACACGTACGATTATTTTGTGATCGCTTCTGAAACTTATAAACACTTTGATCAACTTATCTATCTTGACCGACATGTCAATCAAAAAATCATATTATGCGAAAAACCTCTCTTTGATCGATATCAAGAGATCACAATCGAAAACAACCATGTCTATATCGGCTATGTTTTACGTTTTCACCCGATTTTTACCTCTATCCGAACTCTTCTAAACGAAGATACCCCTATCTCAGTATCGATCAAAACAGGTTCCTATCTCCCCACATGGAGACCGCAGAGAGATTATCGCACTCTCTACAGTGCTTTCAGCGAACAAGGGGGTGGCGTATTGCTCGATTTGAGTCACGAAATCGACTATACCCAATGGCTATTCGGTCCACTAAGACTCTTGAGCTCCTACCAAGGCAAAATTTCAGATTTAGAAATTGACTCGGATGATATCACCGTTATTACCGCTCAAAATGATCACAAAACACTAATAACCCTCTCTTTAGATTATATCTCAAAAATCCCGATGCGGGAAATGAGTATTCATACGAACAACCAAAGTATACATGCTGACATGATCAACAATAGTCTAAAAATCGGCACCAAAGAGGGAGAGGTTCAAACCATCGCGTTAGAGCCGTTTGAACGTAATGATCTCTTTATCAAAATGCACCGCTCTGCGTTAGGGGACAAAGAAAACCTATGCACACTCCACGAAGGATTAAAGGTCATGGAAACCATCTCATATGTTCAGGAACACAATCATGGCTAAAATTCTATGTACTATATGCGCACGCGGGGGTTCAAAAGGGGTTAAAAATAAAAATATCAAACTCCTCAACAGCAAACCTCTCATCGCCTATACCATCGAGCAGGCAAAGCAATCAGGACTGTTTGAGCATATCGTCATTAGCACCGACTCTGATCTCATAGCAGCCACTGCTCAAGAATACGGCGCCGAAGTCTTTTTCAAACGCTCTCCTGAAATGGCTTCCGATACCGCTGGAAAATTAGAGGTAATCCGCGATGCTTTTATCCGATCCGAAGAGCATTATCAGTGCACGTTTGATACTTTGATCGATCTGGACGCTACCGCACCGCTTCGAAGTGTTCAAGATATTACGGATTCATACGCACAATTCCTACGAGACGATAACGACAATCTCATCACCGCTATGCCATCGCGTCGAAGCCCCTATTTTAATCTGATAGAGATGGATAACTCAGGAAAAGTAGCATTATCAAAAAAACTGGAGAGTAGTGTCCTACGACGACAAGATGCACCGAAAAGCTATGATATGAACGCATCGATTTACATATGGAAACGGGATATAATTTTGAATGAAAGCTCTCTTTTTCTCGAAAAAACAGGATTATATGTCATGCCCGAAGAGAGATCGATCGATATTGATACCCAGCTCGATTTTGAATTTGTGGAATTTTTGATGAGGAAGGATCATGATTAAAGGACAAGTAGTCGTTATAACCGGAGGAGCAGGACTCATCGGAAAAGAGTTTGTTAAAGCCGTTGTTGAATACGGCGGTATCGCCATTATCGCCGATATTAACGTAGAACTAGGGAATAGTGTCAAAGAGAACCTCTCAAATGAACTCAATACCCACAACATCGATTTCGTGACTTTAGACATTACCTCCAAAAATTCTCTCAATGACACGATTAATTATCTGAACCAGAAATACGGCAAAATCGATGCATTGGTCAATAATGCTTACCCACGCAATAAAAATTACGGGAAACATTTCTTTGATGTCGAATACAGCGATTTTTGCGAGAATCTCAATCTTAATCTCGGCGGATATTTTCTCGCCAGCCAGCAGTTCGCCCTTTATTTTCAAAAGCAGGGATTCGGCAATATCATCAATATCTCTTCCATTTACGGTGTAATCGCCCCGAAATTCGAAGTATACGACAACACGCCGATGAGTATGCCGGTCGAATACGCGGCAATCAAATCTGCGTTGCTCATGCTGACGCAGTACATGGCAAAATATTTCAAAGGGATGAATATACGGGTCAATGCCATCAGCCCCGGCGGGATATTCGATCATCAACCCAAACCGTTTTTAGAGAGCTACAAAAAACAGTGTCTCAATAAAGGGATGCTCGACAAAAGTGATTTGCAAGGGACACTGATCTATCTACTCAGTGATATGAGCCGCTATGTCAACGGGCAAAACATCATCGTGGATGACGGGTTTACGCTCTAACAATAAACTCAATTCAAGAGCAAAAAAGTGTTGTTTCGTTACAATAAAGCAAATTTAGATACACAAGTAAAATAAGGTATTAATATGACGGTAATCGGTGTTTATGATGGGCATAACTCTTCTGCAGCTTTATCTATCAACGGACAAATTATGTGTGCCGTCCAAGAAGAACGATTTACCAAACGCAAAAATGAGACGGGCTTTCCGGTTTTAGCAATCAAATATATCCTTGAAACCTACAGTCTCGATAATAGCAATATTGATATTGTAGCAATGGCGACGATAGAGCGAACCGATATTAATAACATACAATATCCTATCGATGCTGTTTTTGGTATTGATGACTATATTGATATGATGGAAGATTATTGGAAGCCAAAACTCTCTGGCCAACCCTACCCAAAAGATTATGCCAAACAAATTTTCGAAAAAAAATTCAATAACGAAAAAAACTTTTATACGATTCCTTTAGATTTTTACGATCTTGACCGCACTACCCTTCAAACCAAAGTTGCTGAAGTAGTTGTATCGAATATTGCTGATTATATGAAAATTGACAAAGAAAAGGTACAATTTTTTGATCATCATACATGCCATGTAATGTATGGCTACTTTGCCAATCCAAACAAAAAAAACAATACGATAGCGATTACAGTCGATGCCTATGGTGATGGAAAAAACCAGACCGTATGGAAAATAGAAAATGGCAATTTTAGCTTACTCAGCGAAAGCGGGCAATGTGAAATAGCCCGTTTATATCGGATGGTAACGCTCTACCTGAGAATGAAGCCTCTTGAACATGAATTCAAAGTTATGGGTCTCGCCCCATACGCAAAAGGGAAATACGCTGATGAAGTTGCCGCTGTCTTTGAAGAATTGATGGATTTCGAGGGTCTCAAAATTGTTCACAAAAACAGACCTGCCGATTTATATGTATTTTTGAATGAAAAACTTAGATATTTTCGATTCGATAACATCGCCGGAGGAGTACAAAAATACACCGAAGAGATGCTGATTAAACTCTTCGAAAAAGCGCACCAAGAGACAGGCTTTAAAAATTTTGTATTCAGCGGAGGCGTCGCTATGAATGTTAAAGCTAACAAAGCTTTGGGTGATTTAGAAGTTGTCGATGATCTATTCGTCGCCGGATCTTCTTCGGATGAATCTCAAAGTATTGGTGCTTGCTATTATGCAAATCATGCGAATAATATTACTAATCAGCCAATTCAAAACCTTTACCTCGGTACCGAAATTACAACCGATGAAATTCAATCTTATATACAAGAACATAATTTAGAAAAAATTTACAACATTTCAGATACTACCAATAAAGCTATTGCCCAACTCCTTGCTACTGGAGAAGTCATTGCACGTGTTGTAGGCAAAATGGAGTTTGGGTCACGAGCACTTGGGAACCGAAGTATCCTTGCCAATCCATCAAATCCCGCAATTATCCAACACATCAACGAGCTCATCAAGGGAAGAGATTTTTGGATGCCTTTTGCGGCAACTATTCTTGACATATACGAAGACAAATATTTGGTTAACCCGAAAAAATATGAGTCTCGCTACATGGCGATCGCAATGGATACCAAAAAAGAGCATTTGAGTGAAATTAAAGCGGGTACACACCCCTATGATGAAACGGTTCGTCCCCAAATTTTAACCCAAGCACAAAATCCAGAGTATTATGATCTTATTGTAGAGTTTTCAAAACTGACCGGAATCGGCTCACTTCTCAATACAAGCTATAATCTTCATGGCTTGCCAGTTGTCAATGATGTAGCCGATGCTATGCATGTCTTTAAAAATTCCGGACTAAAATATTTAATCCTTAATGATATTCTGATTAGCAAAAAGTAATATGCTCTTCAACAGCTACGAGTTCATCTTTTTATTCTTACCGATAATATTCGCAGTCTATTTTTGGCTGAACAAGAAACGGCTGACTCAGGCGTCTAAAGCATGGCTTGTATTTGCCTCTTTGTTTTTCTATTCGTGGTGGAATGTTATCTATCTGCCGCTCATTTTAGGCTCGATTCTTTTTAACTTTACCGTCGGCTCTACGATTACCAAGATGGGTGATAGTTCATCGCTAAAAAAAGGGTTCTCTCGTAAATCTGTTTTAACGTTTGGTATTGTTGCCAATCTTCTGTTACTCGGTTACTTCAAGTATATGGACTTTTTTATTCTCAACGCCAATACGGTTATAGGCACACAGTGGAATCTGATGCACATTGTCTTACCGTTGGGTATCAGCTTTTTCACCTTTACTCAGATCGCTTATTTAGTGGATGCCTATCGAGATGAAGTCAAAGAGATGGATTATCTCAACTATACGCTATTTGTCACCTTTTTCCCTCATCTTCTTGCGGGTCCGATTCTCCATCATAAAGAGATGATGCCTCAGTTTGACTCACTCAAGAGCAAGGTGATCAATTACAAGAACATTGCTGCAGGATTGTTTCTTTTCTCTGTAGGTCTGTTTAAGAAGGTAGTGATTGCCGATACGTTTGCTCAGTGGGCGAATGCAGGGTTTGACACCGCGCAAACGCTCAATCTCATCGAAGCGTGGGCTACGAGTCTCAGTTATACCTTTCAGCTGTACTTTGACTTCTCAGGCTATACTGATATGGCTTTAGGTGTTGCACTATTGTTTAATATCCGTCTCCCTATTAACTTTAACTCTCCCTATAAAGCGCTTGATATTCAAGACTTCTGGAGACGCTGGCATATTACCCTCTCTCGCTTCCTCAGAGACTATATCTATATCCCTTTAGGGGGTAATCGCAACGGTGAACTCCGTACCTATAGCAACCTTTTTACCGTTTTCCTCGTCGGTGGTCTTTGGCATGGAGCAAGCTGGATGTTTGTCATCTGGGGAGCATTGCACGGGAGTGCTATCGTCATTCATCGTGCTTGGAAATCTCTCGGCTTCTCTATGAATAAGTATCTCGCTTGGTTTATCACGTTTAACTTTATTAACATCACGTGGGTGTTCTTTAGGGCGAGAGAATTGGAGAGTGCAAAAAATATTTTTAACGGTATGATTGGGCAAAATGGAATAGTTTTACCTAGCTTTTTGTCTAATAAACTCTCATTTTTAGATTCATACGGAGTCTCATTTGGAAGATTTTTATTAACAATCAAAGGAGATCTAGTAACTTTTTCCGCGATTGCAGCAGGGTTTGCTATTATATTGGTATTCCGTAATAGCACCACATTATCGGAACAGTTGAAACCTACCTTTTATTCTCAAGTATGGACGTCTATAGCCTTAGCCTTTGGACTTTTAAGTCTGACAAAAGTTAGCGAATTTTTATATTTTAATTTTTAGGGCTATAGGATGTATAAAAAATTCTCTTTCAAAGTTTTTCTATTCGTAGCCATTATTTTTGGATCGGTAGGAGGAATTAATTTTTTAGTTGATCCTTACGGTTTATACAGAACAGTTGAAAAAAATGGAATTAATCAGCAAAAAGAGGGAGTTAGAAACAAAATACGCTATATCCAATCTCTTCAAGTCATAATGCAATCACCAAAAACAATAATGATAGGTTCATCAAGAGTTCATGATGGTCTAAATCCTCAAAGCACAAGCATACCAGCTTCATTTCAGCCAGTATACAATTATGGAATGCCCATGATAAGGATTAAAGAGATTAAATTATTTCTGACTCACGCAGTAAAAAGGAAACACGTTGAAAATGTAATTATCGGTCTCGATTTTTTCATGTTTAACGCAAAAGAAAAACTAAATCGTGAATTTGATCCATCCTTAATTGATCCTAATATGTACCTACTTAACCTCTATTTCAAACCTCTCTTTTCCACAACAGCTCTAAGTGATTCTATACAAACGATTAAAATTAGCCATCAGCAAAAAATGAGAAACGAATTTCTTGAAAATGGATACAGACCAGGATCACAAGTCAATTTTGGATTAAAAAGTTATGAACGTCTTCACAACTACACCAACTGGACATTTTTATCGACCAATCAAACCGACACCTTGTATTATCAAGATTTTGCTATAGATGATGAAGTATTCCGTGATCTTCGAGAAATTTTTCAATTATGCAAAAATAATCATCTAAATCTATACTTATATATAAGTCCTGCCCACGCTACCTTAGACGGTGAAGGGATAATTGCGTCAGGGAACCTTCATCGATTTGAGATATGGAAGAAAAATACAACCTCAATAGCAAATGATTTTAATATCACACTATGGGACTTTTCAGGATATAACTCTATTACGACAGAAAAGGTAAAAACACCCATGAAATATTATTGGGATTCCTCTCATTTTACCGAAAGAGTGGGGGATTTAATATTAGCCAAAGTGCTTCTAAATACTATTGTAGCCCCTTCTGATTTCGGGATTAAGCTGACTCCAAAAAATATCGATCAGCATCTAAAAAGTACTCAATTGCGAAGGCGGCAATATTATGAATTACATCGTATTGAAATGGATACTCTTCATAAATTGTATCATAATGCCTTGAGTGGAAAACGACAAGATCCCACAGATATAGAAGGTATCTTCTAAATGAATCCATTAGAAGAGAGTCTTAAAAAACGATACCTAATCAAACTCCTCTCAAACCTCATCAACGGGGCGATCAATATCATCTTCATCGCCCTAATTCCCAAAGCACTCGGACCTGTAGCGTATGGACAATTTAGCTACCTGCAACAGTTTTTTTCACAGATACTCGGATTGGCAGATGCCGGAACCTCGATGGCTTTTTTCACAAAACTCTCTTCCAATCCGAAACGCAAAGAGTTGATCTCATTTTATGCTCTGTATATGGGAGTGATTTTCATCCTCGTCTCTTTCATGATTTATCTCCTGCGATACACCCCATTTACTGAAACCATTTTCCCCAATATTCCGCAAGAGTATATTTTCATAGCAATGGGGCTTGGGTTTCTGACCTGGTTAAACCAAATCTTTATTAAACTGTCCGATGCCTACGCCCTGACCGTATCGATCGAATTCCTCAAAATTGTTCATAAGTTTGTCGCTTTGGGATTATTACTCTACTTTATTTATTATCTCACCTTTGATCTCACTGCCTATTTTCAGTTTAACTACATCGTCTCTCTACTCTTTATCGCCCTCGCATCCTTCCTGTTAATCCAACGTAATGTTTTTAACGCCGATTTATGGAAACAGAAAATCAATATCGTTCAAAATATCAAAGAGTTCGCTCACTACAGCCACCCTATCTTTTTGTTTTCGATTGTAGGGGTAGCGATTGCAATGTTTGACATCTGGCTACTGCAGACCATGTCGGGGTCTGAGCAAACAGGATTTTATACGTTGGCGTACTCCATCGCCGCCGTCTCATTTTTGTTTACAAGCTCAATGACTCCCATTATTACCCGTGAGTTTGCCCGCTCTTTTGCACAGGGAGATATGGGAAAAATTCGACTTCATTTTAAACGCTACATTCCAATGCTTTATTCGGTTGCAACATTTTTTGCCGTTTTTACAGTATTTAAAGCGGATCATTTAATTCATCTCTTTACCGATGAAAAATTTGCCCTAGCTGCTCCCGTGTTAGCCGTTATCGCCCTGTATCCGATCCATCAGACCTACGGGCAGTTGAGCGGATCACTCTTTTTTGCTAACGGAAATACGTCACAGTATCGTAACATAGGGTTATTTACCTCTCTTATCGGTGTTATTTTTACCTTTCTTTTTCTGTTTGTTTTAAACCTGGGGGCACTCGGTTTAGCTTATAAAATGCTCATTACTCAGCTCATCGGTGTCACAATCCAACTCTATTTCAATACCGCCTTTTTAAAAACCAAAATGTCCCCTTTTCTCTTTCACCAGATATATTCGTTTCTTTTCTTTCTTATCGCGGCTTTTGTGAGCGTTACTCTCACTTCATCGATACAAACGCCGTGGATCAATCTAACAGTTTGTGCCGTTTTTTATACGGTGTTGACTATAATTGGAACAATCATTTTCCCTCAAATTTTTGCAACATCCCGAGGAGAAATCAAAATACTTTTTTCCAAAAAGCCCAAGGATACAGCTAGTGATGCCTAAATCTTCTGATCCCATTTTTTCATTGAAATCTGAATACCGAAACATTTTTATTCTCGATTCGATAGAGTGGTGGGAGGGTGCGACGTATGATCCTGCATTGGATTTGGTACTCACGTACGACTTTGGGTTAAAACATAAAATCCAAACGATGGGAGGAGAGGCTTACTACATCGATCATCTAATCGATCAATCTACCATGCAAGAAAATAATTTTCTGGTGACTGAATTCTTTAAAGATTGGCATTATGATGCAAATGGAAACGATATTTTTACCTACCGAAATATCTCGTTTGGGTTCTCATTTCGAATGGAAATTTGGAATGATCTCACTTCTTACACACGAATAACCCTTTGCTTAGCAATCCTAAATGATCTCTCCTTTGAAATCCTCTACCTTGGCACTCATAATGCATTGATCTCCTCTATCCTCGATAAACGAAATGTCATTTACACATTATGTCAAAAGCAAACATCCTTACCAACTTATTATTTTCCAATAGCACAGTGGATGGATGAAAAAATCCGCTCAACCGGTTTACGCGGGTTTTTGGTTCGACTAAGAGAAATCGTTACAGCATTCTACGGCTATATTATCCCTTTTATTGATGCACTTATCCCCCATTCCAAAACTCAACGTTCCATTTTCATCCAAGAGTATCATCCCACACGAAAGCTCATTGAAATCCTCAAAAAAGACCCCTCCTTGCGTATCGTATTAGTTAATTTTACACGAGGTTCAAAATTACTCGATCACCGATTTGAGCGTTTAATTCCTATTAGCGGTTCATTAAACTCATTTGAGCCCTATACATCCAAACTGTTAGCCACATTTAGAGAAAAGCGCCATACTTCTCTCATCCTTTCAAACGGTGAAGATATAACCGATGAGATGTATAGCATTATTGAAAAACGGATTTCAACTCGAATCACACCTGTTCTTCGTACCCTGCATAGCGTTATTCGCTATCTCGATAAACATCCGATACAGCTTGAAATATTGATTGCCAATATAGGTCTCACCGCAACATTGGTCGATTGCGTTTGCAAAGCCAGAGGTATCCCTAGTTATCTCATTATCAATGGAATGTTGACCAAAGAGTTTATGGATGAAGCCAAATACGCCACCTATATCAACTCCTATTCACCAAGTATCAAAGAACACTATTTTCGGAATATGGAAAACATCGTTTGTCTCGGAGACCCTCGCATGGATAACTACCCTCCGCTGAAAACTCCCCGCATTATCAATCGCGCCCATCCTACCGTAACAATCGGAACATCAGGATTTAATCCCATCGATCTAAACTCGTATGTTGCGGTCGAATTTGAGTTTATGTACGACGTTTTAACCGCTCTGCAAACGATGATTGAGCAAAATTTTCCAATGGAGGTTATCATCAAAGTACGCCCGAACGGCTACGAAAAACAATATGCCTATTTTATCAAAACCTTTTTTCCTACCCTTTCCGTTCAACTTATCAGCACTGCTTCAATGAAGAGTGTTCTGGATAAAACGGACCTCTATATCACCATCTATTCACAAACCCTTTTTGAAGCCTCTTGCCTCGGTATCCCAGTGATCTATT
>JAUYUB010000028.1 GCA_030692765.1 Sulfuricurvum sp.
TAAGTTCTCTAAGTTCGAAATCATTGTCAATGTTTTTAAGCATTGGGCGAAGTGTATCATCCAGCATGAAAAATTCACCAACAGCAACACGTCCACGGTAGCCTGTATGATGACATTTAACACACCCTTTTGGCTGTCTTACAGTCAGTCCATGCGCAATACCAAGATCATTAGCATCTGAATCGGATAATGCTACCTCTACTTTACACTCAGTGCATAATCGTCGTACAAGTCTTTGTGCTAAAACACCGATAAGAGTAGAAGTGATTAAAAATTTATCGATCTCCATATCTGCCAGCCTAGTAAGTGCGGCGGTAGCATTATTGGTATGAAGCGTTGAGAGTACGAGGTGACCTGTCATAGCTGCTTGAATCGCTATTTGAGCAGTTTCGGTATCACGAATTTCACCAATCATGATAACATCAGGGTCTTGGCGTAAAATGGAGCGAAGACCGCTTGCGAACGTTAATCCAGCTTTAGTATTAACGGCGATCTGACTGACGTGCGGAGCATCATATTCAACAGGGTCTTCAATCGAAATAATGTTCTTTTCTGGACTGGCTAGTTGTTGTAAAAATGAGTGCAAAGTAGTCGATTTCCCACTTCCGGTTGGACCTGTTACCAAAATAATTCCATGTGAAAACTTGAGAAGTTCTTCAAACTCAGCAGTCGTCTTTTCATCGAATCCAAGCTCACGTAGAGTTGGAATGGATGTGGCCTGCATCAAAAGTCGTAAAACAACCCGCTCCCCATGGTAGGTTGGAAGTACTGAAACCCTGATGTCAAGACTTCTTCCCGCTACTTTAACCTGCGTTCGTCCATCTTGAGGGAGTCGTTTTTCTGAAATATCCAAAGCCGATATGACTTTAATACGGCTAATAATGAGATCAATAACGTTTTTATCCAGATCAATGTGCTTAATTAACGCACCATCTATGCGGAACCTGACTTCCCCTTTACGCTCATGAGTTTCGATGTGAATATCACTTGCCTTACGTTTGATCGCCTGATAAAAAATAGTGTTTACAAATTTGATAATGGGAGCCGATTCTTCACTGGTCAAGAGATCTGCAGAGTTCTTAATAAAATCAACCAAGGAGAGATCTTCGTCAATAAATTCATCATTTGTTGAGGCCGTTTTTGAAATCTCAAGATCCGTTTTAAACTCTAGAAATTTTAAATACAAATTTTCATATCTGGAGGGGGAAAGGCGGGCGATTGGATAATCCAATGCTAGTTTGTTGTACAGCTGAAGTGCAGCAAGATGGTTTACTTCCGGGACAATGGCATAATCTTTTTCATGGACAGAGCAAAACAAAAGTGAATGACGAATGCATAATGAAATATCAATCTCTTTTGGACAAGCAAGCTCTATATGTGTTTCATCCAAAAATGGAATTGTAATCATTACTTGAGCTCTTTTTTTGCTTCAATATTTTTTGTTATGTTGGCAATATAACGCTCTTGTATCGCATCTAGCTCTGTTAATTGAGCTCGAAGCGTATTTAGATCACCACTTTTTTCGATGATGTAAGGGGTGAGTATAATGACCAAATTGATTTTATCACGACTGGTTGCTTTGTTTTTAAAGAGGTTCCCAAACACAGGAATATCTCCAAAAAAGGGAACTTTTGTGTTTGTTTCATCAATTTTTTCACGAATAAGGCCCCCGATAATGACACTTTCTCCATTATTGACGATGGCAGAGGTGAGGACTTCTCGTTTTGTTGTGCTAGGGCGATCGGCAATGGAGTTTGGTTGAATGTCTTCAAGTTTGGCAGTGACCCCCAAAAGGACTTTATTGTCATTGGAAAGGCGTGGCTTGATTTTGAGGGTTAGACCAATATCTTGACGTGTATAGTTTTGCGTTATCCCTGTTCCGACCCCTTGAGTGACTCCCGAGCTAATGGACTCAGTTTTTCCCACATAGATAGAGGACTCTTGATTGTCGATACATAAAATCGAGGGTTCCGATAAAATATTCGCAGCACCGTTGGAATTTAACAAAGAGATATTTGCTCCCAGTGCAATTCCGGCTTTAATCGTTGGTACACTAAACATGCTAAGAGGCAATGATTCACCTAAATTTATTGCTGGCGTTGAATTGTCCCCAAGACGTGAATCAAAACTAAACATCCCGCTGGATCCGACTGCTCCGCCTGAGAGCCCATACTTGATTCCAACTTCTTGCGATTTGTTATCGCTAATTTCGATAATTTTAGCTCTTACATACACCTGCTGACGGTCATGATCGAGTTCATGTATCGTGGCTTCTAGACTCTTAAAGAGTTCATCGCTGGTAATGACAATAAGTGAATTGGTGCTGTCATCACTGGTAATACTAGGGGGTTGCTGACCTGGCATCAAGGTCATTTTTGCCAAAATGGTATTGAGCGTAGTAACGAGTAGTTTAGCATCCGCATTTTTCAATGGGATGACATAGGTCGTATTGGCGATGGTTTCATCTCGAGTATCTAATATCTTCATTGCTTTTTCAATGGTTGCAATATTTTCGGGAAAATCGGTCACGATGACAGAATTGGATTCTTTTGATGATGTGATTTTTGAATTTTTACTCGTAAAATGTTTTATTTTTGCCCCCATGGTTTCAGCCGTAGAAAAATGGAAGGTAAAAATATGAGTTTGCATTTGCGGTATATCACTTTTTTCCATAAATGGGAGATTCATTTGTGTGGCATCCGTGGTTTTGACAACACTCAAATATCCCCCTCCCATATCAATGAGGGTATATCCCTTGGAATCGAGGGTACTTTGCAAAATAGTGAAAAGGTCTTTTTTAGAGATGGGTTTATTTCCGGCGTAACTGATGGTACCAGGAATCTCTTCTCCGATAAAAATATTTCTATGCGTTGCAGCGGCTACAAGCTTGATTAAATCGGTGATCCCCATTCCATCGATAGCAAGGGAAACTTTGTCATTTTTGACAGGAGCTGCAGCTAAAAGAGCAGTGAGTGAGATCGATATGAGTAAAATTTTAACGGGTGATTTCATAAATGAGATCCTTTTGAAGATTATTTCTGGTTACGGTAATACGGATACTTTTAAGATGCGGTACTTGGTTGTACATAACGAGTGCGTCTGAGTAGGATTCGAGTTTTTTATTATTTACAGCCAGGATGATATCACCGCTTATAATTCCCAGCTGTGCAAATACAGATTCAGAAGCGATAGAGTTGACTCGGAAGCCGGCACTTTTCATTCCCTTGGCAACTGCTGATAGGTTGATATTTTTTTCTAAATTCTGCATATCCATCTGGCCCAAAAGGGTTTTATGACTTACAGTGCGCCATTCGCTTTCCAAAATTTCTTTGTGAGCTGGGTCGGGGATTGATGTTGTGACTACATCTTTACGACTCAATGGATCATCATGACCTAATCGTAATTTGTATGCTTTACCATAACCGTGAAAGGTAGCTACCGTATCGCTAAGCGCTGTTAGTTTAAATATTTTTTTGTACATTCCACCCAAGGCAATGACTTGTGTGCTCTTTGCTGCATCGCTGATACTGACAAATGCATCATTGCCTGAGCGGTATATCGCTTTTATGCGATGCATATCAGGGACGAGCGTTGTTGTGGTGATGGTTTTAGTGTGCATGGAACCTGTAGCGCTGCTTGAGAGTTGAAATTTCTGATTGAAGTGATAAATCTCAAAAAATGGATCAAAACTATTCGTAAATCCTTCTGTTGTGGACGTGGGTAAAAAGACCTCGACTATTGTTGAAAAAGTCCAAATAATGGCCAATGGAAAAAACATCAGATTGAAGCGTTTTAATAGGGATTCATTAAAAAGTGTCTTCATAGATCAATCCCCCTTCTGCTTGGTGTAACTTTGACACAAGCAATGGATAACGGCCCAGTTGAGCGGTAGCATCAAATGTGATGGTTACCTTCTGCTCTAATAAATCAATATTCCCATCGCAATGTCCAAAATCTCCATCTCCTTGAATACTGACACTCAAAGGATGCAATAAAGAGTAGGTAAAAACAATAGTATCAACCTTTCCTGGAATCAGACTTCGGTAAAGAGGGGAAAACGTGATAGAAGAGAGTGTCAGTTTGTTTATTAAGACCAAAGGGGTTATTTGAATATGTTCAATAACGGCAATCTTTTGATTATCGAGCAAAACTTCACCATTATTTGCTTCCAAGTAAACAAGGCCGTTAGATATATCCTCATCCGAGATAAAGAGATGGTATTGAGAAAGAGTGGATTCAAAAGCATAATAGAGCTTTTCCTTTGGAATCATTACAATGATCAACAACAGAACATAAAGAGAATAGAAAAATGGCTTCATGATTCTATCTCCAATAAAATTGTCCCTTTAGATGAACCGTTACGACGCAATGTCAGTTTTTTAATTACCAGCATGGAATTTAAAATCGTGTTTGAAAGCTGATTAAAATCTTTTGATGAAAGATTGTCATATTCAAAATAGGTATTGCTGCCTCGTCTCTCCTGCTTAACAAGATTCGGGTGATTTTTTAAATACTCTAAATCGTTCTTTGACTCTTTGGTAGACCATCGCGTTTTTAGAAGAACAATTTCATTTAATTGTTTCGACAAAACTTTATTTTCTTCTTGCGATTCAACGGCAATGGAATTTTCCCATAGAGCAAAAATGATTGAAATTATCAGTAAAACGAAAACAGTCAATACGGCTGCTTTTAGGAGATTTTGTTTCATTTTAAACGAACCTCCAATTGTCTATTGTGATCACTTAGTTGCGCGTTTTTGAACTGTTTTGTAAGCTCACTTTTGAGCTTTGCTTTAGTAGCCGCATCGGAGGTGTTTATGATAATATTGATTGCGTGTCCATCATAAACTAGCTCTTCTATCCCATCGTCTGCTGATAAAATATTATTAGCAGGGGAAGATGTTTTTTCAACCAATAGCTGATTTTGTTCGCCAGGATTGGACCCTGGGATCAGAACAATACCATTACTTGCAGCATTAGCAGAAGCACCTAAAACTGGAGGAAGTGAGGGAAGTGATGGTGCTGATGGTTTTGGTACGATATCCGCTAATGGAGGTTTAACGTCTATGGGAAGAGAGCTAATCTTATAACATTGATGACGTAAGTCAAGCTGTTTTTTTTCTTTTATTCTTAATGACGCAAGTATGGCATCACGCTCTATGGATGTTTCTGGGAGGTTAGCCGTAGTAAGCATCTTCTGCATACGCTCCGCAGCTTGCGATGATTCTTGATGGCTAAAATAGGCAAGAGCTGTAAAGTTTCCAAATAAAATACATAAAATGATAAATGTTTTTCGGAGGGTTTTATGGGTGATTTCAGATGTCACCAAGCCCTCAAGTCCAAGAGTTTTAAAGAAAGCGTTGGGACGCGACAACACATCATTGATCTCGACACAAACACTTTTCTCAAGATATGATTGATCTATTTCGACAACAATGCCTTCGAGTATGGTTAAGTATTTTTTGTCGTTGAGACGAATCGGAAGTGTCTCTTTATCAAAGACCCATTGTGCAAAAGTGAATTTATCAATCATCGAAAGATCAGGGTAGGATAAAAGCTTTTGTGACAAGACATCCGGCTCGTAGGCAAGGAGAACATAGCTGTTTTCTCCAACTTTTTGAGCTTCATAACGATAAGAACCGCCCAAATCAAACAATGCTGGTCCATATTTTGAAGCATCTTTTTCATTTTTTGCATTTAGATTCACATGCATCACCCAATAGTCACTGGGAGGGAATATTAATGCAGCTGTCTTATCCAAAGGCATAAGAGGTGATACGGCATGATTAGCATACACAAGCGGGATATTGGGTGCGAAGTACTTACGTGCATCATCATATTTATGGACAAAAAATTGGACCAATTTTTCCATGCTATAAGAACTCAACTTGTCGTATCTTTTTGTCTAGGAGATTGTAGTGAAATTTAATGTGTTCATTGTGTGTATTTTCGCTTACGCGCACATCGCATAAGACATCATAAGAGTCACCAGCTTTGTAAATAAAGAAATAGGAATCAAACACAGAAGCTAGAGCTGGTTCTGCTGTTATGACTTCTTCTTTAGTCGTATAGGCTTTGGTTCTAAAAAGGGTAAGTTCACGAATTTTTTCAGGAGAAACATTGGGGAGTATTAGGGATAAAGTTTCAGCATTGAGCGCATTGAAATCCATCTTTTCTCCATCGTATCCAATATAATCTTCCCAAGGAATGGACAAAACGGTTGTATCTCTAGTGAGGTTTACATAGCGTTCTAGAATAGAGTTGAATTGAAGTGAATCCACTATACTTCCGTTTTTAAAATCTGGCTGTATTAACGCGATTTCGGTATCAGTACCACGCTCGATGATATCTGTATCAACTGTATCAAGTATGAGCTTCATAAGCATGTCTGAATCCGCGATCGGATGAACTGCAAATATCCGCATCAATAAAGCGACATAAGCTTCATTTATTTTTCCATCACTGCTGATTATTCGGTTAATATTGAGACGGCCATAGATAGATGAAAGTTGTCCCTTTAAGATAAAATCTTTTTTTTTACTCTCTAGTTGCAATGGTAAACGCACCATCAAATCAAGCTGTTCAGGCCCTGTGATAGCGGAGAGTAATGAGGGGAGTTGTTGTTCCAAATCATTCACAATACGTAGTATGATACTCTGATTAAATGCATTATCTCTGACTCGTGATAATCGCTCATTTTGTGTTAGTACTACAGCAACGATTCCCATCATAACGGTTATTAAAACCAAGGTCATCATTAATACCATTCCAGGTTTTTTCATTGGATTTGTCCATACACAATTGAGAATTTATAAAAAATATAATCATTTAGTGAAGAGATTGAATTAGAAAATATTCAATGGAACTATATCAAAATAGGTGTAGTATCGGTGTAACCTGTAGGTAATACTCTTTAATTATAATAGATGAATATTAAACTCTGAGGAATTTCAATGAAGAAAGCTCAAACGAGGAATGCATTTACTCTGATTGAAATTATGGTTGTGATCATTATTTTAGGTCTTTTAGCAGCGTTTGTCATCCCAAATATTACAGGTAAAAGCGGTGAGGCAAAACAAAAACTTGTTTGCATACAAATGAAGAGTTTAAATGAGAGTCTCAAAATGTTCAAAGTGGATAACGGCGCTTATCCTACGAGCGAAGAGGGATTGCAAGCTCTTATGGTCAACCCTAATCCTGATACCTATTCATCGTATTCTCCGAGTGCTTATATAGAGGGAAAGAATCTCCCTAAAGACCCATGGAACAAGTCCTATATTTATCTGAATATTGATGATGCCATTGAGCTTATCTCTCTTGGTAGCGATGGCAAAGAGGGTGGGAAAAATGAGGAGAAGGATCAAAAGCTCTCAGAATGCCGTTGATGAAAACCTCGCATAAGGGGATGACACTCTTTGAATTATTGATTGTCGTGACGATTATTGGAATCGTCTATTCCGTTGGTTTGTTTACGATGAAAAAAGAGAAAATAAATACCGCGATAATGAATATATCAACGCTCAAGACAACACTTCTCGCCCTTTCTCCATCAAGCGAGATTCGGTTGCATTGTGATGTCGCATGTCATGATTGCAGTGTTATCTCTGAAGGTGATAAGGTCCTAACCACTTTGCATTTGCAATCAGATAATGACATCTCCCGTTATGGATTTGATCGTTTCGGTGAACTCAATAAATTAGGAAATACAGTCTCAAACGTTAATGGAGTCTTGCAGCAAGGGTGCTTTGAGATGACACTGTATCCTGATGGTACGGCTACTCCTTTGATTTTAAAGAAACAGGATACGTTTTATGCGTATACACCAATGGGTGGGGATAAACCCTACATAGCGAAAAACGAAGAAGCGCTTCGAAGATTTATATTTAATGAAACCTTGTATCCGCTTAGGGGCGATGATTATTATGGTGCGAACTAAAAAAGGTTTTTCACTCATAGAAACACTGGTAGCCATAACGATTGCTTCGATAAGCGTATTGGCATTGATGCAGGTCGTTTCTCGTTCTTCCAATACTTCTGCAAATCTTTTACGGCGATTTGATTCTTCTCTTGCCATGGGCTTGATTGCTGCGGATATTAATGAAAGTCTTCAAATTAATACGGTGAACGCATATGACTTGCTTTCAACACGTTATGATATCGATCATCCGACGATTCGTGATACACTCAAACAAACCTCTTATGAAGTTACGTTCTCAACCAAAGAAATCATTGATCCCCTCATGTCAAACAATATCAATACAATCGGCTCTTCTGCGATTATTCACCCTTTTGCCATACAAAAAGTAACTCTTCATAACAGTGAAGAAAAAAAATCATTTTTTCGTTTAACAGCGGGTTCTTGATGAAACGACGGGCTTTTACACTTGTAGAATTATTGGTTTCAATTGCCTTGTTCGGGCTGATTGCTATTTTCTTGTTTGGTTCGATAGATGGGCTTCGCAAACAACAAAATTTTGTCAAAAAGAAAGAAGCGGTACTCTCCCATAAAAACCAAATATTATCATTATTGCGTACAGATCTTGATCGCGCCAAGCTTGTTGCAATATCCAAAAGCACTAACCAAGATTTTGACACAGCAATGATTACAGGATCAAATCGATCTCTCTATAATATAAATCAACCTAATGTTGCGTGGATTATTTTAAAAGCAGACAATACATTGGTACGGCTAGAGTCTGCAAGTCCTATGATTGTCCCACTAGCCAATGAAGCAATGTATTTTACGCATGCTGATGTTATAGGAAAGCATTGTGAGATTTTTCGTATTTATGACTCCGCGAAACAACGACTAGTTTATGTAAAGTTTGAAAATGAGTCACCATTGATTGTTGAGACAATAAAATAATTTGGCTTGAAATGACCCTCAGCTACTACACAATCAGTGGGTAATAAAGTTACACAAATGTCAGATGATTTAGATACAATGATCCCATATTTATTATCAAAAGGTCACAACATGGCAAAAATCACAACAAACGACACTCTCTCTTTAGCTTCAGACGTTGGATACGCATTATTTAAAACAATAGGAGATAATGTTTCTCCTATTATGCAACTGGCACAGGGCTATAAGGATTCGACGAGCAATTGAACTTATTTATGGTAGTAATGGAAATGATACGATTACGCTTGGCACCAAAGCACAGTACGGAATCATGAACTTTGGTGCAGGAGAAGATAGATTGATTCTTGCGAAAGGGAACAATTATGTTTCTGTAGCTAATATCGAATATATTATGGGCAACAAAGGTAACGATACTATTGTTACCCATGCAACCAATACTTCTGATATGACAATCAATGGTGGATTAGGAAATGATATTTTGACGGGTGGTAATAAATCAAATACATATGTATTTAGCAGCAAACTAAATGCTAAAACCAATGTAGACACGATTACTAATTTTACCTCTTCTAATGACACAATTAATCTTGATAAACTTATTTTTAAAGCCGTAGCTAACGGATTTAGTAGTGATAATCTAGTCATTGGTACGCAAGCAAGCGATAATGATGATTATTTTATTTATAACCCTACGACTAATATATTGTCATACGATGTTGATGGTAATGGAAGCAAAAAATCCGTAGACTTCATTATACTTCAAGGTGTTGATACCCTCAGTGCTACTGATTTTCAATTAATCTAAATTATCAAACGACACAGAAGATCATCTGGCAATGCTATTTCAGTTATTAAAGAGTAAATAATGAGAGACAAATGGGATAATTTACCAATCGTTTATAAACTTTTTATGGCACTGTTTGGCGTAATTGCTTTGATTATTGTTATATTATTATCATACGTGTGGGGATATGAATCAAATTTAATGCTCAAAAAAGAGCAAGATGCTCTCCAAAAGCAATCTCTCTTGGTTGCCGAAGATTTGAACGTCCATTTGAATCACTTGCAAAAAGAGATTCTTTTTTTATCACGCTTGGATGTGATGAATGATATGGTAACGCATGATCTGGATAAGCGCATTACCAAAATACTGGAACAAAAAGCGGATGATTTGGGGGAGTCCATCGTTTTATTTACGGTAGAATTGGACGGAACTATCCCCTTATTCTCTAACATAGATCATACCAATAGTGTCTTTAAAGAAGCCCATGCCATAAAAAATGCGCTAGAAGCACAAAAAACGCATCTTTTTTTAGGAAAGAATCTTTATATTTTCACACCTATGTATGGGTCGTTTTATACCCATGATCTTTTGGGCTACATTGTCATGTCATATCCGTTAAAAAACTTTGAACTGCGGCTAAAAACAGATCAAAAGTTTTACCGCTGGCTTTCTCCTCCCGCCATCCCCTCTATAATCTATGCTGCCAATCCCCCCATTCTAAACAGCAACGACTATTTGCACCATAGCATGCCCCTTCATGGGGCGCTGAGGGGGTGGATATTACACTATGCCATGCCGAAAAATGAAGCACTTGCCCTTTTGTACCATTTTCAAACACTTTTTTTGAGCGCTTTGGGTATCGGGTTGGCATTGATCGCTTTTTTGGTTTGGATTATTGTCCTTCGCATCATCAGACCGCTACGGGAGCTTTCGGATACGGCGATGAGGATTTCGACAACGGGTGACTACTCCCAAAGCGTTTCCGAAACAGGATTGGATGAGGTCGGCGTTATGGCTCATGCATTTAATGCGCTCATGTTTACTACGCTGGCTAACATAAAGCATCTGGAATATGAACGTGAGCAACATGCAGACAAGCTGGTCAGTTTGATTGTTTTTTTTAATGCCATCACTCGTACCGACACAAAAGAGGCTACGATTGCAATTGCAATGGATGAGATACGCCGTTTCAGTAATGCCAAAGAGGTTTATTTTAGTCTTGAGGGATGTGAAACTTATGACATTTCTATCGCATTAAATGCTGTTGGAAATGAGACACCCGGTGTGATTTGTATACGAGAGCCGGCACTGAATAAAGAAGCAAATGAGCGTTTTTATGCTGCCTTGGAACGGATGCTGGCACTTCAAATGGAGCGGACTGAATTATTAGGAAAAACACAAGCAGCCCTGAAAGCGAAATCGGCCTTTTTATCGGCTATGTCTCATGAGTTGAGAACCCCGATAGGCTCTATCTTAAGTCTGATCCAATACACGATGGTACAACCGCAAACCTCTGATCCCATTTTGCTAACGCTGGGGAAAATAGAAAATTCAGCCTACCATTTACTGGGCGTTATCAATAATATTCTTGATTTGGCAAAGGCCGAATCCGGAAAAATGGAACCCCATATCACACCATGCGATCCGATGAAGCTTATCGAAGATGCGCTGGAACTGGTCTCCCCTTTGGCTGAAGAAAAGGGGCTGTATGTTGCTAGCACATTTGAAGCTGCTGAAGAAGTGTTTAGAAGCGACGAACGCCTTTTCAGGCAGGTGGTCATAAACCTTTTGTCAAATGCTATCAAATATACAGAGCAAGGGACGATTGATATACAACTGCATAATGATCAAGGGGTTTTTATTTTGAGGGTAAGAGACAGCGGACGGGGGATTGCATCGGAAGCCTTGGTCCGCTTGTTTGATGAGTTTTATCAGGTGAATGTCATCGATTCTAGCGGTTTGAAGGGGAGCGGATTGGGACTTGCTATCAGTAAACGCATAGCCCATCTGCTTCAGGGGGACTTATCGATCACCAGTGAGGGAGAAGGAATGGGAACAACCGCTACGTTTCGGTTCCGTTCATTTTAGAAGGGCAATCATATACCCCACACCTCTCACTGTTTGTATCAGCTCATCCGCATCAAGTTTTTTGCGAAGATTTTTTATATGGGCATCTACAATATTACTCGCAGCGATATGGTCAAAATCACGGCTCAAATGTTCCGATATCTGGTAGCGGGTTAGGACAGTATTGGCATTGAGGGTCAAAAACTCCAGCAATTCAAACTCTTTGGCGGAGAGTTTTACCGGTACTCCCCCCACTTGTACACTGTGGGAAGAAAAATCGATTGACAGCTCCCCTATCTGCAGATGGGTCTGTTTTTGGACACTTTCGCGACGCAGCAAGGCACGGATTCTCGCCAGAAGCTCTATGTTGGAAAACGGTTTTTCAAGATAATCATCAGCACCCCCGTCCAATGCTTCGACTTTGTCCGCTATCTCTTTTTTCGACGAAAAGAGCAGGATGGGTGTCCGCAGTTTTTTATGGCGTAAACGTATCATCAGATCGATACCGTTTCCATCGGGTAGCATCCAGTCTAACAAAATAAGGTCATATTTTTTTTGACTGAGACACTCCTCACCTTCTCCCAATGTTGCAGCAGTGTCTACATGATAATGGGCATCTCTGAGGAGTTGTTGTAGCGCGTACATCAATTCTTCATTATCATCAATAATTAAAATATGCAATGCTTACCTTTATTCATCAAAAATTCATAATTGTAGTGTACCATAACACATATGATTCAAAAAGGATTTACCATGGCAACGACTTATACGCTCTCCGATTTAACAAGTGCTTCAAGTGCTTTTTTTTCGGTTCTTTCGAGTACTCCCGATGTTGGAGGTTTGATTTCTAATGTTACAGATCTTTTTTACAATGGTGCATCAACAACTCTTGATTCAAAAACACATATAAAGCTGTCTCCTATCAACGGCCTTGTGTACGATGTATATGGATCAAACTTTGCATTAACCAATAACGATGACACTAAAGTTAGCAAACTGTCCGTGACTGATACGACTGTCTCGCCAAATACAGTGATGAGTCTATTTTTGTCGTGGGAGTTTCCATCAAATATTCTTCCTTCGACAACTATATCTTCTGCAAAGATAGAAGGAGTGTCTTATGATTTTGGAAATGGAACTATTGCTTCAATTACCTATGACGATAGACTTCTTAATGACACTACGTCAGATGTCACAGATGTGGAGTTTAAACTCTTGATCTCAAATAAAGAAGTACTTGAGTTTGAGGTACAAACTATAACGTTTGCTGAGTATCAATCTATAATTAATGGAACGACTACAATAGCAGATATACTTTTAAATCCAAATTACCATATCGAGACTGATAATGTAGATGGTGGAGATGATGATGACCATCTTGACGGCGGAAACGGTGATGACGATATTGACGGCGGAGACGGTGATGACCATCTTGATGGCGGGGTTGGAAAAGACAAATTGACCGGTGGTGCAGGGATAGATACACTAAACGGTGGAGACGGTGATGACCATCTTGACGGTGAAGATGGTGATGACCATCTTGATGGCGGGGTTGGAAAAGACAAATTGACCGGTGGCGCAGGAATGGATACACTAAACGGCGGAGACAGTGATGACGATCTTAAGGGTGGAGATGGTGATGACTATCTTGATGGCGGACTTGGTAATGACAAAATGGCTGGGGGCTTTGGGGATGACACGTACTATCTAAACAGCGTGAAAGACAAAGCTATAGAATCAGATGGACAAGGTTCAGGTATTGATACGGTTTATACAACGGTCAGTATCACGAAAGCAATCAACAATATTGAAAACTTTAGTGCTGCGGGAACTGATTCTATTGATATTTTAGGTAACAAGCTCGATAATACACTTATCGGTAATGATGGTATGAATTTTCTCAATGGAGGAGTAGGTAATGATATATTGACCGGTGGACTTGGAAACGATACGTTTGAATTTTCCACTAAGCTCAAGGGATCAACCAATGTAGATACCATCACCGACTTTAGCTCAAATGATGATATCATCGAGCTCAGTGAAAGTGTCTTCAAATCATTGGCTAGAACATTTACTGCAGATATGTTCGTACTCGGTACACAAGCAGCGGATGCAGATGATTACCTAATCTACGACCAATCAACAGGAAAGCTCTATTACGATGCTGATGGCAGTAATGCAAAAGTAAAAGCAGTGCAGATCGCCCTCATCGGAACAACAGATCATGCTGTATTAACATTTGAGGATTTTACCGTAGCGTAAGGGAGATCTGATTTCAATCTTCTGTAGCACACATTGCAGGTGCTACAGCCTCAATAATGGCATAATGAAATTTGTAAGAGGCTCTATAGATAAAAGGGTGATTTATGAGTAGCTATAGCTCTTCATTGAGCATAACAAACACAAGTCTAACAAATATAAATAAAATTGATTCATTGCTTTCCGGTATAAAATGGGGAGGAGTAGTAGGGACTGAAACGAGTCTTAGCTATAGTTTTCCATGGACATCCTATGCATCAGCTTATTGGCAGAGTTCGTACTCTAGCTATAACGAACCATATGCTGCATACCATTCTGGCCTTTCTTTAAATCAAATAACTGCTGTAAATGGTGCATTACAAAGTTGGGCAAATATTGCTAACGTTAATTTTGTACAAATTGCTGAGACTAATACAGAAGTAGGAGATTTTCGCTTTGCTTTTTCATCTGCAGTATCCGATTCATGGGGATGGAGTTATCTGCCTAATGACTATTGGGCAAGTTCTGGTGATATATGGGTCAATCCAATTAACATGAATGGAGATTATAGTACAAGTGCATATAACTATTTGTCCTTAATACACGAAATTGGGCATAGTCTTGGACTTAAGCATCCTGGTAATTATAATACCTCTGGTACTGTGGCAGAAGGACCTTTTTTACCAAATGATTTAGATAATACGCTTTATACTGTCATGTCATATAATGAACCAAATGTTAATGCCTGGTTAGATGTTTCAAGAAATTCAATAGTGTATATTTATGAAGAAACACCGATGGTCCTCGATATCGCTGCCATGCAATATCTTTATGGAGCGAATAATAGCTATATGAGCGGTGATACCAATTATATATTTGACAATTCAATGGCACCTTTTATGAAAACACTTTGGGATGCTGGAGGTCATGATACTATCTCGGTAGCATCCTCTTCCAGATCATCTTTTATCGATTTAACTCCTGGAAACTACTCAAATATCCAAACAAATAGAATTGTAGATATTAATGAAGTTAAGGCAAATAATAATACTTTTAATGGCTATTGGTGGGATCTTAATAAAATTAATCCCGATGGTCATGCATCTTACAATCTAGGTATTGCATATGGAGCAATAATAGAAGATGCCATCGGAGGTTCAGCGAATGATAGAATCATTGGTAATAGTGCTAACAATTTTTTAAACGGTGGCGCTGGGGATGATCATATCACAGGAGATGTTGGAAATGATCGACTCCAAGGAGGAGATGGGAATGACACGTTAACTGGCGGAGATGGTGCAGATACGGCTGTTTACACCGTGAGCCATAACGATATTAATTATATTCTTAATAGCAATGGCACTTATACCGTTACACATGGAACTATGATTGATACATTGTCTGAAATTGAATATCTTGAGTTTACCGATGTGACAATAGATTTAGTTGCTGCTACAACAGGAAATCATGCACAAATCTCTACCAGCGGATTTGAAAACCTAACTGGCAGTAGCTTTAACAATACCCTCACTGGAGATAGTGGCAATAATATCCTTAACGGTACTCTAGGTGCTGATAAGATGGCAGGTGGCTCAGGTAATGACACTTACATCGTTGATAATCTCAAAGATAAAGTTACCGAAAAAACTGGAGAAGGTATTGATACTATCCAAACAACATTAGCAACATTTAGTTTGGCTAAAGTAAAAGAAGTTGAAAATCTTACCTATACAGGAGCAAGTAACGCAACATTAACAGGTAGTAAAAGCGCCAATAATATAACTGGCTCAACAGGTAATGATACTCTTGATGGCGGACTTGGAAAGGATACGCTTACGGGTGGTGCAGGCAATGATACCTTTAAGTTCACTTCAAAACTCAGTGCTGCCAATATTGATACCATTTCTGACTTTACAAGTGGGGATAAAATTGGACTTAGCAGTAAGATGTTCAAGGCACTTGGTACTACTGTTACCTCAGATGAGATTGTAATGAGCACACAGGAGGTTACAGCCAAGCATGCCTATATCATTTATGACGCATTAACGCATACTTTATCTTATGATGCTGATGGTAGCGGAACAAAGAGTGTTGCAGTGGCATTTGCAGTACTAACAGGTGTTGATACCCTCAGTGCTAGTGATTTTCAAATAGTATAAGAATTACCACAAGGGAAGTAGCTTTTACGCTGTTCTTCCGACTGCTACAGCCTCGATAATCAATCACATAATATTTTTCGTACTGTCTAAATTATATTCATGCCTTGTAGGGCTTGTATGGAACATACAGTAATAGTTTATTATTGACAGCTATTCTTAGTCAAAACAAGATGATAAAAATACTCAAATTCTACACTTGAGAAATGGGAAACGGGGGATATTGTTATCGTCATAGATATTCTTTATGATACTACACGTTCATAAGCGTTCCGAACAAAATTCATACTCATTTAATGCTCATATCTAAATTCATCAACTTTATTGTATGATTAATCAGCAAAACAGCAGTCTATATCAAAGTCTTATAAAACATAAAAAGAAGGAATTGCCATGTCATTCACTAATAAGCATATCATAACACCCGTTAATGCGACGGGCATGGGTGTGGATTACTCTTGTCACTGTTTAGGTTATAACCATGTGACTGTTACGGGAATTCTCGATACTGTCGTGTCAGAGTCTAGTGCTGGAATAATGTCCGGTACTTGGAGTTTTACTGGAAGCGGAATCGTGATCGACACCTTGAATAATGAAATCCAAAATATACCCAATATTTCAACTAGTGGGGTCATAATTGGAACGGCCCAAGCACTGAGATTCGTGAACGGTTGGGATTTTCAGGCCGATGGGGTATTTGACACTAGCAGTAAGAAGCTCATCCTAAATGCAACCCTAAATGTGACCGCATTTTACGATCTTATATCTTTGCAAACCCCTCTGGAAATTCCTATTGAGACCGTTTTACCACCGGTGATCTCCATAGATAAATACACAGGGCGCGTTACTGAAGATGCTGGCGCCATATCAGTGACACTCAAAAGATCAGGTGCCGATCTCAGTGGAGCTTCAACTGTTTTATTATCCACACAGGATGGTGCTGCATATGCGGGGAGTGACTACAATGCGGTGATTAATCAACTGGTTACTTTTGGCTCGGGAATAACGTCTGTAACAGTTCCCCTGAGTGGCATCATTATCAATGATACGATTCAGGAATCGAATGAAAACTTTCATCTTATTCTATCTAATCCGAGCAACGCCAGTCTTGGTTTCAAGGACGGCGATGTTACTATCTTAGATAACGATAAAACCGGCACAGACTTGCCCGACAAACTCACCGGTGGAAAAGGCAACGATAGTCTGGATGGTGGCGCAGGTAATGATTCTTTGATTGGCGGTACGGGTAACGACTCTTTAATTGGAGGAGAAGGTGACGACAAGCTGGATGGGGGGGTTGGAAACGATAGTCTGGATGGTGGTGCAGGTAACGATTCTTTGATTGGCGGTACGGGTAACGACTCTTTAATTGGAGGAGAAGGTGACGACAAGTTGGATGGCGGGAAAGACAACGATAGTCTGGATGGTGGTACAGGTAATGATTCTTTGATTGGCGGTACGGGTAACGACTCTTTAATGGGAGGAGAAGGTGACGACAAGCTGGATGGGGGGGTTGGAAACGATACACTTACTGGTGGAAATGGGGCAGACACCTTTGTCTTTAACGCAAAGCTTAGCACTACTGCCGTATTTAATAAAGATGCGATTACTGACTTCATAACGACAGTAGATATCATTCAACTTGAAAATAAAATATTTAAAATGCTAAAAACCGTAGGTACTCTTACTGATTCAAATTTTGTAGCAAACAGTACCGGAACAGCAGAAAATAGCACTGACTACATTGTTTTCAATACAACGACAGGCGTACTTTCGTACGACATAGATGGTAATGGAGTAAAAGCCGCTGTTGAGTTTGCAGTATTAACTGGTGTTGATACAATTAGTGCTAGTGACTTTCAAATAGTATAAGCATTCATTACAAGGGAAGTGGCTTTTACGCTACTTTTCCGACTGCTACAGCTTTAATAATCAATCACATAATGTTCGTACTGTCTAAATTATATTCATGCCTTGTAGGGAGTACTGGGTGATGGTTATGATTTGGTGATTAGTGGGTATATAGGTAACTATCGGATGATTAAAAAAAGAGGAGTAATAGGTGGAGCGGGAAACGAGACTCGAACTCGCGACATTCAGCTTGGAAGGCTGACGCTCTAGCCAACTGAGCTATTCCCGCGTATAAAAACATAATTTTTGGTTAGTGGCGGACGAGGAGAGATTCGAACTCTCGGTACCGTTGCCAGTACGTCTCCTTAGCAGGGAGGTGGATTCAGCCGCTTTCCTACTCGTCCATTTGTAGTAGGTCGAAATTATACTGACGTATAAATAACAAGCACCTTAAAGCAGGGTCTAAAGCTCTTTGAGCATCGCTTCTACGACGTTTGCCGGATTGGATGCTTTATAAATAGGGCGTCCGACAACGATAAAGTCTACTTTTTGCTCTTGAGCTACTGCAATAGTAGCAACACGCTCTTGATCACCCGCATCTTCACCAAAGGGGCGAATACCCGGGGTAAGGGTGATAAAGGCAGGAGCTGTAAGGGATTTTATCGATTTGCTCTCATACGCACTGCATACGACCCCGTCAAGCCCTGCATCGTGTGCGTCTTGTGCAAACTGATCGGCTTTGACCGCAATCCCTTTTTCATAGACGTGTGCGAATTCATTTTCGTCAAATGAGGTGAGGGCGGTTACGGCGAGGACAAGAGGACGATTTTTGTAAGGTTCTAAACGTTTCATTACCTCGCGCATCGCTTTGGGACCTGCGGAGGCATGGACATTGAACATATCGACGCCCAGTCCCATAATGGATTCTGCTGCATCGGCCATGGTGTTGGGAATATCGTAGAGTTTGAGATCTAAAAAGATTTTAAAATTCGGATTGATGGCTTTGATCGCATGGATAAACGGTTCTCCATCGCGTATGTATGAGCGAAGACCTACTTTTAGCCATACGGGATAGTTTTTTATTTTTTCGATGAGAATAAGGTTTTCTTCCATAGAAGGCAGATCAAGTGCGACACAAAGTTCCATAATATCCCTTTTTAAATGAGTTTAAAAGTATAACAGAGCACGAAGAATTTTTACAGTACTTTCATAAATCCGTCTCTTTTGGGACGGAATTCTTGGAGGTCTTCTAGACTTAAACCGCTTTGTTTTCCCCACACTATGATCGAGGTGCATTTATGCATTTTTGCGTAGTCACATAGATAGTCGATCATTTCACGTATATGATGGGTATTGTCATGATGGGCGACTAGATCATCGATGAGCAAGTAGCGGCCAAGCTCTAGGTTTTCATGCAAACTGACCCCTGCATAAACAGCAAGTTCTCCTCTGGCATAAGCACCGATAGGGCGATAGGTCTGCGGATGCTGGGCAGCTATATAGGCTAAAAAATCATCTTCAGTCAGATCGGTTCTATGAGTGTTTAAAAGCGTATAACCCTCGATCAGTTCATTAGAAGAGAGTTCACGAAACTGCATTTAATTTTCCAAAGAGGAAAGTTGTACCGTGATTTTTTCAATTTTGTCCTGTGCATCTGCCAAGCCGTTACGATTTTCTGTGATAACGGCTTCAGGTGCATTGGCAACAAAACGCTCATTACCGAGCATACCTGTGAGTTTATCGGCTTCTTTTTGCAGTTTTTCACGCTGCTTGGTCAAGCGATCAATGATCGGGCTTAGATCGATAGCATCAGTTGGTAGATATACTTCGACGCACTCGCCTATATCGCTGATTGCATTGTCTACTTTTGTATCGGTGAATTTGAGTACTTCGACTTTTCCAAGTCGTGCGATGAACGGTTCCATCATAGAGTGATCACCACTGCATTTTACATAAGCCAGAGGGATTTTTTGGTTTCCAAGGTCCACGAGTGTCTTGGCACGGCGAATGGTGATGATGGCATCCATGATAATGGCAAACTGGGCTTCAATTCCCTCATCTGTAGTGGTGTTTTCCGGGTATTGCATGACCATAATAGAATTACCATTCTCAAGTGTTGTTCCTGAGAGCTCATGATAGAGGTATTCGGTGATAAACGGCATAAACGGATGCAGAAGCTTCATAGACTCTTTAAAGATACTTCCTAGCTCCTCTACGCTCTCTTTACTCGCTTTACCAAGCTCAATACCCCAGTCACAAAATTCGTTCCATAAGAAGCGGTAGAGTACCGTTGCAGCATCGTTAAATCGGTACTCGTCCAAAAAGGCTCTGGTTTCAGACGTGGCTGCATGAAAACGGCTAAGTATGTAACGCCCTAGTGGTGTCGTGATCTCTTGGTCGCAAAGGTCTTTAAAAGTAGGGGTGTTCATCTGCAAAAACTTGCTGGCGTTGAACAGTTTGTTGGTAAAGTTTCGGCTTTGTTCCAATCGATCATTGCTAAGACGGATATCTCGCCCTTGTGCCGCGAGGACAGCGAGGGTAAAGCGCAGTGCATCGGCACTGTATTTTTCGATCATATCGAGAGGATCGATAACATTGCCCTTGGATTTTGACATTTTTTGACCGTTTTCATCACGAACAAGGGCATGCAAATAGATGTGTTTAAACGGTAATTCACCCGTAAAGGTCTCTCCCATCATCATCATACGAGCTACCCAGAAAAAGAGGATGTCAAATCCGGTAATCAAAAGGCTGTTAGGATAAAACTTTGCCATGTCTTCGCTTTGGAAAAGAGCATCGGCACTGACGTCACCATTTCCCCAGCCTAATGTCGAAAACGGCCACAAAGCAGAGCTGAACCATGTATCTAGTACGTCGGGGTCTTGGGTAAATGAGGTACTTGCACAATGAGGGCACGATGTTGGATTTTCTTCAAGACTTGCCCACTCATGATCACAATCGTTACAGTAGAAAACTGGGATACGGTGTCCCCACCACAGTTGGCGTGAGATACACCAGTCTCGCAGTTCCCCCATCCATGAATTGTAGCTGTTGATCCAATGAGGAGGGAAAAACTGTGCGAGACCCTCATTGGTTTTGTCGATGGAACCGCGTGCAATCTCGTTGCGGACAAACCATTGTTTTGAGATATACGGCTCGACGATGTTTTTACAACGGTAGCAGTGTCCTACCTGGTGGAGGTGATCTTCGACTTTTTCGATAAATCCTGCCTCGTTAAGACGGTTAACAATGATCTCACGTGCTGCAAGACGCTCCAGCCCCTCGAATTCTCCCGCGTGATGATTCAAAATACCTTTTTCGTCAAATACGGTGATAAACTCTAGATCGTGACGTTTTCCGACTTCGTAGTCATTGGTATCATGGGCAGGGGTGACTTTGACCACACCCGTACCGAACTCTTTATCTACGTGAGTATCCGCGATGATCTTGATATCACGGTTAATGAGAGGCAAAGTGATGCTTTTACCGATGAGGTGGGTATAGCGCTCATCATCAGGATGAACCATGATAGCCGTATCGCCAAAATAGGTCTCAGGACGTGTTGTTGCTACGGTGATGTGACCGCTACCGTCGCTAAATGCGTAGCGCATATGGTAAAAGTGTCCCTGATGTTCTTCGTGTTCGACTTCGATGTCACTGAGCGCTCCATCGTGGGTACACCAGTTGACCATGTAGTTGCCACGGATGATGAGGTTTTGGTTGTAGAGATGAACAAATGCTTCTTTCACTGAGGTCTTGAGCCCCTCATCCATTGTAAAGCGTTCACGGCTCCATGCAGGAGAAACGCCAAGCTTGCGCAGTTGAGAGACCATGATCCCGCCGCTCTCTTCTTTCCATTCCCATACACGCTTCAAAAACGCATCGCGTCCGAGTTCTTCTTTGGTCTTTCCCTCAGCAAGAAGCTGTTTTTCTACCACGTTTTGAGTAGCAATTCCTGCGTGATCGGTTCCCGGCTGCCATAGAGTCGCATAACCGTCCATACGTTTGTAACGGACGATGATATCTTGGAGCGTAAACGTCAAACCGTGACCGATGTGCAAACGTCCTGTGACATTGGGAGGAGGCATCATGATGGCGAAGTGTTTGTTGGGTTTTACGATGGCTTTGTTGCCATCCACTTCAAAAAGTCCGCGATTTTCCCAAAGTGGATAAAAAGTTTCTTCGATATTCTTGGGATCGTAATGAGTAGATGACATGAGGGAGCCTTGAGCAAAATTGTTGGCGAATTATACCAAAAGATATACTAGAAGGATACGTCTTTAATATCCACTTTTTAGGTCTTTAGTTAACTCTTTATTAAACGTTGGTTACAATAAGAGCTAATTTAGTGCGAGGTGTTTGGATGGAGTTGGAAAGTAGAGATTTGTTAACTCAAAAACTGGAAGAACTCAAAAATATTTTTCCCGAAATTTTTGATGACGGTGTGATTAACATCGACAAATTCAAAAACATCGTCGCTCTCCAAACCGACGAGAAAAGCGAACACTACAGCTTTAACTGGAGCGGTAAAAAAGAGTGTTACCAAACCATCCGCCAAAAATCCAATGCAACCTTAAAACTCGATACCGACAACACTATCCCTGATGGAAACAATGTTTTTATTGAGGGGGACAATCTCGAAGTCCTCAAACTCCTCCAAACCTCGTATCATAAAAAAATCAAGATGATCTACATCGACCCCCCCTACAACAAAGACAAAGACTTTGTCTACAAAGACACATGGGGCGACACGATCACCAACTATCTTATCCAAACCGATCAGCTCCGTAATGAGGGCTACACAAGCACCAAAACATCTAGTACAGGACGACGACACACCAACTGGCTAAACATGATTTATCCACGACTGTGGCTCAGCCGAAATTTGCTCCGTGATGATGGAGTGATATTTGTCTCTATCGATGATGATGAAGTTCATAATTTACGAAAAGTGATGGATGAGATTTATGGGGAAGAGAATTTTGTCGCCAACGTTATTTGGGAGAAAAAATTTTCACCACAAAATGATGCTAAATGGTTTAGCGATAATCACGATCATATTTTGATATATGCAAAAAATAAAGAGATCTGGCGACCAAATTTATTAGCACGAACAGCAGAAGCCAATGCACGCTATAAAAATCCTGATAAAGATTTACGAGGAGTTTGGACATCAGGTGACTTATCGGTGAAAACCTATTCTGCGAATACAGATTATCCGATTACGACACCAGCAGGAAGAATAGTAAATCCACCTTCAGGATATAGTTGGCGATATTCAAGAGATAAATTTGATGAGATGGTAAAAGATAATTGTATTTGGTTCGGGGAAAAAGGAGATACAGTACCTCGCATTAAACGTTTTTTGACGGATGTACAAGATGGTATTACACCTCTGACAATATGGAAATATTCCGATGTAGGACACAATCAAGAGGCACGGCAAGAGTTGAATGCGCTGTTTGACGGAGCTTCGTATTTTGATACGCCTAAGCCTGTTCGTTTAATTAAACGGATGTTGGAAATAGGAAGCAATGCAAATGATGAGAATATTATCCTCGATTTTTTCGCAGGAAGCGGAACCACCGCCCATGCTGTGATGGAGCAAAATCAAAAAGATGAAGGTAATCGCAAATATATTTTAGTACAACTCCCTGAAGCTATTGAAAATGATAAATTTAAAAAAATCAGCGATATCACCAAAGCACGCATAAAAATAGTGATTAAAAATCTTGATTACAAAGACGGCTTTAAATCCTATGTGTTGGATAACTCCAATTTTCAAGTGTTTAAAGAGCTCAAAAAACGCCCTAGCGATAGCTTTGACGATATTGTTAAAATGCTAAAAATGTCTATATTTACTAAAAATATTTTCACTCAAAGTGCCAAAGAGATAGATATTGTCTATGAAGTGGGACTCAAAAATGGCTTTAGTTTGAGTGCAAAAAATGAAATCATCAAGGGTGAAAAATACAGCTTTATAAAGCTTTATGAAGAGAATAGAACATTTTATTTTTGCTTTGCCGACAAAGTTCATACGGATATTGGGGCGTTTATTCCAACAGGTGCAAAACTACTATGCTTTGATAAAGCACTGGATGATAGTACGAAACAAAATCTTAGAGAAAATGTAGATTTAGAGACATTGTAGGAGAGCTGAAATGTCACATATTAGATTAGAAAGTTTGTATTTAGATAATTTTAAAAGTTTTAAAGATAGTAAATTTGAATTTGGAAAATTAAATTGTCTTATTGCTCCAAACAATACAGGGAAAAGTAATCTGATAGAAGCTTTAGAATTTTTAGATGCCTTGATTTATAAAAATCCAGCGAGAGCAATTGCAAAAATTGGATTACAAAATATTCAAAATTATCATTATAATGAAAAAGAGACTAGAATAAATGCAAAATTTTTAATAAAAAATAGAGTTTTAGTAGCTGATGAGCTTATAGATTATGATATAACATTTCTATTTTTATCCACACTTAACTTAGATGAAAAAATATCCAATATTGATATTGTAATAGATGGAAAAATAAAAAGTGTAGTTATAGATAACAATGATTTAAAAAATGGTTTTGGACTTAGAATTTTTAGGGATATTGAAGAGTTTATAAACAATAGTAGTATTTATTTAAAAGATTTAAATAAAAAGCAATACAAATCATTTCGTTTTGACCATAATACTATCACGAAAAATTTAGTGATAGATACAAGATTTGATAGTACCTATGCAATAGTGGAAAAACTATTAGGATTACAAGAAAATAAAATCTTAGATTTTAAAAATATCTTTAATGAAACTTCCCTTTTTGCTTCACATTACTTTCATGCTCATGATATAAGAGGAGTTCAAAATTTAGGTTACGATTATTTTCTTGAAAATGGAACGAATTTAGCTGAATATTTAAGTAGTCTGGATAAAGAAACTTTCGAGGATATTTCTACATCGCTTATCGGCGAAGTTGAACTCATCAATTCTATCGAGTTGCGAGATGGGTTTACAGCAGAACTTTTTTTCAAAGAAGAAGTAAATGGTAAAATTTATCCAATCAAGCTTCAAAAAGTTTCAGATGGCACGATCCATTTTATAGCAATCATGACGGCAATTTTAGGAAATAAACATTCAATAGGAATCCTAATCGAAGAACCTGAGCGACATATGCACATGAAAGTCTTATCGTATATTCTCAATACAATGCGAGATGATGATAAACAGATATTTTTTACCACTCATAGTACAGAAATGTTAAGCGAGCTAGAACTTGATGAAATTATTTTTATGTTTAGAGATTTTAATGGAGATACAAAAGGAATAAGAGCAAAAGAGATTAAAAATATCAAAAAAATCATGAAAATATATAAAAATGATATAGTAGAAATGATAAAAATCGGAATTTTGGATAGTTTAGAGGATGAATTGTTATGAAAATAGGTTTGATAGTTGAGGGCGATAGCGACAAGCTTTTTTTTGATACCTATTTTAAACCTAACTTTTATAAAGATTTAATTGTTACAAGTCCAGGGAAAAAAGGAACGTGCAAAATACTCAATAAAGATAAAATAAAACAAGATGTAAATGCATTATTAAAAAGAGGATGCGAAAAAGTTTTTATTTTAGTTGACTTAGATACTCAGTGCGATAAGGGACAGCAATTTACTTGTATTTTGGAGCTTAAAAGTTGGTATGGAAGTAAAATTCAAATTGACAAGCTGACCAATACTTCGGTTACTATTGTTGCAAATGAAATTGAATCTTGGATGTTATCAAGTTGGGAAAATAGTGATAATAAATCAAAAGAAGATTTAAAAAAGAAATTTTTATCAACAAAAAAAATATCAGAAGATGATTTAGTAAAAAGGTTTATTGCTTCTAAAAAAGACTTGAAACATGAGCATAATGAGTCACTATGTCATTTTATGAAGAAATTGGAGCTGGTTGAAAAATGCAAATAAAATACCTCAAACAACCCCATCAAGAAAAAGCCATGCACTCGATTGTAGAACTATTTACAGGGCAACCGAAACAAGACAATAGTTTTGATATATTTGATGGTGAGGCGGTTTGTGCTAATGAACTTCATTTATCACAAGAAGATATTTTAAGCAATCTTCACACTATACAAAAGCTAAACGCTATAGAAGAATCTTTGATACTTCAAACGCTTGATTTTTCGGTAGAGATGGAGACTGGGACGGGGAAAACATTTGTTTATATCAAAACCATTTTAGAGTTATTTTCACAATATGGCTGGACAAAATACATAATAATCGTACCATCGATAGCGATCAAAGAGGGTGTTTTAAATGCACTTGCTAGTATGGGTAAGCACTTTCAAAATGAATATAAATTTGCTTACGATTATTTCGAATATGACTCCTCACGATTGGGAACGCTCAAACATTTTATCCGAGATGATACTCTTCAAATTATGATTATGACGATAGACAGTTTTAAACGAGTGGATACCGTGCTCAATATGCCACGAGAGGGATTTATTGGAAGCCCCAAGATGAGTTTACAAAAAACAAATCCTATTTTAATTCTCGATGAGCCACAAAATATGGAGAGTGATTTAAGTAAATCAGCACTTAATGAACTTAATCCGCTTTTTACCCTTAGATATTCGGCAACGCACAAAAATTATTACAATCTGACGTATAGTTTAGGGGCAAAAGAGGCACTAGATTGTGGACTTGTGAAGCAAATCGATGTTTTAGCTCTTAGTGAAAATCAAACTATAAATGATGTGTATATAAGCGTTTTAAAACTAGAGATTGATAAATCGTCCAAAAGACCTGTGGCAACTTTGGAACTTATCGTAAAAAACAAAGATGAATTTACGACGAAACAACTCAAAATAAAAGGGGATGATAGCCTCAAAGAGAAAACTAAAAATCCTATTTATAGTGGATTTATCGTCGATGAAATATCGTTTAAAGAGATGTTTATAACGTTTGAAAATGGTGTGAAACTAGGGCTTAATGATATTAATGGGCAAGTGAAAAAAGAGATTCAAAAAGAGCAAATAAGCGAAGCCATTAAGCTGCATATGATGAAATTTGAGGAGCTAAAACGTCAAGATATAAAAGTTCTAAGTCTCTTTTTTGTGGATAAAGTAGCAAACTTTTTGAGTGCTGAAAATGGGTGGATGGAAGAGCATTTTGTAAGCGAATTTAATAGAGTAAAAGTTGATTTTGAAAGTTTCAAAAATATTGAGGCAAAAGATGTTTATGCCTACTATTTTGCAAAAAGAAAAGCCGAATTTATTGATGAGCTTAAAAACAACGATAGTGATAGAAAACTCCAAAAAGAGACGTATGATTTGATTATGAAAGATAAAGAAAAACTTCTTAGTTTTGACGAAAATAGAAGTTTTATCTTTTCCCATAGTGCGCTAAAAGAGGGTTGGGACAACCCCAATGTTTTTTTTATCACAACTCTAAATGACACAAAGTCCCAAATGAAAAAAAGGCAGATTATTGGTCGCGGGGTGAGACTTCCTGTAAATTCAAGCGGACAAAGAATAGAAGATAAAGAGATAAATAGACTAACCGTTATAGCCAATGAAAGTTTTGATGAGTTTGCAAAAAGTTTGCAACTTGAGTATGAAATAAACGGTAATGAAAAAAGCTACCAACAACCTAACAATTTGGCTAAAAAGAAAATATCAAAAAGAAAATATGATTTAGAAAGCCAAGAGCTAAAAGAGTTTAGGGAACTTTGGGAAAAACTCAAACAAAAAACTGTTTATAAAATATCACTTAACAGTTCAAAATACAAAGAGTTGGTAGCTAAAGAGCTTGAGACAATAGAAGTTAGAGAGAAAAAGATTGTAAAACAGTTTGGCAATATAGAGAGTAATTTTGATGGATATGTGAGTGATGTAAAAAGCATAAAGCTTGATTTTGAAGAGGAATTGCCAAATATTGTAGCCATTATTGAAAAACAGTTAGGCTTAACAAAATCAACGATTATCGATGTTTTTGAAATGGTTGGGATAGAGAAATTTACAAAAGAATTTATAAAAAATAGTGATGAATATCTGAAAAAAGCACTTGAAATTTTTGAAGATACGATGCTTCAAATGTTAAGCGACGATGGGCTGACGTATAAAAAAATAGATGATTATTATGAGTTTACGAACATCTTTTTGGATGAAATCAATGGGTATGATTTGGAAGATTGTAAAAAAGGACTTTATGAATCGGAACAATGGGACTCGGAAACTGAGCAAGATTTTATCAAATGCGCTGATATAAACTTCAAATTTTTTGCAAAACTACCGAAACGATTTAAAATAAAAACTCCGCTTGGTTCGTATTCTCCTGATTTTGCGATTATCAAACATGATGAAAGTGAAGGAAGCTTTATTATAGAAACTAAAGGAAGTGATAAAAAAAGAGATAGCAGAGCACGAGAAGATTGGCAAATGGAGTATGCAAAAAAACATTTTGAGCTTATTGGCTTGAAATATAAAGATAGAGTAACAAACTGTAAAGATGTGTAATTTTTAGGGAGAACCTCTATTGATTATACCAAAATTTAGAGGAATAGAATTTGCTAGAAATGAAGTAATTCAGGTAAAGGATACCACCATGCAATACAATGTAAAATCCACGATCTTAGGTTTTGATCAGATTTCTAAAGTAGAACTCAATGAAATAGACGACCTTTTTTCAACACTTAAAAGTTGTGATGAAGCAAATACCAGCTTTACGGTTGTTAACCCCTACATGCTTCGAGAATATTCTTTTGATGTACCCAAAGATATTCGTGAACTGTTGGACATCAACGAGGATTCAAAAGTGGTTGTATATAATATGGTAGTTGTTCAAGATCCGCTTGATGAATCTCGTATTAATTTTTTAGCTCCATTGATTTTTAACCAAGGCAATGGTTCAATGGCACAAGCCGTTTTGGATTCAGATGCTCATGCTGAGTTTGGTGTAGCGGTATCGTTAAAAACATTTCGACCATAACACAGCCTCCATACTAGAGGCATAAGGAACCCTTTGCCTCTCTCTCGCCTTAATGAGCAGCAATATACTGCTGCAACCGCTCCATACGGCCACAATCTTATCATCGCCTCTGCAGGCACGGGAAAAACCTCTACCATCGTAGGGCGCATCGGTTATCTTCTCTCTCAAGACGTTAAACCCGAAGAGATCATGCTGCTGACGTTTACCAACAAAGCTGCAGCAGAAATGGTAGAGCGCGTTGGCCAACTTTTTGGTAAAGAGATCGCTACTAAAATCGATGCTGGGACCTTTCACGCAATCAGCTATCGATGGCTAAAGCGCAAAGAGGGCAAAGTCGTCCTCAAGCAGCCGCGCGAGCTCAAAACTCTGTTTCGCAGTGTATACGAAAAGCGCACCTTTACCCATATCGATTGCGCAACTCCTGCTTATGGTGCCAATTATCTCTATGATGTCTACTCGTATTATCAAAATACCGAAATTACAACCCATTTTGAAGAGTGGATACTGACTCGTCAGGATGAACATGCCGTTTATGCCGCCATTTATGCGGATATTGTGGATGAATTCGAAGCCCTTAAAAAAGAATACGGGTTTGTCAATTTTAATGATTTGCTTTTGCTTATGAGGGTTTTAGCCTCTGAAAATGACTTGGGATACAAAGAAATTTTGATTGATGAATATCAGGACACCAATGCACTTCAAGGGACCCTTGTTGAGGCTATGAGACCGCCATCACTGTTTTGTGTGGGGGATTATGACCAAAGTATTTATGCCTTTAACGGTGCAGATATCTCTATTATCGGTTCGTTTAGTACCAAACATCCTGATGCGCAAGTGTATACACTCAATAAAAATTACCGCTCAACGATACCGATTCTCTCTTTGGCCAATAAAGTGATTGCCTACAATGAACGTATTTATCCTAAAGCGCTGGAAGTAACCCGTACACAAGAGGCGCAGAGCCCTGCATTACTCATCTATGAAGAGTTATTTGAGCAGTACCACGGTATCGCACATGCTATTGGGGACTCTACTACGAATCGGGAAGAAATTGCGGTAATTTTTCGTAACAATGCCTCTGCTGATGGAATTGAAGCTACGTTGCGTGAATTGGGAATTGCCTGCCGTAGAAAGGGCGGGACAAGCTTCTTTGACTCTAAAGAGGTAAAAGCGCTTTTGGATATATTTACCCTTATGGTCAATGAATCCGATATGATGGCTTTTATCCATCTTTTCGATTATGCAAAGGGAGTAGGGAGTGCGATCGCCAAAGAACTTTTTGTAGCACTGCAAAAGCTGGGGCATGGATCATTTTTGCGTGGACTGTACAACCCGGATACGTCGATCAGCAATCCATTCGAAAAACGTAAATTGAATCACCAGTTGGGACTATTTGATGATTATGCGGAGCTTGGAAGTGCCGGTCGCTTTGCGAAACTGGGAATGGACCCTAATTTTATGGGAAATCCGATTTTAAAACATGCAAAACTAACCAAAGAGTCAGCGACCTTTTTACATGATCTTTTTATATTATTTCGTAAATTACGAGATGTTAAAGAACCAAAAGAAGCAGTGCAAAAAATTGCAGTCTCTACATTGTATGGGCATGTTATTGAGTCACTCTCTCATCGTCGGGCAATGACAGAGAATGGTTCTGTAGATGAAAAGCTCAAGGAAGAATCAAAAGAGCGTATTCGCCGTAAATGTACCCTTTTATTTGAGCTTTCACGCCCCTATAAAGAGCTCGAACGTTTTTTGAATGCGATGGTATTGGGTTCTCAGGATTTAACGCAAGGAGAGGGGGTTCATTTGCTCAGTATCCATGCATCCAAAGGATTGGAATATCAAGAAGTGTATGTCATTGATCTCATGGACGGACGATTTCCAAATCGAAAACTGATGAGCCGAAGCGGAAGTATCGAAGAGGAGCGACGGCTGTTTTATGTTGCTGTTACAAGAGCAAAAGATCGATTATTTTTAAGTTACGCAAAATACGATAAAATCAAGAAGACGAGCTTCGTCCCCTCTCAATTTATTTATGAGGCGGGAATGATCCCTAAAGATGAAGCGTATACGAAGATGATTCAAAAAGGCGAGGACGAGTAGGCCTCTTTTCTTAATGCCGTCCTTGAACGGCATCTCCCATTGACCACATTGGTAAAAAGATTCCCAGTGCCAGCAAGATAACCATACCTGCTATCATAAAGAGCATGATAGGTTCGATTGCTTCTGCAAGACCATCAATAATGGCATCAAAGCGCATTTTATAGTATTCCATGACTTTTTGGAGCATTGCATCAAGTGAACCGCTTGATTCCCCTGCAGATATCATTTGGATGATCATGTTTTCAAAAAGTTGTGTTTCTCTCAGTCCAGAGTGCAATGTACCCCCTTTTTCAACAGTAGAACGTACGATAAGCAAACGTTCGCGCAAAGGAAGGTTATCGATCATGGCCACAGATGTTTCAAGCGCTTCAGCGATCGGAATACCCGCACGTACAAGTTCAGAGAATACAAGGGTAAAACGGCTCAGAGTGGAAAACATAATGATATTCTTAATTAAATAGAGTTTGAGAAGGGTTTGATGCCATTTGTATTTGAAATCTTTGTTGTGATCCAACATATAGCGAAATGCTATGAAAAAAGCGAATAATCCCGCCAGTACATACAATCCATAGGTATTAAAGAGATGTTCTAAGAACAAAAGAATCAAAGTAGGCATCGGAAGTTCTGCTCCAAGCTGTTCAAAGATAGTTTTAAACTGCGGAACAACATACGAAATCAAAATTGTAAAAGCAACGGCCATAGCGATCATGACGTTTCGCGGGTAGGCCATTGCTTTTTTAAACTTGATGATATTTCGTCGAATTTCTTCGAGCATATCGGCGAGCTTATGCAATGCTTCTGCCATATTTCCGGTTTTCTCACCCAGTTCAATCATTGCCAAAGAGAGTGTTCCTAGCTCAAAACTGTACTTTCCGGCTGTGTGCGAGAGACTATGCCCGGAGTTAATATCTTCTGCCATTCCATCTAAAACAGCTTTCAGCGTTTCATCACTTGTAGCCTGGGCTATTTCATGCATTGAATCATGAATAGAGATACCTGCATTGGTCATAACGGCCAGTTGACGTATGGCTGCGATTAGGTTGTCTTGCTTCAATTTTCGTTTTTTGAAATTCGCGAGAAGATTGTCTTTAAATGCTTTAAACTGATCTTCGAGTGGAGGAGCAGTCTCAACAGCTTTTAATATCATACCGGAATACTTTATTTTAGCCAGATATTGCGCCTCTTTTTTATGTTCGGCATATACCCCATAATCGTTTTTTTTACCTTTACTGAGAACAGTTACGAGAAAGTACTTCATCCTTTGGCCACCTTTAATATTTCATCAATTGTCGTGATACCTTCTACGGCTTTATTCATCCCATTTTCAAACATTCCAATAAAACCTTCTGCTTGTGCCAGTTTCAAAATTTCATCTTTGGAACCCCCACGTGCGATTAGACTGGATAATTGCTCAGAGATTGGTAATACCTCACAAATCATTTCACGCCCCATATATCCTGACCCGTTACACTCTTTACATCCTACTCCTGCATGAAAAACGGTGTCGGCAGGGATAAGCTGATTGTATTCTTCCCGTAAAGAAGTGGGTATATCCACTTCTTTTTTACAATGGCGACAAATTTTACGTATAAGCCGCTGAGCTTGTATGGCAACCAGTGCACCGCTTATAAGATAAGGTTCGATACCCATGTCAATCATACGCGGAATAGCACTAATGGCATCGTTTGTATGCAGAGTTGAGATTACCAGGTGCCCCGTTAAAGCCGCTTTAATAGCAATTTCAAGCGTTTCATGATCACGGATCTCTCCAATCATGATTTTATCGGGGTCTTGACGTAGAATGGAACGCAGTGCATCTGCGAAGGATAGACCGACTTTTGGATTGACTTGTACTTGTTGTATCAAGTTCATCCGATATTCAACCGGATCTTCTACTGTTATGACTTTGTCTTCGACATTTCGCAGCTCATTGAGTGCGCCGTAAAGAGTGGTTGTTTTACCACTTCCTGTTGGCCCTGTTACGAGGATGATTCCAAATGGAGATTGCAATGACTTAATCAGCTTTTTATAGCTTTCTTGATCCATACCTGATTCTTCAAGCTTTACCAATGCTTTTGTTTTGTCAAGAATACGCATAACAATGGATTCGCCATAAAGAATAGGCAATGTAGAAAGACGAAAATCAAATTCTGCATCCATGACCAATGCCGAGAATCGACCATCTTGCGGTTTACGGCGTTCAGCAATATCGAGGTTTGCCAAAAGTTTAATGCGAGATGCCAGCGGTGGATAAATGTCACGGTCAAAGATAAATATTTCACTGAGCTTACCATCGACTCTTCCACGGACAACGCAGTTTTTTTCGGTAGGTTCAATGTGTATATCACTGGCACGTGCTTTGATACAGGCTTTTAGGATAACGTCAATAAGCTGTAAAATTGAAGAAGCTTCTTGTTGCTCTTCAACACTGCCAATATTGCGCAGTTCATTGCGGATATTATTAACAAGCTCTTTAACACTGTCTTTTAGTTCAATCTTAAAAAGGTAGGCTTGAATTTGTTTTTCGGTAGAAATAGCGACTTGTAATGATTTACGCGGAAAAAGACGTTGTATGGACTCTTGCGCTTCGATATTAATAGGATCAGAAAAAGCGACAACAACATACATGTCATCTTGTGAAATAGGCAGTGCATTAAAACGTTTTAATTGAGCTGTCGGAATTTTTTCAACTAAGCGATAATCCATATCTATGGAGTCCAAGTCGATAAAAGGCAGTTCAAGACCTTCTGCGAGAAGGTTTAAAATCGAAGATTCGTCTAAAAAATGGTAGTTTTTAATAATAGAAACTTCATATTGGCCTGATCGAATATGTTCTACTATAAAACGTTTAATAAAGTTGAGAGAAATTGCCCCAACTTTGGTTAAGGTTTCTAAAATGGTGTCGTCTTGTACACCTCTTGTAATCAATCGATCAATTTGCTGTTGAGAGATATGGTTCTTGTCTAATAAATCATGTGTTATGCGATCCATATCAGTCCTTTTTATTGGTATAGATGATGTTTTGTTAATATCTTATCATAGTATTCGTCAATAGCGAATGTCTTAATCATATCGACTTGAATCGTATAGAGTTTATAGCTTTGTCGCGGATTACCGCTATCCGTGTATTCTTTTACAGGATTGCTTGTTTGGGGATTCTTACAATAAAAATAGAAAACCCTTGAAAGTAAATGAGAGCTTACCGGCAATTTGAGCTGCTTTAGAGGATAATTATCATAAAGGGATTGGTTAAGAAGCTTTTTTTGCAGGATCAAGAGAGAGAAATAGGAAGCATTAGCACGTGCTTCAGGACTTTGCGTGAGGGTTTTTATGGGTGTGCTCAGGCGATCGATTTGGTCTGCATTTAAACATGAAAAAGCATAAAGAGATGTGGACGCTTCGTTTAGCTGGATTAATTTGAAATTTTGCACTCCTAAGGCACATGCCTGAGAGTAAGAGCCTTTTTGATAGAGTTGAAGCATTTGATTAGTAATGTCAGCATGAAGAGAAAATATAAAAAATACGGTAATAAAAAAGAATTTAATCATTTGTGGGATTCCTTTCCTAAGGTATCTAAATAGTTTTTGGCATTTTGTGAATTGGAGTTTGAAATATAGAGTTGCAAGGTTTTTTTAGCTTGATCTTCTTTGCCAAGTTTTACCAAGGATTTGGTGAAAATAAGCCAACTTTCTTCTATGGTGCTATTAATGGCATTCGTCTTTAGCGCATAATTGTAAGATTCGGTGTAGTTCCCGTGATCATAATGATATCGCGCAATGTATAGTCCTAAATTTGGATTGGAATTGTTTTTGAAACGTTCTTCAAGTTCATGGATATCAAAGGTAGTATCATCACGTTTAATAGAGGTTAAGTTTCCCTTTTGCACAGGTGTTTGGATAGGCTTTACTATTGGAGGAGGTACAGCAGTCTCGATTTTCGGCTGAGAAATTGAAATCTTTGAGGGTACTGTTGATACAGGAATAGAACTTATGCTTTCTTTTTCTAAAGAAGGAGAGGGTACATTCATAGATTGTAAAAACTGCATCGATGGTTCGAGTATCATACTGTTTTCATCATTCTTGGAAAGTGGAGGTAAAGGAGCTTTTAGTTTTTTAACATTTTCTTTTTTTATGGAAGAATGAGAAGATGTTGATGTGGATAATAGTAAAGGTATAGTGAACCCTAAAATTATAATTACAGTTAAAAAACCAGCATAAGGAAGCATACTCTTGATTTTGTATTTAAGCCAACGTCTTTCCAATTTAGAGACATCAAGCACGGATAAGTCCTGTGTGAATAGCTGCCATTTCTATCCATTTTTTATTGAGAGCATTGTATTTTATTTTACTTGGATTATGCTCTTCATACCAGGCATAGAGACTAAAAAGGGCAAACATCAGTTTATTAGAATCCCTATAGTTCCCACGGGTCAATTTATTGATGAGTTTAATGTTTTTGTCATTGATCATGTTTGCGACATCAAAACAATTGGCTTTAAGAAGCTTTTTTTGGATGTATATCTTAAGTTCTTCATAGGAAGCATTTTGTAATTCAATGCTTTCCCAGATACGAGTTTGAAAGTGTTCTTTGGCAATGATGTCTTCATTGTCGGTTTTATGAAGGGTTATCACAAATTTCAAGGCGCGTGCATCAGAGATTAAACGTATTTTTTCCATTAAAGAGGAGCTATAGAGTTGTGCTTCGTCGAGTAATACAATTGGGATTACGGGGTAATTAACTGCGGCGGAGAGTTCTAGAAAATTGGTCAAACTTAAAGACTCTCTACTGGCATAAGAATATATTTTATGTGCCAATACGCGTAAAAAATCATCCTCATCAATGACGGGAATATCAATCATGCATACTTTTTGGTGTTTTGAGAGATCGTGATGAAGTTTATGCAGCAGCATACTCTTACCGGTACCTGGTCTTCCGTAAAGCAAAATCATCTTAAGCGGTTTTTGAACGGAAGTCTTAAGACTTTGGTACATGTGAGATACGCTGTCAATTTGAACGTAATCTTTTGGATTGACTATGTCAATGAATAGATCACGCGGTTTCGAAAATAACGAATATTCCATTCGTTATTTAGTATCCTTTTTCATCTCATTAATTCCATTTGAATCTTTTTTTATTTGTTCATCTTGCTTAATCTGATCTTTTTGTATAGCAGGTGATAAACGACTGTATCCTAAGTCTGAAAGCCCAACATTTGAACCATCTTTTTTGACAATGTGTGGCTCAATAACAATGACGAGTTCCTCGACTTTTTCCCCAGTATTTTCTTGCTTGAACAAATATCCAAGAACAGGAATATCCCCTAATAATGGAACTTTAGTAGTAGTGTTATTTGATTTTCGATTGATTAATCCACCTAATATAATTCGTTTACCATCATTGACCGTAACAACAGACGAAATCTGACGACGACTTAAGTCAGGTGGCATTGTACGTTTAGAATTATCAGATGATACATCACTGACTGTATCGGATACTGATGGATTGATACGCAGTGTAATGCTTCCATCTTTAGAAATTTCAGGAGTGATGTCGAGTAATACTCCTGAAAATACTGAGCTAATAACTTCAGTTGTTGCTTGTGTTCCAGTTGAACCACCTGCGAGTGTGGAAGTATTGAATGTTTTATAAAACAATTCTGTTCCTGCAGTGATAAGGGCAGGTTGATTGTTAAGCGTCATAATTTTAGGATTTGATATCGCATACACATCCCCTTGTGTTTTCAAAAACATTAGTAGGTTATTGATACTGATACTATTGCTCATTGTAAAAAGTTTTGACATTGCATCCACTGGAGCTCGAACACCTGCTAATTCAACCATTCCATATGTAGGTAACATTTGTCCTGTTAATGGGTCAGTGGAACCGCCTGTCATTCCAAATGTCTCTACTCTATCTCCTTCATATGCGGTGTCAAAAGTGCCTCCTGTAACATTTCTACGATTGGCTTGATTTAATCCAAGGTTGAAATTTTGTAAATTATAAATTTGCGACCAGTCAATACCAGTACTTGATCCATCAGTAAAAACGACACTGTACATTTTAACGTCAATCATAACTTGAGACTGCATTTTTGCTTGCAGATCATCTATATAGGTATCAAGCCGTTTAATTTGTTTCCCGGTTCCGGTGACTGTTATTAATCCAGCTCCTTTATTGATATAAATTCCGTATTGATTGTCTTGCTCAGTTTGCTTATCTTTTATATCGCTCACTGGAGTATATCGAAGCTGTTTGTATTGATCTTCTGGACGACTAAGGATACTTTTGATTTCAGTATCTAGATCAGCCCAAAATTTCACTTCATCGACGGAGGAAATGTTGGTTCCAGATTCTGAAGAAGATCGACCACTTGATGTTGTTCCTGTTCCAGCAGTTCCAGCTGTAGCACCACCTGCAGCACCACCTGCAGATGACCCCGTGTTTGAACTCAAGCGGATATTCGTACTTCCTTCGCCTCTGCGTTCTCCGCTGATATAATCAATGTGATACGTCTTTGTGGTTAGATAGGTAATTTTTAAAACATTATTTTGCAAAGTATATTGCAAGTCATTTTCTTTTATAATCAAGTCTAATACTTCATTGATAGTCAAATTTTTAAGATAAGTTTTATTCATCTGTTTTTTAAGAACAGTTTCTGCTTCACTATCTGCGACTATAACACTCATACCGCATTCATCACTGATCTGATCGATAAAATCACCGACACTAGTCCCTTTTACAGAAGCTATGTTGAATAATTCATAGGTACAGTCCGCATAAACTGACGTTGTCAAGAGTGTGGCGGCTGCAACTGATAATAAGAATGCTCGTGCATTTGATGTAAATACTGGTCTCATGGTGCTTCCCTATTTGGTATTTATTTTGATATTAGTATTTTGTTTACTGATAAATAAGATCAACTTTTGACCTTTAGCACCGGATAACAAAATAGAGCTTGGCTTGATCTCAGCTAGCGTGTAGCTACGAACAGCGTCATTGATACGATACCATTTTCCATTTATTAGGGCTGATTTATTCATTAACCCCTGTAGTCGTAAAGGTTCTTCAACCGGTTTTACGACTATTGGCATCCCTGGAAGCATTGGCATGCCTCCCAATCTAGGTGGCGGTAAAAGCTTAATACCACCGATACCAAGAACAGGCTTAGAGGATACGTATTTGATTGGATCGTTTAATGAATTGATATATCCATCTGCTACACCGATTCGTGCGGGGAGAATGGCTTGTATTTGTTCATCAACCCATGCTAATTCTTTATCAATTTTTGATTGCAACACTGTAACATTTCCAGTTGTTGGCAGTGCCATGGGTGAATTAATAGTATTGGCAGCTTCCAGTGTAATACTTAAAATAAGTGAGGTTATTACAAAAGTTTTCATTGTCGTACGATCCCCCATACTGAGATATTCAACTCACTGGTAAGCTTTTTCTCAGCCGTCATATTGATATCATGTAAATCAACAACCAGATAGCTTTGCTCTAGCGCATTTATAAACTTCAGGGTATTTTTATACGGTCCCTGTGCTTTGATATGAATGTCTAACACATGCCCGAATGAACTCTTGTCGGTTGTAAGTGTATTTCCAAAATCAAGTAATTTTATATTATAAGCACGTGCGTACATCGAAATAGAGTTCAAATAAGCTCCCCATGTTTTTTCATCATAATATAGTGATGAAATCTGCTCAATTTGCTCTTTGATGTATGTGTTATACTGAATGTAGTGTTGTTCATCCATTTGTATTGCTACGGTTTCTTGTTCTATTTGGGCTATTTTTTCAATAGGATTGGCTTCTAGGTAGTTTTTATCGCTAGAAAGATCGCTTTCCATTTTAATTGCTTTTTCATGTGATGTTTTGAAAGACACTTCTGAACTTTCCCATAAGAGTAAGTATGAAAATGCAAACAAAGAAGCAAAAATCAGTACAAACATCATCATTTTATCGCGTTCACTTTTCAAGGAGAGCGCTTGGTCTATTGAATAGAGGTAGTCTTCGATATTAAATTTCATTTGAGTACCACCTTAAGCTCACTAAGATAAGACGAAGCATTTTCATCGTATGAGATAAGCTTGAGACCGAAGTCATATGTGTCTCGCTTCGTTTCTGTAAGATGTTTCAACAGCGCCGTAATGTTTTGTGTGCTACTGGCAGTTAACATAAAGCTGAAACTTTTTACACTTGTATTTGCATCTTCAGCATATCCAACGGATTGTAGTTTCACACGATACTGATTAAAGCTGCGTGTAAAATCAGCTGCAATCTTAGCTTTCATAGGATAGTTTACTTTTTTATCATGCACTTGAGTCAAGGTGTCTTGCTTTTGTTTATAAGCTGTTTTTTGCGCATCCAAAAGTGCTTGAGCGGCATTTTTATTGGCCATTTTTAGATTAATGATTTGTTCTCGGGTTATTTTTTCAATGTGTACTTTTTCATACTCTTGATTCATGAGAGCATAGTGAAACTCTTCAACATACGAAAGTCCCCAATAAGTACCTGGGTAAAGTAATGCAGCTGCCAAAGAAGCAGCTACAGCTAAAATGAGTTTCCCGCTGTCACGTTTGGCAAAAGGCGGAGGACGATGAAATACGGTAAAATTACACTCGTAGCGATCTTCTGATTCCAGACGTGCATACAAATGCATTAATTGATGAATTTGATCAACTGCTTTATTGGTTGTTTTAAATCCGTAATCAAATTCAAATGGATGTGCCTTGAGTCCAAGATAAGTTTGCGCATACTCATCCAAACCGCTGATAGTTCCGACAGAGGTGCCTGTATAAATAGTATCAAATTGCTTGATCTCAAAGGCACGTTTAGCGTAGGTTATAATATCGTTGATGTGAAGAAAAATTTCTCCGAAAAGTTTGAAAAAAGCTTTTTGATATTCAGGATTGCTTGGATTGAGTCCTTGCATCGATAAAATATTTTCAAAACTATCCAAATCGATTACTTCACCCAGTATTTCACAAAAACGTTCATGCATTTGTTTTAGAGAGTATTTAAGGGATTTTGTATATACGAACTCTTGATCTCTGTAAATAGTTAAAAATGCATCATTTTCTTGAAAGTAAATAAACCCGTGTGTTCCACTACCATCTAAAATTTCTTTAACATATAGTGATTTTAGTAATAGCGGTACAGGTACGATTTGATCAATGTATTTGATGGCTTGGACAGCAGGAGCAAACTCTTGCTCCAAAATAAGGGGATCCACAATAAATACATTGTAGAAGCGCTCACTCTCTGTAGCGCTGTTAATGGCTTCAATGTACTGAAATTGGTACTCAACTGCCATATCTAGGGCAAGTTCTTCATAAACTTTATTTTCTAGGGCATCGTATATATCATCTTCAGGGACATTTTTACTAATACCGATTAAAGCGGAGATAAATCCCTTTGTATTTAAAAAAGAGATAGCATACTGCTCTTTTGCAAATGACGGTGAAACAATGTTGGAAATGCTGTTTAACGTACCAACACAAAAGTCGTTCCGATAGGGATTGGCTGATATGATAGTTGAAAACGTTTGCTGTCTGCTCATCCTATTTTCCTATTTAAAATGTATCAACGCCATGCCGCAAAAGTCATTCTCACGGTAAAACTCAACCCGATAAGCTTTTGCCTCTTTATCGATTGAATATTTTGGATCAAAATCTTTTAATGTGACATGAATATTACTCTCATCTTTTTTACTTTCATGGGTAAATCCGATGATGTTGGTTCGCGTTGTTGACTTATTGATAATGCTAACATCGGCTTCTATCAAGTATTCTTTAGCAAAATCAAGCTTTTCTACTTTTCCGTCAATCTCGATAGCTATCTTTTCATTGCATTGCCCAGCTTCATGTATGCTTGGCGACAGCGAAGATATCTTTTGATTTCCAATATAGAGATTGTATTTTCCTTCCTCTTGCAGCATACCCCCCAGTGGGTGGGTAAAGCTGAAACCGTTACTTTTTGATTCTAGCGGAATAAAACTTAAATCTTTTCTTAAGTTTTCTAAATTTAGGTTAATTTTGTTATTAATCGTAACAAAGCCATTGTCTTTTATGATTTCTTTTAACTTTTCAGTTGTCAAATCGAAGGGACGATTATAAGAAATTCCCATATATCGCATATACCCCTCAATAGCCCTGAGCTGATAAAAAACTTTCTCTTCCAAGGTAGGAAGGTTCTTGGAAGTTTCAATGGCAAAGGCCGGTTTATCATGATTAATGGCAAAAAATGTAAGAGAGTGTTTCATTGCTTCATCATCGAAGCGAGTATTTGTATTACGTACATCAAAAATATGATGATCCTGAATCAATCCATTGTTGAGCCCTTGGCTCACTTCTGATGCAATTGTACTAAGGTTCTTATACTGGTGATCACAGTCCAGTGTCCCTTGATCTATAACACAAGTCTGTCCCCATGCGCCTGGATTAAAAATGGTATTTTTGTATTCTTTTCGGTAAAAACCATGCCCGTCATGCAAATTGAGAATAAGATCGACTTTAGGATCGGTTATGATTTTTTTAACTTCATCCACAATCGGATAATCGGTATCATGGATGTCTATATCGGCAAACTTTCGATTCATATCACCATTGACCCCGCGACTGTTCATCATAATACTTTTATGATTCAAGTTTGGGATAACCCATAGATTTCCTTTGGTTATGGTGTAATACTGTGCTAAGACAGATGCTGCAAAATAACTGCCAGGTTCATTACCATGAATACCACCTATAACAAAAAGAGTAGGCCCATCACCGCCGAGCGCTTCATGTTTAACAAGTGAAAAAGGGAGCGCTTGGCTGAGCGTTGTTAGTAAAGCAAGAGAAAGTAAGAATCGCATATTATTGCTCAGAAATAATAGAAATAGATTGATCACTATTAAGTAAAAGCATTAAGGATTTTTGTCCGGAAAAATTATGGTTTTCACTGGTATAAGTCTCATCAAAAGTGACCATAAACAAATTTTGGCGTTCACCGGGGTAGGGGATGATATTGAGATTTGAAAAAAGGATTTCTTTAGACTCTTTTTTATCGAAAATACGTTGTTTGTAATTTTTAAAATCATAGTATTCCATTCCATCATAACGCATAAATGTCGTATCATAAAAAGAAAGGTAAGCTTGGAAATCGTTATATTTCCAAGCGTATCTCCATTTGTACAGTTGGGAGATGATTTTTGCATAAGGAGAGTCTGCATGCTCTCTTAGTTTTGAATCGATAAGCAAGATGGTATTTTTGTAATCGATGGATTGATCTAAGCCTGTGAGCTCATCGTTATTGATAGCGATACAGCCTTTTGTAAAACTGTCACGGTCTCCTTCTAAGGGGACGCCGTGAATCCAAATACCGGAACCGTTTTTACCGCGGATACGATCATAAAGATTAGGGTAAGAAGTGACAAATGCCATTGGACCGTAAAAAGGGTTGACGGTATTGAGTTTTTGAGTAATGGTATAAACACCGATCGGGGTTCTTCTGTCCCCTTCATTGACTTTGTCACCATCGTATTTACCGGTAAATGCGGGGATACTTTTTAGAAGAGCAAAGCGTTCATTTTTATCTTTTCGATAAAGGTTTAGGCTAGAATGATCTTTTCCGCATATTAGAAGAGAATTCGTAGATTCATAGTATCCGAATCGGAGGTCTAGGAGGGAAAGCTTGGCTTGCCAATAAGCAGGATCGGCTATACCGTGATCAATCTCTTTTTGAATAGCGCGCATACCGCCATTGCGGTAAAGGTCCATGACCTCACCTGAAAATAATGAGCTAATAAAGAGGGAAAGTAATAAAAGTTGTTTTACCATTCGTATCCTAGATCGCTTAAGAACTTTTTATCGGTACTCCACCCTTTTTTAACGGATACAAAAAGTTCGAGATAAACAGGCTTGGTAGCAAGCCGCTCAATTTTTTCACGGGCATTTTTTCCGATGCGTTTGATCGCAACACCGCCTTTTCCTATAATAATCCCTTTTTGAGACTCTTTTTCTACGATAATAGTGGCACGTATATGCTCTGTCGGAGAGTCTTCATCAATTTTATCGATCAATACGTCTGACTCGTATGGAATTTCATCGCTGATGTTGTCAAAAATGGCTTCTCGGATAAACTCTTTATAAATAGTCCGTATCATCTCTGTTGTGATGTTTTCAGGATCGTAAAGATAAGGAGATTCATTAAGATGTTTGACGATGGTATTGAGTAAATCTTCTTTTCCTACATTTTTAGTAACGGACATTGGGATGAGGGCTTCGAATTTATCGCTGTATTGGTTGTACTCGCTGATTTTTTTAAGCAGATCACCCTGAGAAATTTGATCGATTTTGCTGAGTACCACGATGTGCTTGCGTTTGTCCCCATTGATCTCTAAAAATTTTTCATAAAAGCTTGTCTTATCGGATGCCGGTGCCAAATAAACAACGATATCGCAATCGCCGATTGCTTTGAGTGCTTCTTCAAGCATGTATTGATTGAGGAGTTTTTCGGCTTGATGAAGGCCGGGAGTATCGACAAAAATGATTTGGTTGTCATTGTGCATGACGATAGCATTGGAGCGTTTGCGTGTGGCATTGGCTTTTTGGCTGACAAGAGCAATCTTCTCACCCAAGATCCAGTTCATCATGGTGCTTTTTCCAGCATTTGGACGACCGATAAGGGCTACAAAACCGGCCTTACTCACCTTTGATCTCTACGTGAAGGATTGCGTGAATGCCATGACCTAATTTGAGATCAAGATCGTGATTGCCAACGGTTTTGATTCCTGCTTTGATGTCGATCTCTTTTTTGTCAATTTCAATTTTGTGTTGTGCCATGAGTGCATCGGCAATCTCTTCCTTGGTCACTGAACCAAAAAGATGTCCAGTGTTACCAAGTTTTTTAGTAATGACAACTTTTAAATCACCAAGAGTAGCTTTAATGGAATTGAGTTTTTCAATTTCGGCCGCTTCATTGGCTGTTTTTTTCTTTTGATCGGATTCGTATTTTTTGAGGACTTCATGAGTTGCTAGAAGTGCCAACCCTTTCCCTATGAGGAAATTTTTGCCATAGCCATCGGCTACGTCTTTGATTTCTCCGGATTTACCGACACCTTTGACGTCTTTGGTTAATAATACTTTCATAATGCTCCTTGATTAACCACGAATAGTTTTGCCGCTGTAGGCGACAATACCGCCATAAAGATTAGTGGCTTTTAAATAACCCATGTCTGTAAGAATACGTTGGCAATGAGCGCTTCTACTTCCAACATGGCAATAAACAATAATATTCTCATCCATGCTTAATTCGGCTTCGGTTAATGTTTGGAAGAAGTTACTGGTTGGTACAAGGACATCTGTCCCCTCTATTCGATTAGATTTCCACTCCATCCACTCGCGTACATCAACGAGTTTAAAGTTGACCATACCCAGTTCACGTGCTTCAAATAAAGAGATCAACTCATCAGCATCAATGTTTTGTTTTTTAAGCAAATATTCACACTCTTCAACGGTAAGGCCACGTGAATGATTGTGTGTTACTTCTTGAAGTTCTTCCCCTTTAGCCTGTGCTGCGGCAAATTCAGGGGTACAAAAAATTTGGCAGTGACAAACGCCATCCACGGGAATTTCATGCTCAAGCGCTGGTTTACATGGGCAGATACGGTCCTCTTCTTTGTTCCCTGTGATAAAGAAACAAGGGCAGTAGCGTTTCCCATGCATCATTTTATTGCGTGTCAAACCAAGCTGAATACCTTGATTGATTTCGGCATCCGGATTGTAGACAAAACCAAATTGGCTGCATACTTTATCGGTAAATTTGATAGTTTTTTCAAGCTCTGTTTTAAATTCTACCGATTCTGGGTCGATTTTTGTAATAGTAGTACTCATAGTTTTTCCTTATTTGTTTTTTCGCGCTTTTCCAGCGATGATAAAGCGTAGTGCATTGAGTTTAATAAATCCGCCAGCATCTTTTTGATCATAGACAGAGTCTTCTTCGAAGGTACAATACTCAGGGTTGAATAAAGAAAGGTCAGAGGTTCGGCCGACAACATACACACCACCTTTATACAATTTCAATCGAACGTTTCCACGAACGTTTTGCTGTGTTTTATCAATTGCGGCTTGAAGCATCTCACGCTCAGGGGCAAACCAAAAGCCGTTATAAACAAGTTTGGCGTAGCGAGGCATTAGTTCATCTTTTAGGTGGGCTTCTTCACGGTCCAGTGTCAATGATTCGATGGCACGGTGTGCTTTTAGCATTAAGGTACCGCCTGGTGTTTCATAGCATCCACGGCTTTTCATCCCTACAAAACGGTTTTCAACGATATCAGCGCGTCCGATACCGTGACGTCCTGCGATAATGTTAAGTTGTTCCAACATCACAGCAGGTGAAAGTGCTTTGCCATTTAAGGTAATAGGGTCACCTTTTTCATAGCCAATTTCGATGTATTCCGCTTTGTCTGGGGCATTTTCAGGAGATGTCGTCCATTTCCACATACTCTCTTCCGGCTCGGCTGCTGGGTCTTCTAGTATACCGCCCTCATAAGAAATATGAAGTAAATTGGCATCCGTGGAATAAGGGGACTTTTTTTGTCCATTCATTTCAATTTTAATCCCATGTTCTGCTGCATAAGCGAGAAGTTTTTCTCTAGAGTTAAGATCCCATTCACGCCATGGCGCGATGATGGTGAGGGTACTGTCTTGTCCTAGATAACCCATTTCAAAACGCACTTGGTCATTTCCTTTTCCAGTTGCGCCATGGCTCACTGCGTCTGCCCCTGTGATTCGAGCAATTTCGGATTGACGTTTTGCAATCAATGGACGCGCGATAGAGGTTCCTAAAAGGTATTCTCCTTCATAGATGGCATTGGCGCGAAACATTGGAAAAACGTAATCACGGACAAATTCTTCACGTAAGTCTTCAATGTAAATATTTTCAGGTTTGATTCCAAGGCTGATTGCTTTTGCACGAGCAGGTTCTACTTCTTCACCTTGGCCGATGTCTGCTGTGAAGGTTACGACTTCACATTTGTATTCATCTTGAAGCCATTTTAGGATAACGCTGGTATCGAGGCCGCCAGAATAGGCTAGTACTACTTTTTTGACTTCTTTTTTCATTAATGATTCCTATGAGTATATTTTCCACAAATATTGTAGAGTAAATAGGACGATTTTAGCAAAAAATAGATGAGTGTGCGGTTAAAGTTTGAAGTTGATTGTAGATGCAGGGGTACTTTCAGTTGCTTTTAAAAAATCGACGGTGTTTTTTATCTGTTGAAGAGAAGCAAAAGTTGTCGATTTTTCTGTTTCTAATAGCGATTTTGCATGATTCAGTAAATAAGCAGCTTCTTCCATCTCTACAAGAGATTCAAAATGGGGCATCTCGTCAATCAGATGTGCCAATGTTTCAAACTCTTTCAGGATAATTGCTTTTTTAAAGTTGGTTAGCCACATTAGAACTTTCTCTCCACGCTTCAAGAAGCCCCTTCATCACTTGATTTACTTCATCAAGTTTTGTAGAATCATTATGGACATTTGCTTCCAAAAGAAGCACCAATTGACGCCCATAAAGTCCTGTAAGATAATGGGCAATATCTCCTTGATTGTAATCAAGAATATTGATAAGTTCACTTATGACAGCGTTTGAGCGATTGATCCAATAGGTGCGTCGTTCAATATCGGCGTCATTGATGGAGCGTTTTGCTTGCATGTTAAAACGCAAGATACCTTCATACATCATCTGGATTAGTTTTTGGGGAGATTCTACTCCAATACTATTTTGAGTATAGGTGTTATAAGCTAGATTATTGTTATACATAAAAATATCCTCTATTGTATTTGTAAAAATTTATGAATGGGTAATAATTACCCTTTTATATCAAAAAGCATCCCTGTGACTTCTTGCATTTTAGGCAACAACTGCTCTGCTTGTTCCAGTGGGAAACGTCTAAGAACAGCATTGCGTTGGGTATCAATAACAGAAACATAAAATGAATCGTCGTAGCCAAAGCGCAATGAGGTGCTAAATGGATCCAGAGACTTGTTGAGCTTATTGATAAGAGCATCCATATCTTCTTGGGAACTTACTTTGGTCGTTTTTGCTTCGGTGTTTGCTTCAGCTACTTTATCTTGATGGATTTGAGCTTTTTGTATTTGCTGAACACTTTGCTGCGCAGGTGCTTCGGCTACTTTTGAGGTTCCCATTTGAGCCTGCTGCAACTTTGCTGTTGATTGTAAGATTTCCATAATACCACTCCTTTGACGCGATAGGCGTATTCGTTCTAAGTAAGACTAAATCGACCGATAAAATGAAAACTTTAATAGCAAATCGATTTTACTATGCTACGCTTGCATTTATGAAACGTTATTGGAAACTTTTACTCAGTGAGCCATTATTGGCTAGACTATCTTTAATACAGCTGATTGCTTATTTTGGCGCATGGTTTAGTAATGTGGCTATTTATACACTGCTGATTACTTTGGAAGTGGACGCCTCTATCATTGCTTTTGTGGCTGCACTTCATTTCTTTGCAGGAGTGTTACAAGCGCCTTTGAGCGGTGTTATAATTGACCGAATTTCTCCTAAAAAATTAATGATATTCTTGACCATTATTGAAATTTGCTGTACGTTGATGCTGATGAGCATTGATGAAGTGTCAAAATTACCGTTACTGTATGCGTTGGTATTTATCCGAATGGCGGCGGCGAGTTTTCAATTTACGGTGGAAATGTCACTTTTGCCACGAATTTTGAGTGGTAGGTCATTGCAAAGTGCGAATGAAATACACTCTATTATCTGGTCATTGTCCTATACGCTGGGTATGGCGCTGAGTGGTCTATTGGTTTACAGTGTCGGAGTAACGTACGCTTTTTTATTGGACGCAATTTTATTTGTGTTGGTATTAGTACTTCAGATAAATTTGCATTTTACGCTGGTAAAAAGTGATAGCTCATCATGTTTTACAACGATGATGGGGGATGCACTGCGCTATATACGAAAAGAAAAGATTGTTTGGCATTTGATGTTGCTGCACTCAGTGGTAGCATTTACGGCATTTGATGCTTTGGTTGTTTTGAGTGCGAAAAAATATTATATGAATATTATTGCCGTATCGTTGGGTATTGGATTAGTACATGCGGCACGGGCGGTGGGATTAGCCATAGGACCTCTGTTTTTGGGAGAGTGGGTGAATATCAGACGATTAGAGTTTTTGCTTTTGACAGAAGCACTGGCCATTGGACTGTGGGCATGGGCAATGTCTGATTTTTATGCTTCATTGGCTGCATCCGTGATGGTTGGATTTGTGACTACAACATTATGGTCATATACGTATACTTTAATACAAAAGCATACACACCCTGATTATTATGGACGGGTGGTTGCGTATAATGACATGATCTTTTTAACCGTTGGGGGCTTGGTCTCTTTGATGATCGGTTTTTTAGTTAAATTGGGATGGACGCTTGAATCCATAACGCTGGTATTGGGAGGTGCATTTTTTATTGCAGCTTTTTATTATCGATGGATACGTCAACATTATGAACTTCAGGAGATTGGAATATGACACAAAACATGTATGTGTATGAAGGAGGGGAAATCGATTTAACCCTCGTGACCCGTTTGTATCCTGCGGCATTGATCAGCGCTGGAGGCGAGAGTGCGCAGGTGTCGTTGGAATGGGCAGATATGAAAAAAGAGAAGGTGGCTTTAGAAGCCTATGTTTTAATTTGCGATTTTGATCCGGTAGGAGAGGTTCCTCTTAACCGTGTAGAGATACGTTTTGAGACGAAGGAAGAGCTTTTTGGTGCAATGAATAATATTGCCTCTCTTGTGAAGTCTTGAATACCCTTTCTCTTAAACGCCGCGTTATCTCTTTGGCCATTCCGGCCGCACTCAAACAACTTTTGGACATTGTACAGCTTCTCATTGACATGTTGATGGTAGGAACGCTTGGCATTGCTGCATTGGCGGCGGTGGGGTTGAGCATGCAGTTTATGATGCTGATTCAGACATTGATGGGAATCTATGTGGTGGGAGGAAGTGCTGTAATATCACGTTATATCGGAAGCGGGCGATTGAAACGGGCGGGAAGTGTTGCCTATGTTGCGTTGCTGATGGCGCTGGTGCTTTCCCTTATCATTATGGGAGTGGGATATTACGGTTCAGAGAGTTTTTTCCGTGTGATGGGTGCTGATGGAGAGGTTGTCCGGATGGGGAGTCTTTATTTTGGCACTTTATCGCTTGGGATGATCTTGATTTTTATGGATACGTTGGCGTTTACGGTGCTCAGTGCTGCGGGGGATACCAAAAGTTCTCTTTACATCAAGATTTTTTCGGCCGCTTTGCATGCAGGATTAAATTACATGTTTATTTTCGGCCATGGCGGCTTTGAACCTATGGGGATTGCAGGTGCTGCATATGCTACTTTGTGCGCTTATGCTTTTAGTCTAGTGTTATACGTCTGGTTATTTTATCGTGCTAAAAAGATACGGATCCTTCCTATTTTCCATTACAGCGACGTTAAGCGCATTCTCACTATCGGAGTTCCGGCAGTAGCGGAGCGCTTTATTGGGATCAGCGCTTTTTTGATCTTTGTATGGCTGATTGCTTCGTATGGAACCCAGGCGCTTGCTGGATATCAAGTAGGAGCACGTATTGAAGCATTTGCCTTTATGCCCGGATACGGATTTTCAGTTGCAGCAATGGTTTTAAGCGGTCAGTATTTGGGAGCGAGGCAAAAAGAAAATGCGTATTTGGCAGGGATGCTGAGTGTGAAAATTGCTGCTATTTTTATGGGCAGTGTTGGGATTGTTTTAGTTGTTTTTCCCCATTACCTTGCACAGTTTTTTACGAATGATCCCCAAACGATCGAATCGGCAGTCCTCTATTTGCGTCTTGTTGGAGTGACTCAAATTCCGCTTGCGATTACGTTTGTACTCAGCGGAGCATTGCGCGGTGCAGGTGCTACTCGTACGACATTGCGTATCAGTACCACTTCTATGTGGTGTTTTCGGATTTTGCCTGCGTGGTTAGTCGTTCATTATGGGATGAACATTATGGGTGTGTACTTGGCAATGGCCGTTGAAACGTTTATCAAGGGAGTCTGGTTTTATAGGGTATATCGTAAACGACAATGGTTAAGTGAAAAGATTTAAGCTTCTTCACGCAACATATTCAAATAGTCTTTTTCTATACTTTGAATTCTAAGACGCTCTGGGACTTTGCGTGATGCAATGTAACCTATAATTTCTCCCGAAAGATCTTTTTTAGGGACGATATTGACAATAACCCAATAAAATTTTCCATCTTTTCGTAAATTTTTGACATATCCTTCCCAAATTTTACCGTCTTGAATCACTTTCCACATTCCTTCAAAAGCGGCCTTAGGCATATCGGGATGACGTAACAAGCTGTGAGGTTGTCCAATGGCTTCGTCTTTTGCATAGCCGCTCATCTCACAGAATTTACGGTTAACGAAGGTGATAATCCCTTTGGTATCGGTTTCGGAGATGAGGCTTCGTCCATCAAAAAATACTTCTTCATTAATGGGAGTAGGGTGTTTCATGGTATGCTTCCTAAGCTTATTTTTTTATTTGTTTTGACTATTGTATCAAAAGTATTAAAAAAACAAAAGATTATTATAAAATATGAATAATCTTAGATGGGAGTGTAATGATGGACCATTATTTGATGAACAATCCGCTGTGCGGTTTATATATCACTGAAGACGCCAATGGACTTTGTGCCGGTTTTGCCGCCATAGGAACATTGGGAATGAGTGGATGGGTGTGTGAAATCACATCGGATGCGACACACCCTTATGCGACTATCGATAAGATATTACATCTCTTATTTGTCGCCTCGGCGCAAAAAATAGTCATCGGTGCTTCTTCGATTGCCTTGTATGAGACCTTAAAGCATCATTTTGAATCGTTTGACGTTATATTTGAGTCTTCATCTTTATCTTCGGATCAGCAAAATGAGCTTTTTCGGTCTGTATTTGCACTGCGTTCTCTTTTAAATCCAATCGACCATTTAAGTCTTGAGGAGTCTGCTGATACTGCTATGGCGTTAGGTTTGCTATCTATACACGTGTGTGAGAGTAGTTTGCTCCCTTTTGTCGCGCCAAATGTATTGCGTATGGATGGTCTACTTCAAATGGGAAATAATCCGCTTCAACAGCTAGAGATGGTATCTAATGATGAACGAGAAGCGAGTATCGCCAAACTGTTTTTAAAGATGCGAACCTTGGAAGGACAACAGCTGGGTCGCTTTCGATTTGGCTTGCCAATAGTTGATGTCCGTGAGCTGAATGAGCGGTATGACCTTATTGAAAAACTACGTTCGCATTGTGATTTTTTGGATCATGAATTGGCACAACTACCAAACATATCCCAATCCTGGTCTATTGTACGGCTTCATAAGTTTTGGGACAAGCAAGCAGAAAAATTATGTGAAGGTCTAGAACGCTTAGCCCTCATAGATGAATATCTAGCGAAGCATAACGTTGATATCAGACGTATTGGAGCATCTACAATACGAGATTGGTGTTGTGAGTTTCGTAATAATTACAATAGAACACGGTGGCTTCAAGAGCAAAATGCGTTTATAGGTTCATTGCTTGTATGGATGGCACAAATGGACGTCGCAGTCACGTCTGCTTGGGTAGCAAAACGATATGGTTTATGCCGTCCAACACTGGTGAAGACACGTCAAGACGAATCATTTATGCAAGTCATGGGATTACGACATCTGCTCGTTGAGGCGCAGGGAAACGAGTATGTTCCTAATGATATCGTGATGGGAAATCGTGATTATCTGGATATGCCCTATCCAGACACGGTAATGCTGAACCCAAGAGTACACGATGGGGCGGACATTAACGGAGTGTTGCTGTACGGAATCAATTCCAGCGGGAAATCATCATTGATGAAAAGTATTGGCATCGCCGTTGTTTTGGCACAGGGGGGGTTCTTTGTTTCTGCAAAAGTGATGAAGTTTTCCCCGTTTGAAGCATTGTTTACCCGTATCCTCTCCCGTGATAATGTGGTTAAATCGCTCTCAACCTTTGGGGTGGAGATGCTCGAGCTCAACAGTATCTTTCACAAAGTAACCCCTAAGACACTGGTGTTAGGAGATGAGATCAGTCACGGAACCGAAACGCTTTCTGCGGTGGCGATTGTTGCCAGTACGATTCTGGAGCTCTCACGTAAGAAGCCGCTCTTTATTCTAACAACCCATTTACATCAGCTCTCCATTGTGGAAGAGTTAACAAAACTACGAAGTGTTGTAAATCTGCATTTGAGTGTCCATTATGATGAACAAAGTGACCGTTTGGTCTATGACCGTGTACTGCGTGCAGGGCGAGGCAGCAGCATTTATGGATTAGAATTTGCCGAGTCCTTGCACATGCATGAAGGCTTTTTGATTAATGCCAAACGGATCAGAGAAAACTTGGCTTTAGAATTTGATGGACTTGAACTGCGACAGCAGCTTAAATCTCCGAAGGCAAAATCAATGTACGTGAGATTATAATTCGCGATCATGATTAGTATAGAGGAAATCCATTGACCGTTATTGAACTTTTTAAACAATTCATCGAATCCAAAAGCCAGACTCCAGATGATGGAGGGATGCTTGATTTTATTGAGCACTATCTGACCGGATTTACGGCCATCCGTATTGACAAAGAAGGGGTTAAAAACCTTTTTGCTTATCGCTGTTTTGGCGAGGGTCCCCATTTGTGTTTTGCAGGGCATGTGGATGTGGTTCCTGCAGGAGACGGCTGGACGACTGATCCCTATACGGCTACTGAGATTGACGGGTATATTTACGGACGGGGTGCGCAGGACATGAAAAGCGGTCTCAGCGCATTTACCCAAGCGCTCAAAGATGCACAGCATTTTAACGGAACCCTCTCGATTTTGCTTACCTCAGATGAAGAAGGACCTGGCAAATTTGGGACGGTTGAAGTGTTGGCGTATCTCAAAGAGCATAATCTCTTGCCCGATGCGGTTGTGGTGTCGGAACCGACTTGTGAAAAGACGTTTGGAGATGCGATCAAAGTAGGACGACGCGGTTCGATCAATGGTGTGTTAGAGTTGCACGGAAAACAGGGGCATGCAGCGTATCCGGAAAAAGCGATCAATCCTATTCATCAAATCGCAGGGGTTTTGCCAAAGGTAGCGGGTGCATTTTTGGATCAGGGGGATGAGTATTTTGCTCCCAGCCAACTGGTCGTAACCGATATACGTTCGGGAATTGAGACGACCAATGTCTCACCCGGAAAACTCAAAATGATGTTTAATGTCCGTAATTCGACCAAGACGGACAAAGCAGCCATCGAAGCGTTTATTGCACAGCACTTTACTGAGCTTGATTACACACTTAGTTTGGATCAGTCGGCAAAGCCTTTTGTGACCGATGCGGCAACCCGTATTGTTCAGGTGCTTAGCGACTCAATCCGTGATGTGTGTGATATTACTCCCAAACACTCGACAGCAGGTGGAACATCGGATGCACGTTTTGTAGCGACGTATGGAATTGACGTTATCGAGTTTGGGGTTATCAATGATACGATACATGCCCCAAATGAACGAACCTCCATTCGTGAAGTAGAGCAACTGCACCGCGTTTTCAGTCGTCTTATTGCGCAATTTTGATAAAATACAAAAAAGGTACGTTTATGAAAAAGATATATTTTTTACTGATGATCAGTATGAGCGTATTTGGTGCAGAGATTGCTTGGAATGCTACGTATGATGCGGCACTTGCAAAAGCCAAAAAAGAGTCTAAGCCATTAATGGTAGTCATTACGACTGAGCAATGTCGTTGGTGTCGAAAGCTTGAAGCTACAACTTTGCAAGATGCAGAGATCGTCTCACGCGTCAATGCTAAATTTCAAGCGGTGAATGTGACCAAAGATAAGAGTATCTATCCGAAAACTTTAACAGCTAAAATGGTTCCGACAAGTTATTTTATCGATCCTTCCAATGGAAAAGTGATTTATTCTATTCCCGGTTACTGGGACAGTGAAGATTACAACTCGATTCTCGATGACGCTTTGCGTAAATACAAAAATACAAAAAAATAAAGGACTTTTATGATGACAATAGTACAAACTCCCGACGCACCTGCAGCAATAGGACCGTATTCTCAAGCGATGATCGCAAACGGTATGGTGTTTACTTCAGGTCAGATCGCTTTGACGCCTTCGGGTGTGATGCTCACCGGTGATGTCAAAGAACAATGCGCGCAAGTGTTGTCCAATCTCAAAGCGGTTTTGGAAGCGGCAGGAAGCTCGATGAGTCAGGTTGTAAAAACAACGATTTTTCTCGATAACATGGACGATTTTGTGGCGGTTAATGAACTGTATGCAGCAGCTTTTGGGGATCATAAGCCTGCACGTTCGACCGTTGCGGTCAAAACGTTGCCTAAAAATGCATTGGTAGAGATTGACGCGATCGCGTTGGTTTAATTCTTCTTCAATACCTTTTCTTCGTACACTTTCAATCCCCCGAGTAGCCACAAGGTTGCTTTTTGGGTGAACAGATCGCTTTTTAGTATTGCTTCTTTTGCTTTTGTGCCTGATAGATCCGCAATCGCGCGGCTGAGTTCATCGGCACTGGCAAGTTTATTGTCAAAGCGTCCGCGTGTGAGGCGGGTGTACTCTTGTGCGGCTTTCACTTCCATTTGTACGCTTTGCAGCATGTTTTCCAAAGTGTTTAGTTCTTCATAGGCGTTATCGATCTCCATCGTTACTTTGTTTTTATAGTCTTCATAGGTTAGCTGTGCGGAGAGTTTTTGTGCCTGTGCCGCTTGGATGGCATGAGAATCGGACATACCGTTGAATAGATTCCATGATGCGGTTGCTCCTGCATAGCTTTTATTGGCATTGCTGTATCCATCGCCGTTGAGTTCCAAAGTATTGCCTTGGTATTTTACTGCACCTATAAGGGCTATATCTGGATAGTATTGGCTCTTAGCCAAAGTGATATCACTTTGGGCCAGATTCAGACCTTTTGCCAGTGCTTTGAGGTCTTCACGCTCCGACAGGGCAATAGTGACCAATTCATCATGTGCAGGGGCAGTGAGAGTGTCAGTAAAAGGGATTGCCTCTTTGATGTCGCTGTGGGCTAGATAAGAGAGTTGATTGAGGGCTTGGCGTTTATGGCTTTTGGCTTGAGCTAAGTGTGCCTCAACGCTGTGCTGTTTTGCCTCTATGGCGTAAAGCTCTGCGGGTGCCAGAAGTCCGTGGTCGTAAAAACCTTTGGCTTTTGCATGGGCATCCTCCATCGCTTTTTTGGCTTCGAGATGTGCTTGGATCGTACTGTCCGAGGAGATGACAGCAGCATACAGTTGTGTCGCATTCAAATAGAGATTTCGTTTGAGATCGGAGAGTGCGAGTCCTGCCTTTTCATGCTCAATAGCAGCTTTTTCATTAACAGCAGTGATGGCAAATCCGCTAAAAAGAGGATAGCTGATGTTCACAGCCCCTTCGGTATGGTTTTTTGTCCCCATAGGGGCAGTTTGCGGTGCTGGAGAATAAAAAGTGACGCTAGGGGTTTCTTGAAAACGGATGGCGGTTAGTGTAGCATCAATGGTAGGGTAGTTTTTTCCCTCGGTCATCTTGGTATTTTCGTAGGCCGCTTTTTGTATTTGTTGTGCGCTTTGAACGCTTAGTGAGCTGTTTATGCTTTGAATTATTTCATGATAGCTTTGTGCCAATAGGAGTGAGGGAATTAAAATAGAGATAAATAACTTCATGCAGTTTCCTTGGAAAATTTATAGGGGATAAAGAGTAAAAGAACGAAGAAGGAGCCTAACAATCCCCAATATCCGGCATGGACAAAGGTGTTGTAAAATCCGTAGCTGTAGCTCATCAGCGCTTCGTAATTGCCGAATATAGCGTTCATTTGATCACTATTGATACCCATTTGATATTGTGCATTGGCCAAAAAGCCGCTGAGATACTGCGTATTTTGGAGTTCTTCCATACGGGTAAACGAGAGATTTTTAAAATACTCCATGTTGTTCGTAGCCAGTGCCGTACCAAAACTCCCCCCGACAAACCGAAAATAGTCCATGAGGACAATTGCCAGCTCGCTTTTATGAGCAGGAGCATTTTGCAGCAGCAAAACGGTGACGGGAGCGAAAAAGAGTCCCATCCCAATACCAAAAGGGATAGTCAAAATCATCGCTTGGTGAAGCGGGGTATAGTAGTTCAGGGATGGAAGTATCGTCATAGAGGTGATGACATACACGATGGTTGCTGCGAGCAGGGTGATACGTGCTCCGATCTTATCGGCTAAAATCCCGGCGATGGGAGCGCAAATGCCGATAAAGAGGGCGAAGACAAATACGGCGATACCTGCATCAAACGTAGGGAGCATTTTGATGTGTTCATAATAGATGGGCAAGAGATAAAAATACTGATACATCGAAAAACCAAGGACAAAGAAGTAGATCATGATCCCATTGACAAAGGTGATGTTTTTAAACAGGCTAAAATCGATCAATGGCTCATGAGAATACATTTCGCTCAATGCATACAGGGCAAAAGAGATCAGTGCAGCAAGCAAGAAAAATCCGATAAGTTGTGAATTAAACCATCCTAACTGTTGCCCACGGCTGAGCATGATGAGCAACGAGATGGTTGCGATGCTGAGAAGTGAAAAGCTTAGGATGTTGAATTTTACTTTGTCAAACGTCAGGGATTTTGGCAGATGGATCCAGCCTGCGATAAACAAAATGATCCCGATGGGGACATTGACGTAAAACACCATCCGCCAATCGTAGTATTCGGTGAGGTATCCGCCCAAAGTGGGACCCACGGCAGGTCCAAAACTCACCCCTAGACCAAAAATCCCCATAGCAAGCCCCTGTTTTTCGGGAGGAAAATAGCTGAAGATCATGATGTGTGCGGTAACCATGATGAGTGCTTCTCCAAATCCTTGGAGTACGCGAAAGAGGATCATTTGTTCGAGCGTAGCGCTTAGTCCACAAGCAAGCGAAGCGAGTGAAAAAATAGCCACACCAGTCAAAAATACCCCCTTGGCACCGATACGTTTGATGAGGTACTCGGTAGTCAGCAGAGCAATGGCGGCCGCGATCATATAGCTGGTGATAATCCACTGCGCTCCGAACATATCGGTAGAAAGTGGGCCTGTGAGTTTGGGAACGATGACATCCACAATGGTGGTGTCCAAAATCGCCATAAACGCACCCGTCATCACGATGATCGTGAAGATGGCGCGTTCTTTTGGGCTGATATCCCAGGCTTGCTTCACCTAATCTCTCGCAATGGCCACAGATGCCCCCATACCTGCACGCAGATCATGGATGTTTTCTAGCTTCAGGCGGACGATAAAACGCTGGTCGAGCTTGGTAAATTCACCGCTGGCAATGTCGCGAGGAACGAGTGAAAAGGTGGAAGCAGAGGTAGCAGAAATTGATTCTACTTGAGCATTATATTGTGTATTTGGAACGCCATCGGTATGGACTACTGCTTGATTGCCCACTTTGATCCCATGAAGCTCTTTTTCAGAAAGCAATACCTCGACATACAGTGCGCTTGGATCAGTGAGGGCATAAATTGGAGAACCTTGTTTTGAGATACTGGGTGCATCCACAAATTTTTTGGCAATCACACCGTCAAAGGGGGCATATAAACGGGTATAACCCACTTTGTGCTCCAAATCTTTTAGCGATGATTCTAGGGCCTTTTTTTGCCCGCTCATTGAGAGAATTTGCTGATCCAGCTCACTGGTTTGTTTCTCATTCAAACTACTGAGCGCCATCGCATTTTTGGCTTTGGATTGTGTTGCATGTAGTGCAGAGAGTTTTGCTTCCAAAGAAGCGCTTTCTTGTTGGGCAATGACGCTTTGGAGATGGATGGCTTCATACTCTGATGTGGCAATCAGCCGATCTTTGAGCATAGCCGCGTAGCGCTTTTCATCAAGAGAGAGTTTATGGACACGCTCCCACGCTGCTTTGATTTGATGGTTTAAAGCGGCTGTCTCACTGCTAACGCTGTCCATATCCTTTGAGGCGATAGAGGTTTGAAGGCTTAGGCTAGGGCTTAGGCGATTTCGTTGCAATATGAGAGTTTGTATTTGGGCATCCATGCTTTGAATACGGTAACTTAGTTCCTCTTTGGTAGTTGTAAGATCAATGGGATCGATGAGTCCTAGTAATTCCCCTTTTTTAACCGTTTCATTCTCTTTTTTTAGCAAAGAAATAACGTTTCCGCTGACGTTAAAGGAGAGTGTCGCCAATCGGTCGCTTTTGATAAAAGCAGCATCGGTAACGGCATTTTGGGAGTGGTAATAAAAATAGCGTATGCCTTGATAGAGAAAAAGGGCGATAAGACCCAAAATGACCAATGTTCCGATTTTTTTCCCCATAATAGCCCCCTTTTAGTTTTCCCACCCGCCACCGAGCGCTTTGTAAAGCCCGATGGTAGTGGTGAGAATGTTTTGTTTTGATATGATCGCCTGTTGTTGTGCCGCCAGGTAGTTTTGTTGTACCACTAGAAGATCGGTATACGAATAGGTTCCTATTTTGTAGCGCAGTTGCGCTTGTTCAAATGCCTTTTTGAGGGCATCGGCTCTTTGGTTGTTATAAAGGAGCTGCTCTTTGGCTTTGGTATTTTGAGCCAGTGCATTATCAGTATCGTTGAGGGCGGTTAGGACGGTTTTTTGGTAGATTGCTACGCTTTGATTGTAGTCCGCGCGGGCAATTCTCATCTGTGCATCGATAAGCCCCGCGGTAAAAATCGGGATAGAAGCCACAGGGGTGATTTGCCACAATTTTGTTGGGTCAGAAAAAACATTGGATAGTGTGTCGCTTTGGACGCCCATCATCGCAGTTAGACTGAATTTTGGGAAATAGGCTGCTTTGGTAATGCCGATTTTGGCATTGGCTGCGATCAAGTTCTGCTCCGCGATGGCAACATCGGGTCGGCGGGTGAGAAGTTGACTGGGTAAGCCTGCAGGAATCTCTGGAATATTGATCGATTCCATTGAGCCAACGGTAATATTTTTAGTATTTTCTCCCAACAAGGTATTGAGGGTAGTTTCTTCAGCAGTACGTGCCGCTTGAAGCCCTGTGAGCGTAGAGCGAGAAGCGTGAACTTGTGCAGATGCGTTGAGCCATTCAGTTTCAGAGACAGCACCCAGTTTGTATTTCAGGAGAGTATTTTTCTCGATCTCTTGTGTGGCTGTGATGTTTTCATTGGCCAGTTTGATTTGATCATTAAGCGATGATAGGCGAGCATACGATGCACATACGCCTGCTGATACCGTTAGCCCAATATTGCGATGGTTGTATTCGCTGGCCATGAGCTGTGAACGTGCAGCATCTTCTGTCCGTTTGACTCTCCCATATAAATCGATTTCATAGCTGGCCATGGAGAGAGAGGCGGCATAGGTCGAAAATCCGCCTGGTTGCTGGAATCGATTTGTCATTGGGTTTTGTGTATATTTTCGATCAAATGATGCATTACCGTTGATCTGCGGGTAAAGAGACGATTCGATTTGATCAAATTGACCAAGATAGGCTTCTAATTGCGCGTTTGAAATGGCAATGTCATAATTAGATTCGAGAGCTTTAGTAACCAGTTTTGTGAGTATGGGATCCTGAAACGATTCCCACCAGTTTTTATCAATGTTACTTTGTTTTGTAAATTCTTGAGCATTGTGAAATGTATCAGGAATATTGCTTGCAGGTTTAATATAGTCAGGTCCGATACTGCATCCACTTAGTATGAAGATGGAGAAAAGTAAAAGAGAGGATTTAGTTTTCATCATTGTCCCCTTTTTCTGGTGAGAATTTTTGTTGAGCGGTTGCCACCCAATAATAGAGATACGGAATAAAATAACGCTCGATAAACGTAGCAGAGAGCATCCCGCCAAACATCGCAATACCGATAGAAAAACGTCCACTCGCACCCGCACCTGAACTGAAAATAAGGGGCAGCATTCCTGCTAAAAAGGCAAAGGAGGTCATCATCATAGGGCGGTATCTCAAACGTGCCGCTTCCATCGCTGCATCATAGATACTTTTACCTTCATGGCGTTGTTCCTCGGCAAACTCAACTACCAAAATCGCATTTTTAGCCGAAAGTGCGATGAGGGTGAGCAGCCCGATCTGAAAAAAGACGTTGTTGTTCAGCCAAGGAATGACCCATACGACAGCATACGCCCCCATGATACCATAAGGAACCGCGAGCATAATAGAAATAGGAAGTGTCCATCGCTCATACAGCGCAGCCAAGATAAGATAGACTAAAATCAAAGCAAATCCCATGATAATAAGTGCCTTGGAACCAATGAGCTTCTCTTGCAGATAAAGCCCATCCCAATCATAGCTTGCCCACGTTGGTAAAACTGTATTGACTTTGCTCTCAATGATCTTAATGATGTCTCCCGAACTGTATCCCGGTGCGGGAGATCCCATAATGGTTGTACTCAAAACACCGTTAAAGTGCTCGATAGAGGATGGGGCACTGGACATCGTCACTTTGATGACACTTGAGAGAGGGATCATTTGGCCAGATGAGGAGCGAACCCATGCCCGTCCTACATCTTCAGGCGTTGCTCTGTACTGGGTATCCGATTGCATTTGTACCCAGTAGACTTTACCATTTTTATCAAATTGATTGACATACATGGTTCCGATGGTTGCTTGCAATGTCTGAAAAATATCGGCTATGGAGAGACCGAGCATTTTTGCTTTTTCACGATTGACTTCAACAGCGAGTGTCGGTGTCGCGATATTCATCGTACTAAAAGGATTTTTTATACTGGGTTCATTTTGCAGTTGGGTGACAAAATCGTTCGTTGTTTGAGCGTGTTTGAGTGCATCGTTGTCACCAGGCTGAAGCAGTTTTAAACTAAACATATCGGATGGTCCCATTCCACGTATGGGCGGTGGAGGCATTGCAAATACTTTGGCTTCTTTAATGTTCCCAAGTTTTGGTCCAAGTGAGCCTAAGATACCAAATATTTTGACGGCATCCGTAGTGCGTTCACTCCATGGTTTTAGACGACTGAAAATAACAGCGGCATTGGGTTCTTGGGAGAACGTTAGGATATTGAGACCCGTGATAGCCGTATATTTCGAAACACCTTCTTGTTTTGCCAAGATGGCTTCGACTTCTTTGACCACTTCTATGGTACGGTTTGCAGTTGCACCGTCAGGCAAGACGATTGCCGTGATAAAGTACCCTTGATCTTCCATTGGTAAAAAGGCAGTGGGAAGTGTTTTATGAAAAAAGAAGATAAAACCATACGTAGAGAGGTAAATCACCAGAAATATGAGAGGTTTGCGAATCATCCATCCTGATCGGCGAACATAATTATCGGTCATTTTTCCAAAAACGCGATTAAACCATTGGAAAAAACGGGCAGGTTCTTTTTCGTGATGTTTAAGAATCAAGGCACCGATTGCAGGAGCAAAGGTCAGTGCCATAAAGCCTGAAAAAACAACGGAGATCGCGATGGTTGCCGCAAATTGTTTGTACAGCTGCCCCGTCATTCCCCCCATAAATGTTGCAGGGACAAAGACGGCGCACATGACCAGCACGATGGCGATAACGGGACCGGAAATCTGTCCCATCGCTTTGATCGCTGCGGCACGCGGTGAGAGTTTTTCACTCTGAAGTATCCGCTCCATATTTTCAATAACCACGATGGCATCATCCACGACGATCCCGATGGCAAGCACTAGCCCAAAAAGAGTCAAGGTATTGATAGAGTATCCCAACAGATACATTCCGATAAAGGCACCTGTCAGAGAAATTGGAATAGAGAGAACGGGGATGAGGGCGGCACGGGCACTTTGCAAAAAGAGATAGATGACCAAGCACACCAACACGATAGAGGCGAAAAGGGTAAAGATGACCTCTTCAATAGATATCTTGACAAAATCGGTCGTATCATAAGGGATATCGTACGCTAGCCCTTTTGGAAATTTATGGGAAAGCTGTTGCATTTTAGCGATAACTGCGGCAGAAGTATCGAGTGCATTGGCGTTGGTATCGGCAAATATCCCGATGATGGCAGCCGATTTTCCGTTAACCCGGCCAAAATACTCGTAATTCTGACTCCCCAGTTCTACACGCGCAACGTCCTTTAGACGTATGGTTGAACCGTCATTTTTAGCACGTACGATGATGTTTTGAAATTCTTCAGGTGTTGAAAAACGCCCTTGGCTAGTGAGCTGCATCGTCCACATCTGATCATTCTCAGTAGGTCCTTGCCCCAAACGCCCGGGAGAGACCTGAAGATTTTGATCTTTGATTGAACCTGCTATTTCAGTGGCACTGACTCCCAATGATGCCATTTTATCAGGGTTGAGCCAAACGCGCATTGCATAGTCTCGTTGACCGAAAATTTGCGCACGTCCTGCACCGGGAATCTTTTTTACCTCGTCGAGCAAGTTGGTGGAGATGTAGTTGCTGATTTGTGTGGAATCATAGCTTCCATCGGGAGAGGTGATCGCGACGATGAGTAAGATATCAGAGGTTTTTTTCTGAACACTGACCCCAAGATCACGGGTGCTTTGTGGCAGCTGCGCGATGACAGAGTTGATTCGGTTTTGTACATCTACGGCGGCGAGATCTTGATTCACCCCGATGTTAAAGGTGCAGGTGATCGTAGCACTTCCCGGTAGCGCAGCGGCTTTGGAGCTCATGTACATCAGCCCATCTGCACCCGATATTTGAGATTCCAAAGGAGTTAGAATCGTATTGGCGATGGTCTGTGCATCCGCACCTGGATATTGGGCATTGACCACCACCGTTGGAGGAGTGATATTGGGCAGTTGTGAGATCGGCAACCCTTTGATAGCCGTAAAGCCCAACAGCATGATGATCATGGCAATAACAGCCGATAAAACAGGACGCTCTATAAAGTATTTACTAAACATGATTATTTCTTATTGAGCGTGATTTGAGAACCCGGATGCAGTTTGGCCAAACCGTCAGCCGCAATTTTATCTCCCATTTGCACACCGCTCTCGATCAAGACGTTTGCCCCGATCCATTGTGTCGCGACGACAGGTTTGGCAGTCACGGTATTGTTGGCCTCAATGGCATAGACAAACTTCCCTTTTTCACCCGTCATCAAGATTTTTTGAGGAACATACAGAGCATTTTTCCACTCCATCCCTTTGACTTTTACCTGAACAAATTGCCCCGGTAGAAGTAAATTATCGCTGTTATCGATGATGGCGCGATAGCTGATCGTCCCAGTAGAGGGATCGATGAACGGGGATATAAAATTGATACGCCCTTTTTTATTGACTACTGTTCCGTCACCTAATGTCAGCTCAACTTCGTATTGACCATCTTTTGGAGCTGTAAGATTGCCGCTTGCGAGTGCATTTTGACGTGCAATTTTCTGATTTTCGCTAAAGGTAAAATTGACGTACATCGGATCGCTTTGATACATCGTAGTCAAAAGCCCATTAGCTCCGGCGGCGATATAGGTTCCCACATCCATTTTTGATTTATCCACATATCCGCTCATGGGTGCTTTGATCGTGGTATAGCTGAGATTGAGTTTGGCCTGTTCCAGTGAAGCCTTAGCCCCCGAGAGGGATGCTGCCGTGTTGCGCTCATTGGCGGTTGCGGTATCGAGGTCTTGAATACTTGCCGCATTTGCTGCAGCCAGTGGTTTGATACGATTTAACACAGCAACGGCATTGGTATGATTCGCAGAGGCTAACTCATACGATGCTTTGGCACTGGCAAGCGCGTTTTTTAGATCAGAGGGATCGATGATAAACAGCACATCCCCCTTATTGACCTTTTGACCCTCGGTATACACTCTTTTTTGTAGATAGCCGTTCACGCGCGTATACACTTGTACGGTATTAAACGCCGCCGTTTGACCTGTTGCCTCTAAAACAGCAGGAAAATTTCCTGATTGAATGGTCGTTACACTGACAGGTACTGGCCCCTCAGGAGGTCTTTGCATTCCAGGGGCTTTGGGACGTTCACATCCAGTCAGTGCTAGGAGTAAAACAGACGAGAGGGCAATAGTGGTGAAATGGTTCATGAAGCTTCCTTGGAGGTGTTAGTAGGGGAGTTTAGGGTTTGACACATGGTTTGTAAAACACGCAGGGTGATTTCGAGTTCTTTTGGATCGATGTTTTTATGAACAAAGGCACTGGCGTCACTGAGTACGGCCATAGTGGGAGTTTCTAATGCAACTCCTTGTGGGGTGAGGGTAACGAGATTACATCGCTTGTCGTTTTTATCGATACAGCGTTTAATAAGAGAACGTTTTTCTAACCCTGCGATGAGGCGTGTCACGCTGGTTTTGTCTTTTCCGACAAAGTCGGCGATGTTTTGCTGCGTCGAGCTTTTTTCTTTCCACAGCACGACCATCACTTTGAACTGTTCGATGGTCATATCGATACCATTTTCTTCCAGTCGGCGGGAGAGAAATGCCCGCGCACTGAGAGCGGCTTGCGTAGTGATACACCCCAATGTAAGATCAGTCGGGCATTCGCATCGATTCATAGAGCCTCCTAGATAGTTGACTATGCAACTAATATTTAGGATTGTATCTCTTCCTATTTAAAACGATGATTAAGGATTGATTTTAGTTGTTACCAACCTTTTTAATCTTCATCATGCCATTCATGGCGACGGCGATCATTGTCACATCGTGCATATTTTCTATGATTATGGCTTTTGTACTCATGTCTTCGATCATCATCATTTTCATAGACGTAGATGACACGCGGTTGAGAGTAGATGACTTGTTGTGGCACTTCACGATAGACCACACGTGTCGGATACTCATTGGTATAGACGCGGCTGTAGCTGTTGTTTGAATACACACGTTGATTATCGCTTCCCATCATAGCACCTAATGTGGCACCTGCGATCGTGGATGCCACTTTACCGCTACCACTACCAAACTGATTTCCGATCACACCGCCGATAGCACCACCCATGAGTGCTCCCAAAGCATCTTGGGCGAACATCAATGTTGATGTGGTCAATGCCAACATCATAATAAGCTTTTTCATTTTGGATCTCCGTTTTATAAGTGCAGAAGTATAAAAAGGATTTGTGAATGAATAGTGAATAGAGAAGCTTAGGCTAAAAAATCAATCACTTTCTCAATTGGTCGCCCGATAATCGCTTGGTTTCCTCGGATCAAGATCGGGCGTTCGATGAGTTTTGGATGTTCTGCTAGGGCATCGATGAGGAGATTTTCATCTTCTATTTTGGCCAATCCAAGTTCTTTATAAATATCTTCTTTAGTACGCATAAGAGCACGGGCACTGATGCCAAGTTGTCCTAGAAGGGTTACTATCTCTGCACGAGTAGGGGTGGTTTCGAGATATTTTACAACTTCTATTTCTTGATTTTTATCAGTGAGCAGTGCGATTGCTTCACGTGATTTTGTGCATTTTGGGTTGTGCCATACAGTGGTCATAAAAGTCTCCATTTTTATGAGTATTATAACATGCTATAATCTCGATAAAAGTATAAAAGGAAATTCTATGAAAGTAACTAAAAATTGTATTGTAACCATCGACTATCATATCAACGACACACAGGGAAAACTTCTGTATGAACAACCAGAATCTCTTAGCTATTTACACGGTGATTACGGTCAGCTTTTTAACGGTGTTGAAGAAGCGTTAGAAGGTAAAAACGTAGGGGATACATTCAAAGTGGCTCTATCGTGCGATCAAGCTTTTGGTGAATATAACGCGGAATTGCTTGTAACGGAAGACATCAGTGAACTTCCGGCGGATTTGCATGTTGGTATGGAGATTGACGGATACATGGAAGATGATGAGGAAAATGTCATTATCTATACGGTCAAAGAGATCAACGGTAAAAAAGCGATCATGGATGGTAACCATCCGCTGGCAGGAATGGATCTCGTATTTGAGGGGACCGTTTTAGACATCCACGAAGCGGACGAAAAAACGATCAAAGAAGTGTTAGAAAACGATACTTACGAAGTCTAATTAGAGGTCGATTTACCTTTGGTGAATTTGACTTCAACCTCTTGCAATATTTTTAGGAAAGATTTGGCATTCTTTCCGCCATACAGCGTTTCCTCGATAAATTTCCCTTTTGCATTCACAAAATGAAAGAGGGGACTCATTTTCACGATGAGGTGTTTAGGGGCGTCGGATTTACTGACGTTTAGCAATACAGGAACAAAGTGTTCGTTAGCGTAGGTGCTGAGATTCTCATCTTTGAATACTTTTTCTTCTAAAAAATCACACGATTCACAACCTGGACGGTGCATATAGACAAGCATCGGCTTACCTTCTTTAGCGGCCACTGCAGAGCCTTCTTTATAGGTATGTAGCCAGTTGATTTGTCCTGCATTGAGGGTGAAAGCCATCAATAACATGAAAAGAATTTTTTTCACTCTTTCTCCTAGTTAAGTATTTAGCATAGTTGCTAATTATTAAGAGTTAAAATTATATCATTGCTACCTAATAATTTATATAAGCATTGCTAAAAACAAAGGATCTTACTTGAGTACCCTCACATGCGCTTCAAAACAGGTTATTGAACTTTACACCGATTTAGCCCTCAATCCCAACAAAGATTTCGGATGGGACAAAGGGATTGAGAACGCTCGAAGTCACGGCTACAAAGAAGAGTGGATCCAACAGCTTCCTATACAATTGTGGGATTATTGTGCCGCAGTGGGTAATCCATTTAGCTTAGGTGAATTTTCTCTTGGGTCAACCGTCCTTGATCTTGGATGCGGGGCAGGGGTTGATGTGTGTGTTGCGGCATTGCTTGTCGGTAAAGAGGGAAAAGTGATCGGTGTTGATCTCACACCGATGATGGTACAAACGGCACAGCGTCACGCAACGCAAGCAGGTTTTGAGAGTGTCGACGTCATTGAAGGTAATCTGGAACATCTCCCCATTCAGAACGATAGTGTCGATATTGTCGTCTCCAATGGAGCCATTAATCTCGTCTCCTCGAAGCCAAAAGTATTCGCAGAGATTTTTCGTGTTCTCAAATCGGATGGAAAACTCTATTTCGCAGATATGATTGATATCTCTGAGGGGACATGTGCAACATCATGCTGTTCACAAAGTTCTGAAGGGGATTGGGCAAACTGTGTTGAGGGGACCTTAAAAAAAGAAGAGCTTATTGAAATGATGAGCGAAGCGGGATTTGTGGATGTTGAGTTTATGGGAATCAACCACTACACAACATCATCCACTACAGTGGGAGCAACGTTTAGAGCGACGAAAGGTGATGACAACGTTATTCAACGCCACTGGGAAAACGTCTACTCAACAAAGGATGTGAGTAAAGTCGGCTGGTATCAGGAAACACCTTCGATGTCGCTCGCTCTTTTGGAAAAAATCGGAGCAACTCCCAAAGATAGTATTATTGATGTAGGCTGCGGTGCTTCTGTCTTTGCAGATACTTTGATTGATTTAGGCTATCGCGATATTACATTATTGGATATTTCAAGCAGTGCCCTTGAGATCGTCAAAAAGCGGCTTAATACTTCCGCTGCTATACCTTCTTATTGTGTTGGTGATGTCTGTACATTTTCTACGGAAAAACTATTTGATGTATGGCACGATCGTGCAGTGTTTCATTTCCTCCAGAAAGAAGAAGAACAGCAAGAGTATCTTGAAACACTGTATAAATCACTCTCTTCAAAAGGTCACGTTATAATCGCTACATTCGGGGTTGATGGTCCTGATAGCTGCAGCACCTTACCCGTGCGTCAATACAATGAAGAACGGATAAAAAACCTGGTAAAAGAGCGTTTTAATGTTATTGATGTAATCCAAGAGGCTCATGTTACCCCAGGTGGCAGTGAACAGTCTTATTGTTATTTTATTTTGAAACCTATTTGACCGACAGAGTATCTCCAAAGAAGAGTTCTCTGTTGTTATCGAAATTGGTCACCAAAGCTTGAAAGCATTCTGCCATCTCACGAATGGTCTCGATATTGGGTTCAATGTAAACTTTATTCCCCTTTTTTTCCACAGTGATAATATTAGCTTCTTTGAGTTCTTTGATATGAGCAGAGATGGTTGGAAGAGAAAAATTAAAGTGTTCAGCAACCGTACTGACGCACGTGGCGATAGGATTTACTTTGACGCCTGGCTGTACTTTATCCAGTGAGCAAGTGTATCCTCCCGTAAAAACATTTTTAAAAATCATAAAACGGGTTTGATTACTAAGCGCTTTGAAAATTTTTAATTTTTTTTCCATATCGAGCATAAATATCCTTGATTGTTTTTAAGGTTTGCTATTGTACCATACAATTTAGTTAGTCAATTAGCAAATTAGCTAATGGTATTATTAAATATATAGGAGAAAAAATGAAAATTCTATTATTGGTTGCGGGTCTATTGATAGGCTCATCCCTCATAGCAGGTCAAGCAGAAGCAGAAAAACTGGTCTCTGCGGCAAAGCAAGAGGCAGGAGAGATGGCTCCTAAAGAATTGAAAAAGATGATTGATGGGGAAAAAAACGTGATTGTTATGGACGTACGTGAAGAGAACCAGCGTGCAGAGGGTGAGATTTACGCAACGACTACGATGGCAATAACACGCGGAAATTTGGAGTTTGAAGTACTTAATAAAATAAAAGATAAAAATGCAGTCATTGTGACTTATTGCCGTAGTGGTGGACGAGGTGCATTGGCAGCTCAAACACTCAAAAAATTGGGTTATGTCAATGCAACGAATCTAAAAGGCGGACTCAAAGGATGGGCACAAGAAGGCTATCCGATTGAAACAGGATTAGGGGTTACTTTACTCACTAAAGAACAATAAACATGCTGGCAAAGGTAATGATGGCATTAATGCCCAAAAAACAGATGGTTAAAATGGCTACAGTCGAGTTTAAAAGCAAACGTGATATTCAAGCTATTATTAAAGACGTTGAGGCAGCGTGTGCAGAATATGGCTTTGCATTGCTGCATCACTATAACTATCATGAAATCGTTGCCGGTAAAGGATTTCCTATTGATAAAAAGGTTTATATTTATGAAGTATGTCAAGCCAAAGTGGCTTCTATGATGTTAATATCGAATCCACATTTTGCCCCATTTATGCCATGCCGAATAGCGGTATACGAAGATGGGGATGCAACAATCATCTCGACGCAAAATATGCAAATGATGATTGACTCAATTCAAACACAAATGCAGTTGCACGTAGAAGCGATAGGACTTTTTAGCGCTTTGCAAGAGATGATGAAAAAATTAAAAGGATAAGTAATGATTACATTCATTTTAAACCATGAGCCATATGATGGAAGTGATGTTACGTATAATGCCCTGAGATTAGCAAAAAACTTACGTAAAAACGGTGAAGAAGTCAACCTCTTTTTGATGAACGATTCCGTTGATTTGGCACGTAGCATCTGTGTGAAACCTGAAACATATGATTTTGATTTACACAATATGGTGAGGGAACTGTATGAGAATGGCGTGAGTGTTCGTGCCTGCGGTACCTGTAGCGCTCGTTGTGGAATTTATAAAAATACCCCTTATTTCAGTGAAGAGATTTTTTCGACGATGGATCAGCTAACCCAATGGGTAATAGCAAGCGATAAAGTTTTAACGTTTTAAATTACACCTACTCATTAGATATGACTTTAGTAGGTATAGCTTAATATAGATTGTTGTATAATCACGTTAGCTAGATTATAGGTCAGATTGACGTATATTGATACGTAAACTTGTGGTTTGTTGTAATAAGTACTCCATTTTAATTTAAGCTTAAATATTATTTCGCTACAATTCGCAACTTTTTGTAGACTTGTAAGTAAGGAACGCTAATGTACGCAATTATCAAAAACGGCGGAAAACAGTATAAAGTTCAAGAGGGTGATATCCTTTTGTTCGATAGAATGAGTCTTGATCCAAAGACTACCGTCGAAATCAAAGAAGTTCTTGCCGTTAATAACGGTGAACTTAAAACTGGTACTCCATATGTAGAGGGTGCTGTAGTTACTATTGAAGTAATCAACGAAGGTCGTGACCGTAAAGTTGTTATTTTCAAAAAACGTCGTCGTAAAGACAGTAAAGTTAAGCGTGGTTTCCGTAGAGATCACACACGCGTTCGTATCGTTAAGATCGCTGCGTAATTATAAAGTAGGAGGACAGCATGGCTCATAAGAAAGGTCAAGGTAGTACACAGAATAACCGCGACTCAGCGGGACGTAGACTCGGTGTCAAAAAATATGGTGGTGAAGTTGTACGTGCGGGTAATATCATTATCCGTCAGCGTGGAACAAAAGTTCACCCTGGTAAAAATATCGGTATGGGTAAAGACCACACTTTGTATGCATTGGTTGATGGTGTTGTTTTATTTCACCGTAAAGACAAGCATCGCAAACAAGTTTCTGTCGTTCCTGCCGCATAATTTTCCTCTAAGTCGGGCATCTACGCCCGATTTCTCAAGTTTTTCCAATAATCTATTTTCTTAATAGTGTACTTTTTGATCATCAAGTGTATGATTAAGATAATAATTTTGATCTCGAAAGAGATTAGCTTGCGTGCGATAACGCCCAAGCGTTAACAAATGACAAGGATGATGTATGTTTAGCGATAGCGTAGTAGTAACTGTTTCTTCGGGTAAAGGTGGAGCAGGTTGTGTCGCGTTTAGACGGGAAAAATTTGTCTTGCAAGGTGGACCAGATGGTGGTGATGGTGGTAAAGGTGGGGATGTTTATTTCAAAGTAGATAACAATACCCATACATTGGCCAATTTCCAGGGTAATAAAACACTAAAAGCAGATAAAGGTCAACCGGGTTCAGGATCGAACATGTACGGTAAAGCGGGTAAAAAACTAATAATCGTTGTTCCCCCTGGAACACAAGTCGTGGATGTTGAAACGGGTGAGGTACTTCTTGATTTATTAACAAATGGTCAAGAAGTATTATTCCTGACAGGTGGTCGCGGTGGTCTTGGAAACGTTCACTTTAAATCATCAATAAATCAAAGACCGATGTATGCACAACCAGGCGAACCTGAGACAACTCGTATTGTTAGACTGGATCTAAAGCTTATCGCAGACGTAGGATTGGTAGGATTTCCAAACGTTGGAAAATCAACACTTATCTCTACGGTGTCCAATGCGCGTCCCGAAGTAGCAAACTACGAATTTACGACATTGACACCAAAATTAGGTCAGATTAACATTGGTGAATTTGATTCGTATATTATGGCAGACATTCCAGGGATTATTGGTGGAGCTTCTGAGGGTAAAGGTCTTGGTCTCAAGTTCTTGCGCCATATTGAACGAACTAAAACATTGCTCTTTATGATCGATTTAGCTTCATACCATGAGTTGCAACATCAGTATGAAACACTTAAAGCGGAGCTGGCGAAATTTTCACCATTATTATCACAGCGTAATTATGCCATTGCATTAACCCGTGCGGATGCAATGAGTCCTGAAGAAGCTGTTGAGAAAAGCAATGCCTTTTTAAAGTTGCTTAATCTTAAACCTGTTGAAAAAAGCCGTTTTGGTTTTAGCGATGAATATCCTATGTTTGAACAAGAGAACTTTGACGAAGGATTTCGCGATACCTCTTTACCGTTCTTTGTTGCACCAATCTCTTCGGCGATCAATTTGAATATCAAACCGCTTACCTACGCTCTTTACCATATGGTACAAATCGATCGTTAATGAAACGGCTGGTTGTTAAGGTCGGAAGTGCCGTTTTAAGCGAACAAAACCGTATCGCGAAAGAGCGGATGCAAAATCTAGTCGATTTTATCGCTGAATTAAAATCGCGTTATGAAGTGATACTGGTATCTTCAGGAGCGGTTGCTGCTGGGTATACTGAACTCAAACTTGATAAAAAAATACTTGCGAACAAACAAGCTTTAGCTTCCATCGGACAGCCAATTTTGATGAATAAATATAAAAAGATGTTTGAACATCATAATATTCTTCCTTCTCAGGTTTTGGTCACTGCCGCTAACTTTAACACTCAAGAAGAGTCACAAAAAGCAAAAGACACCATTGAGACATTACTGCAATACAATGTTGTTCCGATCATCAATGAAAATGATGCAACAGCTACAGAAGAACTTGTTCTTGGAGATAATGATCAGCTTTCTGCGTATGCAGCATATCATTTTGATGCGGACATGTTGATCATACTCTCAGACATTGATGCTTATTATGATAAAGACCCTCGAGCTCATGAGGACGCAAAAGTACGTTCGCATATTACGGTTATTGAGCCTGAAGAACTTTCACGTGAGGTAACGCCAAACCATAGCTTTGCAACCGGCGGGATAGTTACCAAGCTAAAAGCGGCAGACTTTTTACTCAAACGGGGTAAAGCGATGTTCTTGGCAAGCGGTTTTGATCTAAGCGATGCAAAATCGTTTCTTTTATCGGATGTTCACTGCGGCGGAAGCCTCTTTCAAGCGAATTCTTTTTAATGACGCGTATTATTTTTATGGGCACGCCGGAGTACGCGGCGGATATTTTAAAAACACTGATGGCTGTTGATGATATTGAAGTGGTTGCTGTTTATACACAGCCCGATAAGCCGGTAGGTCGTAAGGGAATTTTGACTCCTCCACCGGTAAAAGTATTGGCACAGGAAGCAGATATTGCCATTATGCAGCCTTCACGTTTGCGAGATGAGAAGGTTGTCA
>JAUYUB010000012.1 GCA_030692765.1 Sulfuricurvum sp.
TTCGCTTCTGAGTGCTCAGGTGGCTATAGAGAGGGGGAAACGCCCGGTCCCATTCCGAACCCGGAAGCTAAGACCCTCTTCGCTCATAATACTGCATCTTTCAGGTGTGGAAACGTAGGTCGCCGCCTGGCCTCAGATTTATCTCTTCTTTATTATAAAATCAGATCTTTACAAACCTAGAATGCAACACCTAAATCCTCTAATGCGTACTCTGCGTATCCACTCAATTGCTTGTTATCACAATAATATCACCCACTTTGTTACGATTCGATACATAATTTTAAAACAAAAGTTACATTAATAATACACCTGCTCCAATAGTAAATCAGACGGGACTGCCTCTTTCTGGGATTTAATTCTTATTTATGACGATAAATCTATATTATAAAGGTTTATTAAAGCGTCGTATTACAGGTGTGATACTAACTATAAGAAAATACTATTATATAAACTTATAATTTTAAGTTTCGATTAATTTTAACACACCTATAATGACACTGTTAACGAATCGTTTACCGAGTCGAACTAAATATAATTCAGGAGAATTAATGAAACGTACTATCAAATTAGCAGTTGCAGCAGCAGTTGCACTTACTTCTACAGCGGCATTCGCAACAAATGGTGATAATCTTATTGGTTTGGGTGCTAAGTCACGCGCAATGGGTGGAACAGGAATAGCTCACTACAATGGTTCAGAATCAGCTACATCGAATCCGGCTTTGATTACTAAAGGTAAAGGGACGGAGTTTACATTTGGTGGTACATACTTTTCACCTGATGTAAAAGTTGATGCAACTGGATCTGGAGCACCTGGATCAGCTGTTTCTGCAGATAGTGATGCAAAGCATAATGTTATTCCTTATGTTGCATTAACAAATAATCTTGGCAATGGGTTTGCGCTTGGTATGAGTATGTTTGGTTCAGCTGGTATGGGTACAGACTGGAGAGATGTTCCAGAGAATGCTGCTTTTGGTCAAATGGGTCTTTTCTCAATGAGATCTAATCTACTATTATTAAAATTCTCTTTGCCAGTAGCATACGGTCAAGACAATTGGTCAGTAGGTGTTGCACCTGTTATGATGTATGGTTCATTGGATATGTCTTTTAACAATCATTTTGCTGCTGGTAGCCCTGATGTTGGTAACGGTTCTTCTTCTGATTTCGGTTTAGGATATGAAGCAGGTGCAGCATATACAATACCTGAAGCTGGATTAACGCTTGCAGCTACCTACCATTCTCCAATCATGATGGAATACAAAGACCAAATTTCAACTACAGCGGCTGCTTTTGGCTATGTAGGAGCTTCTGTTTTTGGACCATTTTCAGACAAATTAGAGCAACCAGCTGAAATTGGAGTTGGACTCGATTGGACTTCAGGTGATATTTCTTTGACTGCTGATTATAAAAGAATCAAATGGGCAGATGCGGAAGGATATGGTGATTTTGGATGGGAAGATCAAAACGTATATGCAGTAGGTGCTGAATATCGTATGGATAAATTAGCATTACGTGCTGGTTATAACTATGGGAAGAACCCAATTAAAAACAATACTGATGCGACTCCTGTATTAGGACCAAATAGTAATGGTGACACAATGAATGCATTGAACCATGTTATGTTTCCAGGTATAACAGAAAGACATTATACTATTGGTGCTGGATATGATTTCACAAAAAATGTTGAAGTTGATTTTGCTGTAACCTATGCAACAAGCCCTGATGTGACAGTTAGTACAGCAACTGTTGGTTTGGGTATTTTAACAGTAACAAATGACCAAATGGCTATCGCTGCAAACCTTAACTACAAGTTTTAATCACTCGAGCCTGCTTTTATGCAGGTAGCCTTCTTCACAATCACTTCACATTTGTTTAGTTTAATTTAATTAGGTAACTTTAGAATCTAGTATTCCATAAAGTAACACAGGGTGCTTTACTTGTGCTGCTTTACAAATATTAGTGTCAAATTCATTCCATAAAAGGAAGAATTGAGACTCTTGTGATAAAATAGTAACGGACAATATTCGCTTGTGCAAGTGAATAAATGAAAAGGAGAATCATGTTTAATCGATTATTGATTAGTGCTGCGGCACTGTCATTGGCGGCATCCGCTGCATTTGGGATCCAAGGGGTAAAATTTTACGTTGGTGAAGGCGATAAATCTGAAGCCTATATGGAAATGATCAATGGGAAAATCGAGCCGATCGGATTTATTTTATCTGATCCTCATGAGCACATTGACAATGCGTATAAAGAAAAATGGGGAACGCCAACCCAAACTGTCAAAGGTGTAACGGGTCCACATCCTGATTTTGATCCAAGCTTTAAAGTCACATTGGATAACCTTGGATTTTTCTCGGTAACCAATGATAAAGTCGTTGGGCCGTTGTTGATGAAAGAGCCAGCTCTTGGTGGTTTCTCTCCATTTAATTTTCACATTTACAAAAAAGCGGGTGAAAATAAGACCTATGTAGGTCATGTTATGCCTGAGACAATGCTCGACATCGTTGGGATCAAAGACAAAGACGTGCGTGCAAAATTTGTAGCCTCTTTTGGTGAATTGGATAAATTGACAGAAAAAGAGATCAGTTCAAAAGTAGAATACGTAGACTATAAAGCATTGCCTGCAAAGCCGATGATGACATTTGAAATTCCATTCGAGCGTACTGCTGATTTGGAAGCATTTATCAGTGATTTTCAAGGTCAATTCGAAGAAAAGTTTGAAGAGAAGAAGTACATCATTGCCGGCTATAAAAACATGAAAGAGTCAATGACGAACAATAATGTCAAATTTGATCGTTTTGACGCTTACTGGGTTTATTCTCTTTGTCACTTTCGATTTTCTGAGGGAATCTTCAACCGCGGTCGTCCTGATGCAGGTACGTTTGCACCATGTTCAATGTACATGTACATCGACAAAGGTTCAAATAAGTTGATGGTAGGTATGCCGCGTCTTGAGAACTGGATTGCTGTTATGGCGATTAAGGATCCAAAAATGGTTGAGTCTATCTATACGTTGGACAAAGAGATCGTTAATATCATGAAAGAATTGGGAGCAACAGAATTATGAAAAAAATAGTATCACTTATCGCATTGGCATTTGCCGTTGCATTTACAGGGTGCTCGACAGCAGCACCAAAGATCGAAGGTGGTGTTGCCGTTGATAAAATGGTTTCTGCATACAGAACAGGAGCTTATGTTGATGTTGATGCTGCAAAAGCTAAATTGACAGCAGCAGGTTTTGAAATCGTGGGCACGTATAAGCCGGCTGAAAATGGTACTACCATTTTGTATACTAATGCCGCTATGAAAGCGGATGCTAATAAGCCGTCACGCGGATTTGCAGCAGTAGGACGTATGTTGGTGGATGATGAGCGCAAACAAGTGCACATTTCAAATCCTATTTATTTTGGCAAAGCATACTTGCAAGACGAGTACAATCATGCAACAGCGTCTGCAACGTATACTTCTTTAGAGAAGGCTTTTGGACCATTGAAAGACTCTGAAGATCAATGGGAATTTGCTAAATTGGCAGATTATCACTTTATGATCGGTATGCCGTATTATAAAGATATGGGTGTTGTGGGTACAGGTACTACGGCTGATTTGTTAGCTAAAGCAAAAGCGGCTAAAGGGATCATCCTTGCACTAGGGGCTGATCGTTATTTAACATTTATTGAGTTGGACAAACGTACAAACGGATTTGTTAAAAAAATCGGAACGGACAAGGCTGAAGTTCTTCCATGGCCGGTATTGATCGAGAATGGTGAAGCAAAAGCATTAAAAGCTGAATACCATATCGCACTTAGCTATCCATTGCTTGATCTTGGCGGATTTGCAAACATTATGACGGTTCCTGCCGCAGTTTTGAAAAATCTAGAAAAATCATTTAAATAATTCTCATACACGATCTTCTCCGTACGGAGAGGTCTTCCCTCCCTGTTTCTTACTATTGTTATGGATATATTATGGAGAAAAAATGAAAACAAAGCTACAGCAAGAGCTTAATGCGTATCTAGATTCAAAGGGACAATTTTCCCCTTACTACCAATCAATGAAACATATTTTGAGTTCAGCGCTCTTTGAAGAACAGCTTCAAGAGATTATAAACGGATTGGAAAAAGAAGACAGTAAGAGTGCTAAAAGCTTTAAGTTGTATTTAGACACGGTTATAATTAATATGGAAAGTAAAATTGCCAAATACAAGCCGTCTGTCTATTTTGAGAATGAAAAAGTAAAAGAGATCGAAAATCAGGGGTATATTATCCCTTTTTACATCGATGAGGGTCAGGAAGCTTATGTCCTTCTTGGGATTTACAAGAAAGATGACCGATCATAACAATATTTAATTGTGCATGGGATAATTATTACGGTTAAGTTTCAAGAATGAGTCAAGTGGTAACATATGTTTTCAAATATAGTGTTCATTGTTTACGAATGACATTTAAATTATTGTAGTATTACAGTTGCGGTTTAATTGGTGATAAAAATATATGCCTTACTAAGGTTTAACCTAGTATTGTATTGGTCGCTTTATTGAGTGGCATCAAGATGTCGCTCCACTTAATCAGAAAAGGAAGAAAAGATGAGCAATAATGATTCTTTATCTAATGAAAAAAAATTAGATAGAAGAGATTTTTTTAGAAAAACAGCTGCTTTGTCGGCAACTGCATTAGCTGGAACCAGTATTTTTGCAGATGATGATGCAATTATGAAAACTCCAGAATGGGCAACAAAATGGGGTGACCCTGTAACAACCAACTTGTATGGTGTTCCATCAGCGTATGAGCATAATGTTATACGAAGAAGTACAGAGCTATTGTCTTCAGGTAACTTCAGAGCAAGTATCGCGGTTACCCCAATACATGAGTCCAAGGGTATTATTACCCCTAACGGTCTTTTCTTTAGCCGTTCTCATGGCGGAACTGCTCATATCAATCCTGAAGAGTATCGTTTGATGATTCATGGATTGGTTGAAAAGCCTATCGTTCTCACTTTGGCGCAATTAAAGCGTTACCCAAGTGTAACGCGTACTCACTTCATCGAATGTCCAGCTAACGGCGGGCAAGAGTGGAGAGCAACACAGTTTAACTCTGTACAGTTCGCTAAAGGCTTTATGGCCTCTGCTGAATGGACCGGTGTGTACGTTAAAACTATTTTAGAAGATCTTGGTATCAAACCAGAAGCACAATGGATGCTTGCTGAGGGTGGAGACAGTTCTAAAATGGGAAGAACCGTCCCTATGGATAAGGTTCTTGATGATGCAATGATCGTTTGGGGACAAAATGGTGAAGCACTACGTCCAGAACAGGGTTATCCTGTACGATTGCTTCTTCCAGGCTGGGAAGGTAACTTATGTGTTAAGTGGCTTCGACGTTTAGAGTTTGCTTCTGAGCCATGGTATTGTAAAGAAGAGACATCTAAATATACGGCTCTCAAGGCAAGCGGAAAAGCGATTCAGCACTTTTACGCCAATGAAGTAAACTCAACCGTAGTTTCTCCATCACCAGAGATTCCTTGGACGGATTTACCAGATGGCGCTGTTGTTGAGATCGAAGGTCTTGCATGGTCTGGAATGGGTACGATTACAGGCGTAGATTTCTCCCTAGACGGTGGAAGAACGTATGTTCAAGCGGAATTAAAAGGTCTAGTGCTTCCTAAATCTTGGACACGTTGGAGCTATATGCACACGTACAAAAAAGGTGACAAGCTTTTGCTTACATCTCGTGCTATGGATGATGCAGGTTATATTCAGCCAACAATTGATGAAGAAACGTCTGTCATGGGTGTTGAATCTGTATATCATAGAAATGCAGTTGAAACATGGGAAGTAACAGAAAATGGAGAGGTGAATCATGTTCAAATTAGATCGTAAATTAATCCTATCTGCTTCGGTATTTACGGCAGCAGCATTATTTGTAGCGGGCTGTGCTGGATTTTCAAATTCAAATACTACGCATGCACAACCTAGCATTGATGGCGGCGTATACTATCCTGTAGTAAACGGTAAAACAGGTCCGTACCTTGTAGATCGCGTAGCTATGCCTATGAAGATCAATAATGGCCGTATCCCAACGGAAAATGAGCTTAAAGCTTGGGACACTGATGTTATGGCTGACGGTACAGGTTTGCCTGAGGGTCATGGTAATGCATCTGATGGTTCAGAGATTTATGATGCCAAATGTGGTTCATGTCATGGTGATTTTGGTGCTGGCGGAGCTGGATACCCATCATTGGCAAAAGGTAATGCATACAGCATGATGGACACTTTGAAGAGTCAAAGAAGTGTTGATGGCGCAGATGGTCCAAATCGTGTATTTGGTGTTTATTGGCCACAAGCAAGTACGCTTTGGTGGTACATCAAAGACGCTATGCCTCACCAGGCAACCGGTACGTTGACTGAGGATGAAGTGTATGCACTTACAGCGTATATTCTTAAATTGAATGAAATCAAGATTGATGGTGTTCTTGTCGATGATGAGTATGAACTTGATCGTGAAAAGTTTTTGAAGATCGTTATGCCTAACAGAGATGGTTTTGAACCAAATATTGCAGGTCCAAAATCTTTGCCTGGTGTACGTGCTTACTATGCAAAAGCAGAAAACTTCGGCGGGAAAAAAGTTAAACCATCTGAGCGTTGTATGAAAGATTGTCAAAAACCGACAGTTAAAAATATTTACGTAACCAATGGCGGTATCAAAGATTTCGTTCCTCCAATGGCTACTGCTAAAGACTTGCCAAAAGTAGAGTCAAAAGAGTTTAATGTTGCAAAAGCGTATGAAGAAAACTGTGCCGCTTGTCATGCTAACAAAAGCATGGGTGCTCCTGCTATTGGAGATAAAAAAGCATGGGCTGCTGTGAATAAAAAAGGTATGCCTGCTGTTTACAAAAACGGTATGGATGGTATCAACGGTATGCCTGCAAAAGGTGGAAGTAATCTTTCAGAAGCAGAGTTTAAATTAGTCGTCGATTATATCGTTGGCTTAAGTAAATAAAACAAAAGGAATTACCATGGAAAGAAGAAAATTTTTAGGTTTTGGAATCTTTGCAGCTGCTGCTGCTTTAGTTCCAGGAACTCTTAGTGCAGAAGATTATAGAAAAACAAAGCCTGACGTTTGGACGGCTCACACTATGGAAGACGCAATCGCAAAAATGTATGGTGCTAAACCATTGATTGAGCAAGGCGTTACACTTACTGCTCCGGATGTTGCGGCTAATGGTGGTGCGGTTCCTGTTGATTTCTCATCAGAGATTGCTGCAAAATCTGTAGCAGTATTCCAAAGCTCAAATCCTGAAGCTACGGTTTGTGCATTTACACTCAATGAATACAGTGTCATTGATTTCTCAATCAAAATGAAACTTAAACAAAGCGGAACTATTATCGTTGTTGTAGAAGGCAAAGACGGTAAATTGTATGCAGCGAAAAAGAGTTTGAACGTTGCACTTGGTGGTTGTGAGGGCTGATTTGCCTTCCACTCGCGTATAAAAAATAATCGTATTAAAGGAAAAATCATGGAAATCAAAGCAAAATTGAAAGATGGTGTTACAACGGTTAAAGCTATGGCGAAACACCCTATGCTTACGTATGACACAGCTAAAAAACAAGGTGTAGAAGCTAATTTTATTACTCACATCACTGCAACTGTAAATGACAAGGTTGTACTTGATATGTCATCAAGTCAGTTTCTATCAAAGAACCCTATCTTTAAATTTTCATTTAAAGGTGCTAATGCAGGCGATAAAATCGTTATGACTTGGGTAGATCTACTTGGCGGTACTGAAACTTCGGATGCAGTCATTAAATAATTTTATTATTTCCGTAAGAGAAAATGGTTCCATCATTTTCTCTTAAAAATGGATTCACCTATGCATAAAGCTGTCGCTAGTCTTTTTCTTTTTATTATCGCATTCAATATTTCTCTTTTCGCACGCAATATCGATATTGACGCTATTGTAAAAAACTCTGTAAAGAATGATAAGCATTTATTTGTTTTTCTTCATAGAACGGATTGTGGGTATTGTGAAAGTATGCTGATGTTTACACTCGATGATGAGCCCGTAAAAGAACTTATAACTAAAGACTTCATTTATCTTCACATCAATATAAGCGAAGACGATGTTGTCAAATATAAGAACTTTAAGGGAAGTGGTCGCGATTTCGCAAAGAATGTCGGTTATAACATCTATCCATCTTCACTTTTTTTAAACACTAAAGGTGAGATAATACATGCTGTTGCCGGCTATCAAGATAAAGATCAGTTCCTTCTTGTTTTGAAATATGTCAATAGCGGTGCATACAAAACAATGGGTTTTCAATCTTTTAAAAAAAAGATGGATACTGTAAAATAGATCATAGATTATTAGATTAGGGTCAGGTGTTATATGTCTGTAGAGTCTCGAGTTTTAGCTCTTTTTATATCGGTAGATAATGACAAAAAAAGAGTCCCTAAAGAAAAGCTTGAACTGGATGAGATGGGTGTCCTGGAAGATAAGTTTTATGCTAAGAATACCAATCGTTTAATACTGATTACTTCCACAACTGCCTATTCATTGGCGAAAAGCAGTAGTGTTGAGTTGGAGTATGGTAGTCTCGGCGAAAATATATTGATTGATCAGAGCATCAATCATTTATCTGTTGGCGATCGGTTAAAAATAGGTGATGTGGTTTTAGAAATAACTCAAAATTGTACCCTTTGTAACGGTTTATCGGTCCTCGATCCTAAGCTACCTGAGGTATTAAAAAATGATAGAGGATTATTTGTTAAAGCTGTTACAAGCGGCATCATTAAGAAAGATGATATTATAATTATCTGATTTTGAAAGCTACTTGTCAAAATGTGATGAAGGTCACATTCATATTATTAAAAGGGTGAAAATGAAAAACATATTCAAGACTATGCTTATCGCTTTGTTTGCAATAGGAACAATGGCTAATGCAGCAGCAAAGACAAAGGTCGTAGAGCTTAACAAAGGTCAAAGTGTCCAAATTTATAGTGCTCCTAATACAGATGGTGCTATTACAACCAAAACAATCGATGAGGCTTTTGAAAAAAGTGGTCTCACGGTAGGTGGGGACAACAATATGAACTCCCCTTTTGAAAAAAGATTTGGGAAAGTTCATTACAAAACATACAATTTGGCAATGTTCTCCAATACGGATTTAACGGTTAAATTGATAAAAAAATACCCAAAATTCGGCTCTTTGACTCCGTTAACGATGTCAATCTGGTCTGATGATACGAAAAAGACGATGAATGTAGCTACTTTGACTCTCACTGGGATGTCTAAAGCTGTCAATATTCCAGAGAGTGATCCAGATTTGATTGCGTATGCTGCTATGGTAAAAACGGCACTTAAAGCAGCGTTGCCAAAGGGTGACTTTCAAAAAACAAACTTTCCAATCGTAGATAAAAAAGCATCGTACAAGCAAGAGTTTACGATTGATATGACAGAAACAGATCCTGATAAGATTCAAGAGATCAAGGGAAATATCGAGGCTGCATTTGAAGGTGAAATGGAGCCATTGGGCTTTTTGCTTCCAAACTACATGAATTTACAAGCGGATGTTTTTGCTCCTCTAGGATTTAATGAATACGACATATATGTAACGTATTCTATTTGTAAATTTGATGTTATTTATCCTGTGTCAAAAGATTCCCCTGCTGCGGGTGCATGGGCTCCGTGTTCTATGTATATTTATCATAGAAAAGGTGAAGATAAGATCCATATCGGATACTTGGGCGTTGACAGCTGGATCACAAGTTTGGGTATGAAAGACAAAGAAGGAATGGATAAGCTTTATGAAGCTCAAGGTATGATTACCAAAATTCTAGAAGGTTTGAATTAATTTATAGTATAAACCTACTTGCCCCATCGTGGGTAAGTTTAAACAGTAAAGCAAATAATGTGATTTGTTTTATCTTTAAACTTTAGAGGAAGATACATGAAATTATTGAGCCAGATTGTTCCAACACTATTACTTAGCGCTACTCTTATAACATCACTTGCTGCAATGGATGAGTATGTTCCAAGCAGTAATAAAAATCTTGCGGTTGAATATACTTTGGAAAATAAAGACATTGTATTTGACAAAGCCTTTTTTGATTTTACGGTAAAGCCTTTGGAAAAAATTGGATTTTATCTAAGTGATCCGCATCATAACGTCAATCTCGTATATGAAGAGCTTAAGGGGGAGACTGCTTTAAGTCAATTGTCATTTTCTTCTCTTGTTAGTGACGATAAAGCAAGACCGCTTTTTAACAAAGATCCTAGAATAGGCGGTTTTACACCCTTTAATTTGGTTATTTATCGAAAAAAATCAGATATGAAAACAGTTATAACCCATATCACTCCTGAAGCAGCACTGGATATCCTTCATATCACCGATAAAGATGTGCGAGAGCAATACATCGCTATGTATAAGCCGCTGGATGAATTGATAGAAAAACAGTATGGTGCCGAGGCTAAAAAAAGCTATACTAAAATTCAAGGCTATGCTAAAAAGAATATGATGAACTTTGAGATACCTTTTGAGCAACCGGAAGATATCGATGATTTTTTTGAGAAATTTCAAGAAAAGTTTGAAACAACATTTCAAACAAAGGGATACATCATTGCCGGTTTTTATAACATGAAATCCAGCTTAAATTCAAACAAAGATGTGCTTCCTGTTTATTCTAATTTTGTCGTTTGGTCTCTTTGCCATATCCCGTTTTCCTATACCATTTTTGATGGTAAAGATCCCTTGCCGCAAGCTGCAGTTTTTGCCCCATGCTCTATGTATGCGTATATAAAAGAAGGTGAGAACAAGATCGTAATCGGTATGCCAACCCTAAGCGCATGGGCAGCGGCATTGGGCATTACCGATAAAGAGAAGCTTCAAAAGATTGAGGAGCTTGATACGGAGATTCCGTCTATCATACACAGTTTGGGCGGCGTTGACGTATCAAACGCGAACCCTTTAGTAAAGTAATCTTTCACAAATATTCGGGATAGTTTCTATCCCTACTTTTTCTCCATAACTTCTTTGGCACTTTTGATGGCTGCTTTTGCAACGCTCCAAGCGCGTGCGCCCATCGCTTTGGCTTCTTGTGCAGAGGCTGAATTTATCAACTGGTTTCTGCGATCATTCATCTCTTGTTTTAAACGGCTTAATTTACTTCGTAATAATTCAACGGTTTCATGTGACAAGATGGCAAGCTCTTCGGTATCAAAGCGGATGTCTTGCCCTATGTATTTGAGTTTATCAATCATGTCGGGAGAATTATTTTTTGACAAGGAATGAACGATTTGTTCAAAGAGCGTATGTATCTGCTCAAGTTCATCTTCAATCAGTTTGTATTCATCACGATAGAGAGCTTTTACTTCTTCAGGAACATAGAGAAGGTACTGGCGGAACTTTTCTATTGATTTATGCAGTGCCGATCGGATGCCCAGCATTGAGCCACGTAGAATTATGTTGGCCTGATTAGGAGTAGCTTCGGCAACATTAAGAGCACTTTGAAGAATACTGGAGAGTATACGGCGGATACGTACTGCATTGAGAACATTGGCATTGAGTGTCTCAAAAGTGATCTCTTTGATGATTTCATGCAAGGTCTCTTCGATATCAGACCCTTTTTCCAAAGTGGTAATAATGGCTGATTCGATCATCTCTTCGAGTAGATCCAGAAGATCAATAGATTGCAGTTTAATTTGATGAAGTTTTTCCAGTTGAGCGGCATCCTCGCCCATGTGTTTTTCAAGAGCATTAAACAGCGTATATTTAAGATGCTGAAGATCGTCGCGCTTGCGAGTGATTTGGCGTTCAATACGCTCTTTTTGTGCCATAAGATCTTCGAGAGTGTCTTGTAGCTCTGCTGTTTCTTCTTCAAGCAAGGCAGCACTTAATACTTTAAGTTCAGGAAGATTTAGGGCACTTGGTTTAAGTGACCATTCGTCATATACAGCCGTGATGATCGTATCAAGCTTACGTTCCATAGAGGAAGAAGAGAGCGATTTATATCGCGTCTTTATATCACGTTTAAAAGTTTCTAGATCCATAATCGTCTCCTTAGAAAAGTTTGTAAAGGCTATAAAACCATTTTTATATGGACATGTGCTTTGAGTGTTTCATAAAAATAGGTTCTTTCGTCTTCATTATGAATTAAAAGTTCTAAGTTCATGCTGATGTACTTTCCGCTTTTGCTCGTATTTGAGGGAACGAGGGTATAGGTACGTTCACTAAAAACTTCGATAGCGGCAATTTCCAAGCCTGCACGTTCGTATCCAACTACTTTGTAGCACCATTTACATGGGTATTCGAGCTGTAGTTTTTGCTCAGAGTCGTTTATAATCTCCACTTTTTCCTCCTGATTTGTTTTCAAGCTGTATAGGGCCTATAATCATGCTTTTATCAATGGCTTTGAGCATATCATAGATGGTGAGCAAGCCGATACTCGTTCCTGTTAATGCCTCCATCTCTACTCCAGTCTGTCCGCTGAGCTTTGCCGTTACGGTGAGTCTAAAGCCTGGTAACTCAGGAAGCTCATCTATGTCACAATTGACACCGCTAAGGTTCAACGGATGACACATAGGGATGAGATCAGATGTCTTTTTTGTCCCCATAATGGCTGCAATAACCGCAGTTTGGAGAACGGGGCCTTTTTTTGCGGTTTGTTGGATTACGGCATTGAAAGCGTCCTGGCTCATGGTGATGAGTCCGGAAGCAACAGCAACACGGGATGTGGTAGTCTTGTCAGATACATCGACCATTTTTGGTCGGTCACGTTCATCTAAATGGGTTAATTGCATAAGCGGTCTCTTTTATTTATTTGTATTATTATAACGCGAAACAGCTTCTTCGTATTCATTTGGGCGGTTAAGGTTACTGAAGGGCGCTTCATGGGGGAATTGTACGTAATGCGTTTCGACCGATGAGAGAAGTTTTCCTAGGCGGTGATCGCCTTCATTCAGCATACGTTGTAATTGGTTCAAAAGTGATCGATGGTAAATACCGATCATAGGATGGGTGCCTGATGATGTTTTTGAAATAACGGCATCATAATGGGTTGTATCAGCGTCCAAGAGCATTTGAATAATACTTTCATCTACAAAAGGGGTGTCAACACTTAATACGAAAATACGTTCACTTTCTAGGTGTTCAAATGCGGCTACAAATCCTGCGGTCGGGGCAAAATCAGATTCAAGAGGATCTTGTATGAGCTGAGGATTAAAATTGAACTTATCACGATCTTTGGCAGAGAGATATACATGTGAAAAGAGCTTGTTTAAACGTTCGTATTGATACTGAGCAAGGGAGGGAAAATTTCCAAAAGGGAGAAGTGCTTTGTCTTGCCCCATTCGGGAGCTTTTTCCACCCGCAAAGATTATGCAGGGGAGATCGAACATCAGTTTGCCAAGGCTGCTTGAACGAGATTCATCATCCCCGGAGTCGTTCCACTTTTAACGTAGTCAAGAAGAAAAGGGGTGAATTTTCCGATCATCTCAGGTTTCATGCCCAAGGAAGAAAATTGTGACTGAATGGTTCCTGTTGTGGCAGGGGCTGCTGCGAGCAAGGTTCCAACCTGAGGCATTTTTGTTGTTAGAGCTTTGAAATCTGCAGGTTTCATGTCTTTTTTTGCATCGTTTAACAATGCTGCACTCCCTCCGATAGCCTGTGTTGGTGTTACGCCAAGATTTTTAGTGAGGCTACCTACTAAAGGGTTTGTTGAAAGCCCTGCATCAGCAACCGGGGCAACCGCTTGCATAACAGAACCAAAATCAAATGCCGATGCATTGTGGGTTAAAAGTGCGCTTAAGGCAAGTCCGGTCATAAGAATGCGTTTCATGGTAAAATCCTTTTATTTAATGGTGTCAGGATCGGTGATGTATCCTGTGATAGCCGAAGCTGCTGCTACGGCTGAGTTGGCAAGATAGACTTTTGAGCTGCGTGAACCCATGCGTCCTACGAAGTTTCGGTTGGTGGTTGCGATGGCTACTTCGTCATCGCCCAAAATACCCATATAACCACCCAAACATGCACCGCATGTCGGATTAGAGACAACACCGCCTGCATCGATGATGATATCCATGTATCCTGCTTTTGTTGCTTCTCGCGCGATGCGCTGCGTTGCAGGGGTTACGATTAGACGTACATCAGGGTGAACACGTTTACCCTTGAGAATTTCAGCAGCGATTTTGAGATCACCTAGTCGACCATTGGTACAGCTTCCGATAAACGCCTGATCGACTTTGATCTTGTCACTCACGGCTTGGCTGAGGCTGTGTCCGTTAGATGGCAAAAACGGATACGCAATAACAGGTTCGAGGTTACCGACATCGATTTCAAGTACTTGAGTATACACGGCATCTTCGTCAGAATAATGAAGTTTCGCTTCACGAGCCAATGGCTTATCAGCCAAGAAGGCTGCTGTAACATCATCGTAGGCGACAATACCGCTTTTTGCCCCTGCTTCGATAGCCATGTTACACATACTGAAACGATCGTCCATGTTTAAATGCTCAATAGTACTTCCTGTAAACTCAAGCGTACAGTAAAGGGCACCGTCGACACCGATGAGGCGGATCACTTCGAGGATGATGTCTTTACCGGTTGTGTATTTACCCGGTTTTCCGCTCAATACCACTTTAATGCTCTCCGGGACTTTGAACCAGTTTCCGCCCGTGATCATGGCAAACGCCAAATCGGTTGATCCCATTCCTGTCGAGAACGCACCTAATGCACCGTGAGTACAGGTATGCGAATCAGCACCGATGATGACATCACCCGGAACGATAAGACCTTTTTCCGGTAAAAGTGCATGTTCGATACCCATATCTTTTTCATCAAAAAAGTTTTTGAGGGAATGTTTTTTGGCAAAATCACGGCTGATACGTGCTTGGTTTGCAGACGCAATGTCTTTTGCAGGGATGAAATGATCCAAAACAAGAGAAAAACCATCGGGGTTCGCCAGGGCTTTTGCACCAGAGTCTTCGAATGCTTTGATCGAAATCGGGGTTGTAATGTCATTTCCAATAACCATATCGATCGGACAGCGGATGATTTCGCCTGCATAAACAGTTCTTCCAACGTGTTGAGAGAAGATTTTTTCAGTAATGGTTTGTTTCATAAAAGGTGCCTTGTTTAGGGTCAAAATAATGGGGAAATTATACCACAGTGCATCTTAGCGTTTTGGGGCATTGATGCATGAAGGTGCGAGCAATTCAGGACGGTACTCAAAGTGCATCGTATCGTAATGGTACCATCGTCCCCCCCAGATGAATCCATGTTTCTCAAAAATACGGACAATGGAGAGAGGCATGGTATTTTTATACCCGATTTTTGCGGTTTCTGCAGCAGCTTCAGCTTTCCAGTATTGGGTTTTTGCAGGGGCTAGATCGATGGCGATACCAAAACTGTGCATGGAGAGGCGATCGGTGTCTTTGATAACACGGTATTCATAGGTAGCGGCACCCTCGGCCCAAATACGCTGGGCTTTAGGGAGTTTGGCGATTTCTTGACCAACCATAAAGAGCTTTTGATCAACTCCTTGCATTCTGTTAACCCGCAATTTGATGTTGCCTTTGAGTGTTGGCCACTCTATGGTAGCGAGGTTTTGTTCGATCTCTTTTTTATCTTTGCCATACAGCGCTTGGAAAAATGGCTGATAGCGTAAACGGCCGGGATCGAAAAGATAAGAAGGCGGCGTATCAAGCCCGCCATTATCATACTGCTGCGAAAGTTGTGTTTTTAAATCAGCATTGTTGATTTTTTCATCCCATGATGTTTTAGGAGATGAGGTATGGTAGGGGATAACGGTACCGTCTTTTAAAATGATTGATGTCTCATTCGTAGATCGTACTAAATCAGGGTACCCTTGTTGATAACACTCAGGATTGGCAGTTAAGAGGGTTGCAAAAGAGATAAGCCATGCATAGTGAAAATTCATAAATAAGTCCTTTTTTGTATGAGCGAAGTGATTATAACCAAAGTGGCATTACAGCGGGAGTGCATCAGAGTACAGCGGGAGTTCTAAATGAATCGGAGTTTTCTTTCGAGCAGTTGGCTTGGTTCGCGGTTTTTTTGTTTTTTGTTTTTTCTGGAGATACATGGCAATATCAGCAGCTTTTATAAGGGAATCGGCATCGGCTGCATCATCGGGGTAGATAGCCATCCCAATGCTCGCGTTGGCTATCAATGAGGTCTCATTATTCAAAATAATCGGTTCTGAAATGGCAAACTCAATGGCTGTAAGGACAGATTGAATGTGTTCCTCTCCTTCTACGTCTTCAATAATGATGATGAATTCATCCCCTCCAAAACGGCTAATGGTATCACTGTTGCGTAAACAAGCACGAAGTGCAGACGCAATTCCTATGAGTATTTTGTCGCCGGCTTCATGTCCATACTGATCGTTTATAGGTTTAAAATCGTTCAGATCAATAAAATACAGGGCGATTTTGGAACCGGCGCGTCGTGCACGATCAATGGCGTGATGAAGTCGATCGTCCATAACCGCACGGTTGGTTACACCGGTGAGTGGATCGTGGCATGCTTGATGGGTCAAAGTGGATACGTGAGAAGTAATTTCGGTAATGTCTCGCGCAGTACAGAGTATCCCCGGATAATTTTGATTAATTCGGCTGTTATGCCATTCACAAAAGATTTCTTTTTTCCCCTGCGTAAGATTGAAATTTTTAGAGTCGCTTTTTCCCTCTTGCAGCGCTTTTTGCAAAGCAGAATAGACATGTCCTCGATCTTTCAGGGGAACAATCAGGTCAATAACAGGTTGCCCGAGGGCTTCGGATTCATTCCATCCGAAGATAATTTGTGCGCTTGTATTCCATCCCACAATGTTAAAGTTTTCGTCGAGTTCAACGAGTGCTGAAGGAGAAGATTGAAAAAGAGCATGGTATCGATTATTGTCAGGGCTGGAGCGTTTGATCAAATAGATGATCCATCCAGCCATGGCAATACAGATAAGAGAAATAGCTATCGTTATCAAAGAATTGGTTTAAAGCACGAGTCAATGGTTCGCGAAGCAGTTATCCTGATAAAAAAAGTGATAAATATGCAGGAACTCATTGGAACGGGCAATATCCTATAAATAATTTACTGATATTGTATAGCGTTAAAAATAATTTCTTGATTAATCTTATGCGTTAGTTAATGTTTAATTGCAATTCAAGCGATTATTTACGTCCGATAATGTCAAAAATATTGATCCCATCGGGAAGTTTTACTTCACCGTCACGAAAGCTTCGGGTGTGACCAATAATGCGTTTGAAATGTTTTCTCAGATGGAAGGCATCGGGAACATTGGGACGGAACCAATCGCCTTTGGCACTAAAGAGCCAATCGATTCCTGATTTAATATCCAGGAGTGTGTAGTTATCGGTTTGAATGAGATACTGAATCTGACGGGCCCAGCTCATGACATCAAACGGCTCTTCAAACTGCGGATCAACAGAAGCCAGACGGCGGATAAAATACTGTGCTATCTCGAATTGCCCACTGGAAGGTTTGCTCTCTTCGAGCTGTGATGGGGTAGCCAGTGCGGGAGCGTTGGAAGAGAGCGATCGGCGAATCCACCGCTCAAATTCGGAGTGCCAATCAAACGAACGGCGATTTTCACTGCGCTGATAGAGGTTGAAGTCATCGAAAAGTTCACGGCGCAGACCTTCACGGTCGCAGGCTTCCAGGGCATATACGTGGAGCTCTTGGAATGCTTCGTTGGAGAGATTGAGATAATAGTTGCTGTCACTGTATTGGGTTGCAAGATTTGCGGATACGGCACTGCTTTGGATGGTTTGAATCGGCTCTAAAACGTAAAGAATCATGACACCCTCAGAGGTTTTTTCACGAATTGTTTTGAGAATTTTTTTGGCGGTGAGGGCATCGAGAGCATGAACGACTTCTTTGCTACTGTGACGCAAATGTTGGGCCAAGAAGGATGAACTTAAGGGTTTGAACTTCTCCCCCCATGTAAAACCGTGACGAACGATCAGAGGAAGAAGTGCACGTTCCAAGAGGCTGAGGTCCTCACGGTCGATGAGCGATACAGGAAGAGTGATCATAACTGCTTAGAACCAAGGATCGCTTGTGTTGTATGGGAAATGCTTTGGGTATTTTTAGCACGCTCCCTCTCAATGAGCAAATCTGAATATTCACGCTCGATACGCGCTTCAAACAATCCTCTGTCCAAGGTGACATAGTCGTAAATCCATTGTTTTGTAACGTTGCGAATCACATCGATGTCGAGTGAATCCAGCAACAACTCTGCTGAATCAGCCCGCTTGATCGACGTGAATTTAACGTTTTCAAATCGTGCCAGGGCGCTGTGCTGTGCATTGCGCTCCTCGGTGATGCTGCGGCGCAGATCGTACATGAGATTGTAAAGTTTTTGAGTACGCTCTTTGGCTTCTTGGGCTAGCGGAGAGAGCTGTTCTTCGATGAGTTCTTGCGCAATGAGAGCAATTTTTTCAATTCCTGTTTTGAAGGCAAGGGTACGCGTAGAGAGGCGATGAAGAAAGTCGCTGTAGCGTGTGACGGCTATGGGCCGGATCAGCTCATCGATGTGGGAGCGTAAAAAAACGTCCTCTTCTATTTTGAAATAGTTCATAAGCGAACTGACAAACTGTGCACGAATCTGATCATTGGTCGGGGTGTAATGTTCCATAAAAAAGTGTAACATGTCCAGCCAAAAGATGAGATTAAAAAATGCACAATAAAGTAAGAAGAATAGTATCTTGGTTTTTTAAGGTTTATTTCGATTAATTATAATATCATATACAAAAAATAGAATAAAAAAGGGTGGTCATGTCAAAGCAAGAGGCTGAATTGATAACGATTGCAACGATCAAGAAGCGATTGAACGACAAGGATCTCCAGTGTCATTATTATGAAGCTATCGTCAACTCAACGAAAGATATGATTGCTCTGACAGACGGGGAACGTATCATTGATGCGAATACATCAATGATACATACTTGCCATTTGATGGGAAAAACGATTTTTTCAGACGATTTCAGTTTTTCGGATTTTTTTGTACGCATTGATAAGTTTGGTTATATCTATGAAGGGTATCATAATAAGAGATGGTATGAACTTGCATTGGAATGTAGTGACGAGGGTTGTCGGGTTGGAATAATGAACAGTAACGCAATGCATTCATTTAATCTAACATTGACACGGTTAGAGCCTTTTGAAGCGATATATGTCATGACACTAACCGATGTGACAAGCCTAATGGGGTATAAGACAACGCTGGAAGAGGGGATTAAAAGCAGTATGAAAGATCGGGATAGAACACAGTTTCTACTCCGTCAATACGATAAAGCGATTGACTCGGCGACACTTGTGTATAAGTGTGACTTGAATGGTGTAATCAGTTATGTTAACAAAGCATTGAGTAAGGTGCTCTTGTATGGATATGGTGAATTGATTGGTAAGAATATTTCCATTTTTCGTGGGCCGTCTATCAGCGATATAGAGTACAGCGCAACATGGGATAAGTTAAGACAAGGGAAAATACACAGAGCAATTTTAGAAAATATAGATAAACTCGGAGGAATACACTATTTTGATGTGACGATGGTACCGATTCATGATGAGAATGGTGCTATAGTGGAGTTTCTTTCTCTTCGTCACGAGATTACTGAGGTGATGGAAGCAAAAGAGGAAGCGCTTAAAACACTTCAGGAAAAAAATAAATTTTTTGATCAAGTCTCTCATGAACTGCGCACACCCCTCAATGCGATTATTAATTTTACCGATCAAGCGCTTGAAAGCTTTGATGAGATTTTTTTAGACGAGGAAAGCCGTGATTTGGTTCGCATGTACATTGAACGATCGCATAAAAATTCGCAGCATCTTTTGCATTTAATAAATTCACTCTTAGATATGGCAAAACTACGAGCTGGAAAAGAAAAGTATGAGATGGTTGTTATCAATATCGTCACATTTGTGCAGGATGTCTATGAAGCAACGGATGCGCTCAATGACAAGACTACTGTAGAATATCTGCTGGAACTTCCAGAAAAAGATATCTTTGTTAAAGGAGATGTGCTTCGGTTACGTCAGGTTTTGGGCAATCTTGTCTCCAATGCACTAAAATTCACCGAACGGGGATATGTACGTTTACGTGTCAAGGAGCGTGATGATGAGTGTTTGATAGAAATTGAAGACACTGGACGTGGGATTTCTGAAGATAAGCTTGATCGTATTTTTGAACCGTTTGAGCAGGTAGGTACCCATGATCAAGGAACAGGTCTTGGTCTTGGAATTGTGAGCGAATACATCAAGGGGATGGGGATGCGGTTGGATGTCATCTCCTCCGTGGGAGAGGGAAGCTGTTTTACGCTCAAGATAACCATAATAAAACAACCAAATGGGGATGAAACATGGAAAATTTAAAGCTGCTAATTGTTGACGATGTGGAAGACAATCGGCTTGTCCTGCGTGCTATTTGCCGTAAATTAGACGGCTTTGAAATTTTTGAAGCCGTAGACGGGCAGGATGCCGTTGAAAAGTGTGAAGAACTACGCCCGCATATCATCCTCATGGATATTATGATGCCGCGCTTGGATGGATTTCAGGCTGCAAAAATCATAAAAGACCGCTACCCTGATACGATTATTATGGCCGTTACGGCTGTTATTGATCCAAAGATGGAAGCGAATATGGCCCAAATCGGTGTGGCGGCATACATTCGAAAGCCTATTGACAAAGATCTTCTGCGTATAAAACTTCAAAGTTATGCAGGTGTCCTCAGTGTCGGAGGGGATGAAAAAAAGATGTTCTCAAATAACATTGTCCTCAATCCGTTTAGTGAAGACATCCGCAGTTTTAAAACCATTTTTAGTATTCACAGCGTGGAAGCAATTATGGATTTTGGAATATGGATATTGGCCCGTTTTGAGTGTGCGCATGCTACGGTTTGTACTAATATTGATATGATTATTGAGTTGATTTATGAGCTTGTGAACCAAGAGCTTAAAAACAAAATTACGGTAACTATCACGATTGAAGAGAGCTTTGAAGAAGTATTTATACATGCGTCATTGCCAAAGAAAGTGGTGCGTACTGCGGCAATGGAACATCTGATTTGCGGACTTGGGAGTGCTTGTTTGATTACAGAACCAATGGTGGCGTTTCGTATCAGCATAATTGCGAATGACGGAGAAAATAAAGGATGCGCACTCGCGTCTCCTGTGCCTAATGTGTGTGAAATAACCACTGCGGATCAAGAGCCTGTTATCTCCAAGAAGCAAGTGGTTGTTCCTGAGATAAAGGTGGAAGTACCTGAAAAGAGCGTAGAGTTGCGCACGGTCGGTGCTGCAGAGCATCAAGTTTTGCGTGAGAGTTTTGCGGAAAAAATGAATGCAAAAGATTATGTTGACAGTATCGACAGCGATGCATTTGGCGAGGTAAGTGATTTGCGTGAAGCTGATTTGGAGTGGTCATCATGGCTGCACACGCTAACAGATGAACCAACCGAAGAAAACTTTCGACATTTTGCGAATGAAGTGCTTGGGGCCTATTCGAATGCTATAAGTGCTTTGTATGAGTTCTCAGGTCTCGCGTATGCCATCATTTCACTTTCTACCCTGATCAAAGCAAACACCGGTATATTGATATGCGATGAGGTAAAACGTGCGAAAATATTAGAGTTTTTAGGCTACTTTAAAAATGACCTTTCATCGTGGATTGAGCATGTATTTGAGCTTCAAGATACGCAAGATATTCACTATCTTGATGGTTCTTTTTTCAGTTCATGCATGCAAATTGAATCAATTATTACCGGAACGGAAGTAGATTTGGGTGATGAAGGCGAAATAGAGTTTTTTTAATCCAAAATTTCGCTAAAATACTGTGGGCGTTATGGATGATGCCTAGAAATGCTCATAAAGAGGCTCCCGTTGTTAACCATAAATTCTACTGTCATTCCTCATGGAGATGAAGATCTCGGAGATAACCTATTATACTATGATTATAATATTGACCATTTGCTCTCACTGGGGGCTAAGGGCCTTACGATGGAAGACGAAGCCTATGTGAGTGCTTTTCGTTCGTTTGAGGGAGAAGTATACGAGAACTACATTTATGAAAAATTACTCCGTTATGCTGCCAATGAACCTCAAATCAAACAGTTTATTATCAAAGGTCCTCACAAGCACCGTACCCATGCGCAAAGCGATGCGCTCTCGGTGAGCTGGAAAGGGCAGATTATCTATCGTGCCCGTCATAAAGAGATCGGGGAGTTTGACGGATTGCTGTTTACCGACAAAGAGCTCTATTTTGTTGAAATGACTCTTGTTAAATCAGTAAGCAACCTCAAAAAACGGCTTCGTAAAAAAAGGGCTTTGCTCGAAGTGCTTTTTCCCCGTTACAACGTTAAGGCGTTGTTGGTTCTCAATGAAGGGGCGACAGGGACATCCGAGCTTCCAGCGTATGCCAGTGTATGGATGACCGAGCCTTACAGTGCGCGTCATATCCTGGAAAGCCTCAGTACCCGCGCACCGCGCGCAGAGATCGTACGGGTCCAGAGCGACAAAATCGCCCATGCGGATGATTTGAAAGTCGCGGCGTTTAAATACTACAGTACGCTTACGTGGATGATGCGATCATTGCGCAACGGCGGCACTCCGGTGAATTGGGATTTTTTCCGTAAAAGTGCGACACAGCGGTATCACGATATTTATACCAAAGTCTATGTCGGGTATATGAGTATCGAAGATTTTCAAACGCTTGCACCTAGTATTTCTTTTGAGGGGAGCAATGCAAAAAGAGCAATCGTTGCAATTGAAAAAGATCATTCTGGCGGTTATTTTCTGACATACTTTTTGCGCCATGCCGGAAAAAAACTCGATAATATCACAATTAGCGATGGGAATGCCAAAGCAGTTAAGAAAGATCCCTTGGGAATTACCCTCACAGAGATGAACCATCTGGACAAAGCAATGGATGAGAGTTTTTATCTCACTCTTGAGCAATTACGCGAGATTCAAAATACCCTTGCTACTGTTACGCATAAATAAAAGTCTGATTGACCTTTATAGGTCTACCCTGAAATTTAAACTAGTCGTAGAGAATCGGTAGATTTCCCCGATTTTTAGTGAACAGGTTGAAAAAGTGAAATTTTCCTTTGAGATACACTCTTCAAACCATTCTAGCGGTTCGTGCATGAGCTCATCTGAGAGATCAAATGTCCCATAGTGAATGGGAATGAGAGTCTTAGCCCCCAAGTCGGTAGCGGCCTGCAGTGCCTGAGGAGGGTTGAGATGATTGTGGCTCATAATCCACTCAGGTTTATAGGCTCCGATAGGCAAAAAGGCTTCATCTATTTCAAAACGCTCCCCTATGGTTTTAAAATGATCTCCCATAGCGCTGTCTCCGCTGTGATAGAGGGTGTGTTGCTCATTTTGGATGACATACCCTCCCCACAATGCCTTATTGGTGTCAAATAGTGTCCGTTTGCTCCAATGCTTTGCAGGTGTCAGAGTAATAAACAATCCCCCGACCATCAACGATTCCCACCACTCCATCTCAAAACACTGTTCACGGTCTACGAGCCCTTTCATGTAGCGCCAGAATCCTGAGGGGGCGACAATGATGAGGTCTGGATTTTGGGCGAGCAGAAATTTTACAGAAGCTTTATCATAGTGGTCGTAGTGCGCATGGGTTATGAGGACGATGTCTACTTTTAACGCCTCTTTGGACAGGGGGAGTGCAGTGAAACGCCGATGCATAGGAATGTTGCCCAAAACAGGATCGATAGCGATAGTTGTCTCTCCCAGTCGCATCCACAGTGTTGCATGTCCCATCCACATGGCGTATTCGCCTTGCGGAAGGTGTGCATGGGTTTGAACGTTTAAAGCTTCTTGCTGCGGAGTTTTTTTGGATAGGTATTTAGAAAACTGCCATCGAAGTATTTTGAAAAAAGGTATTTTTGGAGAAGTCATTTCTTTGGACATAAAAAGCTACTTCATAGTAAAATTGAATATAAATTGTATAATGAACATTGTAGTATAACAATGTATTAACTTTGGTTAGGAAGCAATGTAATGAAAATAGTGGTTTTGGATGACTCAACGACAGTATTATTAACAATGCGTGTGTTGCTGGAGGATCTTGGTGTTGAAGCTGATGATATTCTTACTTTTGAAGATGGACTTAAAGCACTTTCATTTATAGAGCAAAATGGTGCGGATATTATTTTCAGCGATATAAATATGCCGGGAATGAACGGATTTGAGTTTGTTGAAAAGCTGTTGGAAGTTTCGGCAAAATTTGTTTCTGTCTTATTCGTTGTCAGCGGGGATGACACGGGGCACAGCGTAGGGCAAATGAAAAAAGTCGGAGGAAAGCGATTTATCCGGAAACCGATCAGCTCAAAGCATTTTAATCATTTTGTATTGCCGGAGATCAATAAGATCAAGAGCCGTCAAAATGAGCGTGTACCTGTAGAAGAAAAGAGTGCACCTCCTTTGGAAAAAGTTAATCAGTATAGTGTTAATTATGAAGAACTAGCCGAAAAAATGGGAATAAAGATTAAGCATATTCCACGACTCATGAACAGTTTTATGGATGAGTCTAAAGCCATTATGGAAAGCTTAGAAGATGCCATTGAATACAAGTATTATGAGCAAATAGAAAAATATGCCCACTCGCTCAAAGGCAGTAGCGGCAATATGCATTTTCTTGATTTGTCTGAACTGTGTGCAATGATGGAGTTCGCTGCGCGGGAAGAAGATGCTATGTTTGACTATAAAGAGTATAGAGATAAGATCGCAGAAGAATTATCACGTATTGGGCTTTGATTGCTGAATAAGTAAGTTATTGTGGAGTTTGTGTTGATGTGTTGTGATGGCGGGCCACCAAGGATTTGAACCTTGGGAGGTTTAACCCTCGCCGGTTTTCAAGACCGGTGCATTCGACCACTCTGCCAGTGACCCGCATAAAAATGAGTATATTTTACAATCTGGAGGTGGCACCCGGATTCGAACCGGGGGTCAAGGTTTTGCAAACCAGCGCCTTACCACTTGGCCATGCCACCACCCATGTAATGGTGCCCGGAGCCGGACTTGAACCGGCACAGTGTTACCACCGAGGGATTTTAAGTCCCTTGCGTCTACCGATTTCGCCATCCGGGCAACGATAACGAAAAATATCTCAGTTAAGACATCAAAAATCGATATTTCAACTGAGATATATGGAGCGGGAAACGAGGTTCGAACTCGCGACCCCGACCTTGGCAAGGTCGTGCTCTACCACTGAGCTATTCCCGCATACTTTTCGTGGAGTGGAAGTATAGCAACTTTTTGATTGTCTGTAAAGAGTTTTTCTTAATTTTCCAGTTTTATGCGTAATTGAAAGTTTTTGAGAGTTCCTCTTGGCTATAATCCTCCTAATTTAATGTATTAATTTATTCAAAGGATTTTCATGCGCAGTGATACAATCAAAAAAGGGTTTGATAAGACTCCCCACCGAAGTTTGTTGCGGGCAACAGGACTAAAAGATGAAGATTTCGATAAACCGTTCATCGGTGTTGCAAACTCTCATATCGATATTATTCCGGGTCATTTCTTTCTGCAGGAATACGGCCGTATTGTTAAAGAGGCGATCCGTGAGGCTGGAGGGGTTCCTTTTGAGTTTAATACGATCGGGGTTGATGACGGTATCGCGATGGGGCATGATGGGATGTTGTACTCACTTCCAAGCCGTGAGCTTATCGCAGACAGTATCGAAACGGTGATGAATGCACATAAGCTTGATGCAATGATTTGTATTCCTAACTGCGACAAGATTGTTCCAGGTATGTTGATGGGTGCACTGCGTGTTAATGTTCCTACTATTTTCATCTCCGGTGGTCCCATGAAGGCGGGTCATAAAAAAGACGGTACTCCGATTGATCTAGCGACAGCATTTGAGGCAGTTGGCAAACATGCTGAAGGTAAAATGACAGATGAAGAGCTTAAAGAGATTGAGTGTGAAGCTTGTCCAAGCGGTGGGTCATGTTCGGGTATGTTTACAGCAAACTCGATGAACACTTTATGTGAAGCTATGGGTGTTGCACTACCAGGCAATGGTACGGTATTAGCTATGACTCCTGAACGTATTGCTATGGTTAAAGTAGCGGCAAAGCGAATTGTTGAGATTGCCAAGATGGAAGATTCTAGCAAATATAATATGAAAAATATACTAAATCATAAAGCGATCAATAATGCTTTTGTTATTGATATGGCTATGGGTGGATCATCAAATACGGTTTTGCACCTTTTAGCGATTGCTAAAGAGGCAGATGTTGATTTTGACATCGCAGATATCAATAAGATCGGGGATAAAGTTGCTCATATTGCTAAGATCTCACCATCACTTTCTACGGTACATATGGAAGATGTTAATAATGCCGGCGGTGTTAATGCCGTTATGTTGGAAGTAAGCCGTCGAGAGGGTAATGTTTTAGATACATCGGCTCTTATGATTACAGGTGAAACTTTGGCAGAGCGTATTAAAGATGCCGTCATTTTAGATGAGAATATCATTCACACAAATGAAAATGCATTCTCTCCCGTAGGTGGATTATCTATTTTATTTGGTAACCTTGCAGAAGAAGGTGCCGTTGTTAAAACTGCTGGTATTGCAGCAGGTATGCGTCAGTTTAAAGGCAAGGCTGTCTGCTTTAACTCCCAAGATGACGCAATCAAAGGCATCATGGGTCATAAAGTAAAAGCGGGTGATGTTGTCGTTATTCGTTATGAAGGTCCTAAAGGTGGTCCAGGTATGCAAGAGATGCTTGCACCTACGGCACTGATTATGGGTATGGGTCTGGGTGAATCAGTTGCTCTTATTACCGATGGACGTTTTTCTGGAGCTACGCGTGGTGCATCTATTGGACACGTAAGTCCTGAAGCTGCTGAGGGTGGTATGATTGGACTCATTGAAGATGGTGATGAGATCGAGATCGATGTTGATACTCACCTGCTTCAGTTAAATGTTTCTTATGAAGATCTTGAAAGACGCAGACACGGATTTAAACCATACAAAAAAGAGATTACCTCTAAGTGGTTAAAACGTTATGCCCTTTTAGTATCAAACGCTTCCAATGGCGCCGTTCTCAAAACAGAACTTTAAATCTTTTCCTTATTGGAAAAGAATGTTATGCTAGTGAATCGGGTGTAAACTCAGGAACGATGTTTTTGAGGAGTGCTATGGGGTCATCGGCTTCCAGCAGGGATTGAATATCACGATTGAGCTGTTCGATAGGATAGTGTGTCGATCCTGCTATCATAATGGACGCATAGGATGTTGTTTGCTCGCTATCGTCAATCAATAGTTCTTCATACAGTTTTTCACCTGGACGCAATCCACTCATCACGATCTCAATTTCCCCTGGAGCATAAAGCTTAATCATCGTACGCGCCAAATCAATAATTTTAACCGGTTCTCCCATATCTAGGATAAAGAGTTCTTTGCCTTTTGCAATGGCGGCCGCTTGAAGAACCAGCTGACAGGCTTCACTGATTAACATAAAATAGCGGGTAATATCAGGATGCGTCAATGTAATCGGGCCACCCGATTCAATCTGTGATTTGAATTTAGGGATAACACTTCCGCTGGAACCCAATACATTTCCAAAACGAACCGCCGCTATCTCACTGTTTTTTGAATCAACGTTTTGGGCATAAAGCTCTACGATCCGCTTGGTCGTCCCCATGACGTTCGTAGGGCGTACCGCTTTATCGGTGGAGATAATAACAATCTTAGGAACATTATGCGCAATGGCGCTGTCGATGACGTTACAGCTTCCCTGTATGTTGTTCATGATAGCGGACTGGATATTGGCTTCACACAGTGGAACGTGCTTGTAAGCGGCCGCATGGATCACTATGTCAGGCTTGCTCGTACTCATAATGGAGTCTAAAGTCATTCGATCGATGATATTACACAAACAAAGCGTAGCTTGTGGAAGCTTTTCCCCAATTTGATAAAGATTATATTCGCTGTGGTCGATCAAAATCAGTTTTGAAGCCCCGAAATTTTGGCATTGCAGTGATATTTCACTCCCGATACTTCCTCCCGCTCCTGTAATGAGAACAGCTTTCCCCTGGATAAATTCTTGGATGATTTGGGAATCAAGATCTTGTGGATGACGGGCAAGGAGGTCTTCGATAGAGAGCTCAGTAATATTTCCGCGTCCTTCTGCAAGAATGGAAGATCGTTTAATATCTCGTATTCCCAAGTTGGTTAAAAATTGATAGGTTTCTCGCAGGTGTTCGGGGGGCAGTGATCCATCAATAATGGCAGCGGTAACCTTTTTTGATTCGATAAGACTAGGGATATCTTGTGGTCGTGAAACTTTGATATTGTTGATGTAAGAACCAACCATATTTTGATTTTTGCTTTGGATAGTAACAATTCCTACGGGAGAATAGGCAAGAGAACCATCTAGGGCACTTTTAATTAGATTATTTGTATTAGGTGAAATACCTATTAACAGAGTTGGCTTGTAGTGAATGTCTTGAAGTGTTCGATCGGCAATAAGCCGCTTAGTGAAGCGCAGTTCTGCTAAAAGAATAACTGAGAGCATCATATCAATAAGGATGACACTGCGAGGAAAAGGGGTAAATAAGTTAGGAAAAAAAAGAATAATCAAGGTGAAAATGAAATAAGAGAGTAGGTGTGCTAGAACCAAATTCTTAGCTTCATTAAGGCCGTAAAAACGCCATATAATAGAGTAGTTTTTGAAAATAAAGAGAAAAATTATTTTTAGAGATATGAGAATGGCGGCGATTTCACCAAAATGGATTAAAAAAGGATTGGGAATAGAAAAATTAAAGCGAAGTAAATAAGCCCCATAGAGACTTATAGCGGATAGAAATACATCAGCAATAAGAAAAAAGAAAAGCCTTTTTGTGTTGCTTGGAGCAAATAGAAATTTTTCCTCTTTATTTTCTAGTAGTGCCATGCGTTAAATTTTAAGTTTAAAAATTTTAGTCATTGGGCTCATAATAACTGGTTGAAAAAGATTCTTATCATACTGCTCAAAAACAAACATCTGTATGTATTGGGATTGTAAATAATAATCATCAAGAACCAAAAACTGTCCGTAGCTTGCCATATAAATGACATTTAACCCAGCAGATGCAAAATTTTGTTGGCTCACTTGAAGCTTTTGATTTTTATCGTAGCTTACTTGATAAAAGGATTTGATTGGTAGGCTTTGCATTCCGATTTTTAAAGTGCTATTTGCTTTAATGATTGAAAGCCCTTGCCCAAGTTCAAGGGTTTTACCCGTATCTTGAACAGATTGTGTAGTGTAAAAGAATGGCTGTTGAGGCTGACTTTTACCGGTGAGATCCAGATTGCTAAAGAGCGCCACAGTAGGAAAGATTTCCATCATACGCAACGGCAAGTACAAATAAACATCATGAGTTTTTTGCGGCAGCTTATATTCTGGGAGTGCAAGAGCGGTGATAAAGTCATTAGGATCTTCAACCCCTTCTTTTTCCATCATGTACTCAAAATTATTTTTTGTTTTGTTAGTTTCACTAAAGCCTTTTTTCATATATTCGGTGTAAAGCCGCATCATATGTGCTGCTGAAGTAGAATCTTTGGCAGTCAAAACAAAAGAAGCGGGGTAATTAGCGTCTCCACCATGTTGTGCTCCGTCAATCCATGTCTTTGTGTTACTGTAATATCGAATAGGAAAGCCATAATCCCACCAAGCAACAACGTAATCTTCTGGGGAGGAAATCTTTTGCAATTCATGTAGTGCAGATACTTCATCTGTTGTCATAACGGTGGGCATTATGTATTCTTTGATATGCAGGAAATTTGGATAGATAGCGCCGGCCGTCAAAGCAAAGGCGAAAATATAGCGAAGAGTTTTTTGTTGTATCAATTGCGCTATATGCATAATGAGAAATGCAATCCCAAGAGCCATTCCAGGCACGGCATATATAGTAAAACGCAATCCTGATGACATAGCGATAAATCCAAGAGCTGTGAGTGGCAGTGTTATTAAAAGCGGACGATAGACATAAAGTGCGCCAATATATCCGATGAAAGCGAGTATAAATGTAACGGAATGACCACTAATGCGCTCCGAGAAAAGATCAAATGGGATTTTCCCAGCTTCTCTAACTGTTGACATTACATTGTAGTAATGCAAGGAAGAGGTAAGAACATTTTGGTCATGACCTCTCAAGATATATCCTTGAACAAAATGCCAAATAGGAGAAACTCCGCCGGTGTAAAAGTAAATTCCAGCAATCACAACAAAGATTGGCAATAGAAATTTGGCAGACAGTTCATTTTTAAAGTGGAAAAAAGAAAACATTGCAACTGCTAATCCTATTTTCACAACAAGCGGAAGTGATAAAATTCCGATCAGGATGAAAAGTGCGATTTTATAGATATAGCTGTTTTTACGATCAAATAAAAGGGCATAAGCAATAATCAACACAAATAAGGCAGTGTCTAGTGCATAGGCCTGTGGATACCACCATTGATAAAGTGCGATTGAGGCAGTAATCGGGAGAAGATAGCGATTCCTCTGATGTGTGAGTGCAAGAATAAGCGAATACGTTTCAAAGACAGGAAAAACAATGTTCAGCATATCCGTATCGTAATAGCCTGTCATAGTACGATTGTAATAGCTATGTGCAATAGAGCCGATGAGCGCAGCAATAAATCCCAGCGTTGTTTGATTAAGAGCGCGACCTATCAAGATCAGCGGAATAACAATAAGTGATCCTAAAAATGCAGGCATATAAAGTATTAAGGCTTCAAAGCTTACCGGAATAATTTTTGACAGTAATACAGTTAATTTTGACATAGCCGAATCTACAGGAGATAAATCATTTTGCTCATGGTGACCAGCTAAAATATCTCGAGCTCCCTCAGCATAATAGTATCCGTCATTGTTATTGATCATAAGCTCATTATTCCAATGAAATTGGGGAATAGTGCCTACTTTATTAACCCAAATGAAGCGCATAGAAATAGAAAAAAGATAGGCAATAGCAAGGAGAATAAACAAGGCTCGCAGTGAGGTATGTTCCTCTTTTAATTTTAGCATAGGATTTGTTTCTCCGTGTTTTAGTAAGTGTATTTTAGCCAAACTGAGGATCTTAATCAACTGAAACTAGGAGAGCTTTTCTTTGATAAGCGAGCTTACAAGCTTAACCTCGCTATTGGACATAGATGAACCGCTTGGAAGGCATATTCCCTGTGTAAACAAAGTGTCACTTACCCCATTAATGCAACCATTTGAGTCTTTAAAAAGGGGTTGTGCATGCATCGGTTTCCAGAGAGGTCGTGCTTCAATATTATGTTTCTCCAAATAAGTTCTGATGCTTTCTGGTGATACCTTCTCTGGTAAAAGCAGGGTAGTTAGCCATCTATTACCATGAGAGGTTTCCAGTTCCGGCATAAAAGTGATACCCTCTATATTATCAAGCTCAGCTCGGTAGAGATCAAAAATTTCTCTACGGCGTTTAATTCGTTCAGATATGACCTCCATTTGTCCTCGCCCAATACCCGCGATAATATTGCTCATTCTGTAGTTGTAACCATACTCTGTATGTTCATAATGAGAAGCTGCATCTCGTGCTTGAGTTGAGAGATGGCGAGCATGCTCGATGAGTTTGGCATTATTACTTACAAGAATGCCACCGCCACTTGTGGTGATTATTTTGTTGCCGTTAAAGCTGTACACACCCATTTCTCCGAATGTTCCTGTATGCTGGCCATCCATTGTGGCACCTAAGCTTTCAGCAGCATCCTCGATGAGATGAACACCATACTCTTGGCAGATATTTTTGATACGGAGAATATGGGCACTTTGACCGTAAAGATGAGTAAGTATTAGCGCTTTAGGCTGTTTTATTCCCTTGGTAGAACGCTTGGCTAATTCCTCTTCGAGCAAATCAGGATCAAGATTCCAGCTAGTAGTATCGGAATCAATAAAAAATGGGATACATCGTTCGTACAGTATGGGTGCTACTGAGCCTATGAATGTAAATGTGCTTGCCATAATTTCATCACCGTCTTTGATTCCTAAAACTCGGAGGGCTAAATGGATCGCAGCTGTTCCGCTGGTAAGTGCCAATGCGTATTTGGCCCCAGTATAATCTTTGAGCTGTTGTTCAAAAAAATCAACATTATGTCCAAGAGGGGCAATGTAATTAGTTTCGAATGCCTCGTTAATGTAGGCTTGTTCATTACCACCCATGTGGGGTGGAGAGAGAAAAATGCGAGGATTCATGATAAGCCTTTGATAATTTTAGCAGGTGTCCCGACGGCAGTAATATGGCTAGGAAGATTACAGATGACAGTTGCACCAGCTCCAATTACAGACTCTTCACCTATTGTAATTCCTTGTATGATAGAAGTCCCAATCCCAATATGCGTATAGTTTCCGATTGTTACATTCCCAGCTATTGAACTGTTAGGTGAGATATGAACGTACTCCCCGATATAACAATCATGTTCAATGATACTCCCTGAGTTTACGATAGCTCCAGTAGCAATTTTTGTATCTGCATTAATAACGCAAAGAGGCATGACCACAGTAGCTTCTTTGAGTATAGCTGAAGGACTTACAATAGCAGAGGGGTGAATAAGCACAGGAAGTTTGTATCCTGCCAATTTTATTTTTTTTGCAATAGCGGCACGTATATGATTTGACCCAATACCCAAAGCAATATTGGCTTGCGTTTGAAGAGCACAAAAATCATCCCATGAGAGGCAATTTTTTGTTTTATCGTCATCAATCCAGCCACAAAGAGTAAAGCCAGATGCTTGGATTATATCAGCAATGACTTTACCATGACCACTAGCTCCATAAATGTATATATTATTCTCTGCCACTAAACTTCTCCATTGTAACATTTCCTTCTTGGGAAATCCCCTCTTTCTTAAAGACTTTCAAAAGGGTAAGGTAAATAATTTTTAGGTCCATTCCCAGCGAAAGTTGATTGATATAATCAACATCATAACGAAATTTTTCTTCCCAACTCATTGCATTTCTACCATTGACTTGTGCCCATCCAGTAATGCCTGGCTTGACATCATGGCGCTTGGTTTGTGTGGGTGTATAGAGGGGAAGGTATTCAAGCAATAAAGGGCGTGGTCCGATAAAACTCATGTCTCCTTTGAGGACATTCCAAAGCTGAGGCAGCTCATCAAGACTGGTCGACCGAATAAATTGCCCAAACGTTCCCAGACGTTGTTCATCATTTAAAAGCTTTCCATTGAGATCTTTTGCATTGCTCATGGTCCGAAATTTGTAGATAGTGAATATTTTTCCCTTGTATCCAGGCCGCTTCTGAGTAAAAAAGATGGGATGACCTAATTTAATAAGAATAAAGCATGCAGTTATTAGTGTGATGGGAGAAAAAATTATCAGCAAGACTAACGCTCCCATAAAATCTATCAGAGGTTTTATTATTGATTTATACATTTGAATTCTTACTCTCATTTAAAAGTGAATCAAGTTCATTATGGAGCTTTTCCCAATAAAGAGCCTGATCGTAGCGTCTAAGAATACTTGTCCGTGCATTGGTTTTAAATTTATTATAAAGGATAGTGTTAGTTAGAAGGGTTCCTATGGCATTTTCCAGAGCATTAGCGCTTTTAGGGGGGATAAGCAGGCCATTTTCACCTTCTATAATTACCTCATTGCACCCATTGATATTTGTTGCGATAAGGGGAAGCCCGCAGCTTCCACCTTCGATAAGGACATTTGGAAGTCCTTCGCGATACGAGGGGAGTATAAGTAAATCGGCAATGCAAAAATAGGGACGAACATCACTTTGAAAAGAGACGGTATGAATCCGTGAATTGTTTTGTATCAAATCGTATGTTTCTGGCTTAATAGGGTCGAGGTGATGCTCATAATCGCCTACCATAAGAAGATGAATACGAGGATGTTTTTTGGAAAGTACATCAAATGCTTTCACGAGTTCATTGACCCCTTTATCGCTGACAATACGACCAGTGAACAGCAGTAAAAAATCTTCATCATTGATGCCAAAACGATTTCGAAAGGCAGACTTCTCTTTTGAGGTCATTGTGTCTTTGAAAAACTCGGTATCAACTCCATTGACCGAACCGTATCCGATGACGTTGATTTTTTTGGACGTTAATTCTTTGGCAATGATATTAGGAAGATTTAAACTATTGGCGTAGAGGTTTGTAGCGAAAAAATAAGTGATTCTTTCAATGCTTTTCAGTAAAAATCGTCGTTTTCCTACCGAACCGAAGTAAGCCAGTCCGACGATAAGGTGCAGACGTACCGGAATTCGTGCAAGCCAAGCCGAAATCATCCCCAATAGTCCGGCTTTCGGGGTAATGGAGTAGACCATATCAGGTTTGGTACGGCGAAAATGGCTCCATAGGGTCATCAGCACTTTGAGATCTTTTATGGGATTGATTTGACGGGTGAAATCCACTAGGGTAACGCTGACATTTTCATACGTACAGATTTGTTCAATACTTTGACTATTGGAAGTGATGAGCTCAATATCGTAAAAATTGGATAGGTATCGAGGCTGCCCTTTGAACCACGTTTCCAGTGAGATAGGGACAGTGACGATAATGGAGATTTTCTTTTTCATGTGCTGTGTTGAGTCAGTTGTTTTAAAAGATAATCTTCAACTTTAATAAATTCATGATGACCTAACAGTGAAGTCATAATAGCGTTATTCGCTGTAGAGATTTTGAGTTCATCACGTGATAAAGTTTGTATTTTAAGCTCGATATGATTGATTTTTAAAAAATCGAGAATATTTCGGACAGAGGTACCATGGCCACTTCCTATATTGATAATCGGAATGTTGGCAGCAGTAAGTAATCTGCTGTAAGCCTCAACTACATGGTCGATGTAAATAAAATCGCGGATGGCATTTCCATTATTGATGATGGTAAGTGTTTCATTTTGGATGTAAGCGGTTAGGATTTTACTAATGATGGAAAAAACATCATTGCCACCAAACATGTTGAAAATACGGGCGATGGTATAGTCGATATGACGGTTTTGAGCATATTTTTCTATTAACTTTTCATTACTTGCTTTGAGCGTAGAGTGGAGACTAAGTGGCTTCACTTCATCTGCCTCATTGCAAAAAATGTTGTTTCCGTAGACTGAACTGCTGCTTGTATAGATGATCTTTTTAATAGGGGTCTCTTTGAAATAATCCAAAATTTTTGAAGTGATCACGATCGAGTTTTCGATGTATTGAGTGTTGTTTTCAGATTCATTGAGTCGCGTAGCGGGTTGAAAGTTATTGAATATCAGACTTATTTCCTGATCTTTAAAAGGGGAAAGCAGCTCGATATTAGAGGAGAGCTCTCTGGAAGATAGGATGCAGCAATCAGGAATGTTATGAGCAAGTGCTTGAGTAAGATTACTGTTTTTGCCGATGATGAGGGTAGTCAAGAAGAACTCCAAGCAATGGCTATTTTACGTCGTAACAGTTTACAGCTATTTAGAGTGTTTGCCAAGAGAAAGTGGAAAAAAGAAATTTTGGATTCCAACAACAACAATGAATACATATAAAATATTTTACGATAACTTTTATCGGAAAGACGATTAGATAAAGAAGTGGTATGAATACGATAGTTAATTAAACTTTGAGGGATACAGGCAGCATTTTTTTCTGCTCTAAAATTGCAAATATGAAAAAGCCAATCCTCAATAGCAATTAAGAAGGGGTCTTCATTAAAGAGATTGAGATCTGTATTTTTTATCATCAAGGTATTAATATTGATAAAATTTACATAATAAATAATATTATTATCTTTCATGAAAAAATTCAATAAATATTTTAAAAATTGATTTTTAGATTTTCCTCTTAAGGTGCCATCTTCATCGATAATATCGCTGGTTGAATAAACCATATCGATGTTATTATTGGTAGTGAAGTAATCGAGCTGTGATTGAAGCTTATGAGGTTTCCAGACGTCATCAGCATCGATAAATGCGATGTATTCTCCTTGTGCATACTTAATTCCCTCATTCCTTGGGTATGCTGGACCACCTTTGTTGATTTCAAGCTCGATTATTTTAATACGAGGATCAAGTGCCGCAAATCTTTTGATGATTTCAAGCGAAGAATCAGTAGATGCATGGTTGATAAGGAAATATTCAAAATTGGTAAAAGTTTGATTTAAGACGGATAATATGGTCTCTTCAAGATACTTTTCTCCATTATAAACAGGAGTGATGACGGAAACTTTAGGCATGGAAGCCCTTGGAATGACTTAGGTACATTTTGACGCCTGTATCAAGGTCGATAAGAGATTCCCAGTCTAAGTCTTTAAAAATATTTTTGGTATTTGCGATGGCTATGGTGGTGTCACGTTTTCGAGGGGCAATGGCACCCCATTGAATATTAGGCACTTTAGAGCTGATGGTCTTAAATGTCTGTGCCAATTCTTTAATACTGGTTCCCTTACCTGTACCCAAGTGGTACTCATGATAATCAGGGGAAATCTCGTTTTGTTTTTTGATTATGAGCATATAGAATCGAACAACATCATCAATATGAATAAAATCGAGAACTTGATTACCGTCACTCATTTTTATTGGAGGATGGGCATCGAGAGAATCTATCATGTAGTCCATGATTTTTTTGTTACGATTCTCTGCTCCGTAAACACTGTATAAAATCGTGTTTATAAAGGCGAAGCTATAGGCTTTAGAGAAATAATCAATTACAAATCGAGAGGCAGTCTTTGTAGCAGAGTAAAGATACGTAGGGTTGAGCACTCCATCATTATTGTGATATTCAGAAAATGATCCTGAGTTAACAAAAAGCTTTAATGGGATGTTTTTTAGGGCATCAAGCAGTAAAGAGACAAAAAGGATGTTGGAATTAATCAGAGTTGAGATACTTGTTATTTCATCCGAGCTTGTTGAATGTGAGGCTAGATGAATGACGATATCAGGACGTAAAGAGGATAAATTATGACTAAATGTGGTCCCATCATACAAGATATGAGTGACTTGATTGGAAAAAAGCTGTGTTGATTTTTCAAGATTTCGAACCACTGCTAAAACGGTATAATTTTCTTCTAAAAGGGTACGGATTAAAGCCTTTCCTATGGTTCCAGTGGCACCAGTGACGAGAATAGTTGATTTACCATTCATAGGCGATGTTATCCAAATTAATAGTGACAGCTTCCGCTGGATCATGTTCAAGTGATGCGAGATTTAGAAGCATATTATGCTGACCAAGACCTCGAAAGGCAACCCAAAGTCCTGACTTCACAGTGAGGCGTTGATAATTATTATGAGAGAGTTTGGCAGTAAAAAAGGTGGCTTCATTGTAAATGACAAATTCGATTTCGCCAGATACTACAACAAGATTGAGAGTCATTTGGAGATGCTTCTTCCACCCTTTAATGTCATTTTGATGAATCGTTGAGAAGTAGGCTTCCCCAAATCCTTCAAACCCTGAATCGCTTTTTTTCATAGCGTGAAAAATATCTCCCTTAGGGTGATAAATCTGTTTGAGGGGGGTGAGAATTACTCCGTCCATAATATTTTTTTTTCTTTTGCCATGAATTCATAGGCGGTAATCTGCTCTAATGTTTTGGTGTGCATATTTGCTGTGTTATGATAAAAGTCATAGTACCATTCACTTGTATATTGAATCGTTTGAAGATAGTCGAGATTAGCTTGCCATTTGAGATAAAAGAGTGCTTTATCGCAGTTGAGTTTGAGCAATCCTGCTTCATGAAAAGGGATATTATCGGTGATGGTAAATGCATCTGTAGCTACATTAAAATGCCAATAAACACTTAAGTCTTCAAGTAACTGTTTTACGGTGTGGTTTTGTTCGGCTCTCGGGCCAAAATTGAATGCTTCGCCATGCAAGGATACATCGTTATAAAGCTTTGCGCCTAGGGTCAAATAGCCACTAAGAGGTTCAAGAACATGTTGCCATGGACGAGTGGCGTTGGGACTTCGGATTTCTACGACATTGTTTTGGCTCCATGCTCGCATACAGTCTACGACAATACGGTCTTGTGCCCAGTCTCCCCCGCCGATTACATTTCCGGCTCTCCCTATTGCTAATCTAATATTGGACTTTTCTGATTTAAAAAAAGAGTGATAATACGATTTGATGATAAGTTCAGCTGCCCCTTTGCTTCCGCTGTAGATATCTTTGCCACCCATTTTATCGTCTTCTTTGTATCCCCATACCTGTTCGACGTTGTCATACGCTTTGTCACTGGTGATGATGATCGCGGTACATGGATGGTTTGAAGAACGAAGAGCCTCAAGAATATTGGCCGTACCCATGACATTCGAGGAAATAGTCTCTATGGGATTGTTGTATGAGAGCGAAACGATCGGCTGAGCTGCAAGGTGAAAAAGAAATTCTGGCTTTTCGTCGACAATGATCCGTTTCATGGTTTCAAGATCGCGGATGTCTTCGAGGTAATGGGTCATACTCTGATCCAGATTCAGTTCTTGAAACATCGAAGGGGAAGTAGGAATGTCTTTGGATATCCCGATGACTTGTGCTCCAAGCTTCATAAGCCACACACTAAGCCAGCTTCCTTTGAATCCGGTATGACCGGTGATGAGGACTTTTTTATCTCGATAAACATTTCCAAACATTTTTATTTCCACATCTTCCAGGGTGCAATTCCTTCATTCCATAGTTGATTCAGATCGTTTTTGTCTTTCAGGCTGTCCATTGGTTTCCAAAAGCCTTCATGTTGATAGGTGAACAGCTCTCCATCTTCTGCCATTTTTTGGAGAGGTTCTTGTTCGAATACCGTATCATCACTTGATGAGATGTAATCGAAAACTTTCGGTTCACAGACGAAGAAACCAGCATTGATCCAGTTTCCGTCGCCTTTTGGTTTTTCAGAAAATTTTGAAACTTGGTTGTTCTGATCAATATTTAACGCGCCGAACCGCCCTGCAGGCTGTGAAGACATCATCGTCAGCGCTTTTCCGTGCGCATGATGAAACGCGATCAGTTTACCGATATCAATATCTGAGACCCCGTCACCGTAGGTAAGGAGAAAAGGCTCATTTCCTACAAATTTTTGCGCTTTCTTGATACGGGCACCCGTCATGCTGTTCAAACCTGTGTCCAATAAGGTTACTTTCCACGGTTCGCTGGTGTTGTTCAATATTTCCATATGGTTATTTTTTAGATCTATCGAGATATCACTTTGATGAAGGAAATAATTAGCAAAATATTCTTTAATGTAATATCCTTTATATCCCAAAAGAACTACGAATTCATTAAACCCATAAGTAGAGTATAGCTTCATGATATGCCAGAGGATAGGTTTCCCTCCTATCTCTACCATTGGCTTGGGGCGGATATCTGTTTCTTCGCTGAGTCTTGTGCCGAAACCGCCGGCCAGGAGTAACACTTTCATACTGCTTCCTTTTGGAATATTGTTGCCAACCATGTATCGAGATGATACTGGCCGATTTTTGGGTCCGATTCAAGCTGGTGATCAAAAAAAGCTCTATTCAATTTAATATTTTTGCGGTCAAGGCAAAAAATGCGTTTTGGATCGAAAATTATTTCGTTCATTATATTCAGATTAGTTGTTATTAACTTGAGATTTGCCCCCAGTACTTCGAGAGTTCTGATCGTCAATCCGTTTTGATTTGCCATTTCGATATCCAATACCGCTTTGGTGCGTGAATAAGTATCCTGAATCACCGAGGAGGGGACGGTGAATGTTTTGAGATAAGGCAAATCTTTAACGGAAAGCGTTCTAGTAATCAATCCTCTAAATAATGAAAACTTGGTGATATAGAGATGGTGATGGAATCGTAGATTATGAGTCTTCGCTTGTCGGTCAATTGTTTTAATGATACTGAGCCGGTCACTGTGAAAAGAGCCGTAGAATACGATATCGTAAATTTTTGGATCATCATTCTTTGCTATTTTTTCGTACGCATCGGTATAAAAAAGAGGAAGATGCCGAATTCCAAGGCGGTCAGAATCGATTTTGTCGAAAGTGAAAGCGGTATCAAAGCAGGGGATTAGAGCCTCGTAGTTATTGTGGGTCATAGAATCCCACTGATACAAAAGAGATTGATTTGGGGTTATAGCTGATTTTAGTCGGTCTAAAAATTCAGGAGTGAGTATTTCACCTCGGATGACAAACAGGATGTTATAATGAGACGATTGAACAGAATCGAGAGTTTTCTGAAGATATCGCTGCTGTAAGTGATTTTTGAAAGAGCTACTGAGTAGTTTTGCACATCGGTTGATAAAATCATTGACCATCTCAGGATAATAATCGACTTCGGCACCGAATAATTGCAGTTTTTGAATAATATTGAGGTGATAATCATAATAGCGTGGGGCGATGAAGAGAATTCTTTTTCCCGAGAGATCGATCATTTATAAAGACCTTTTTCCCTCATCTCTTCGATACTTTGTTCGTATTTGTCTTCAACGACCTCTTGCTCCTCAACCCACGCGGTAAATCGGCGGATACCCTCCTCAAAGCTCACGGAGGGTTTAAATCCAAGTTGTTTGGTAATAGTCCTCAAATCGGCGTAGTTGTGGCGAATGTCTCCGAGACGGTAGTTTCCGCTCACGTGTATCTTTGAGTCGCTTTGGTAGGCGTTTTTCAGTGTTTGCGCTACCGTGAGGACATCCGTCGCGACTCCTGAACCGACGTTAAAAACCTGATAATTTGCTTCTTCTTTTTCAATCCCCAAAATAGTAGCTTCTACAACATCGTCAATATAGACAAAATCACGGCTCTCTTTGCCGTCTTCAAAAATGGTGATGTCATTGCCGTTTTTGATACGGGTTGAGAAGATTGAGAGTATCCCTGTATAGGGATTGGAAAGCGATTGCCCCGCCCCATAGACATTTTGGTAGCGGAAAGCGACGGCAGGGATGTTCAGTGATTTGCCCATTACCATAAACATCTGTTCTTGAGCTTGTTTGGTGATACCGTAGATGGAGGTAGGATGAATTTTACTCTCTTCATCGGTTGCCAAGAGATTGGTATTTTGGTTACAAAGGGGACATTTTACATTAAAATCACCCGATTTCATATCACTATCTTGTCGCTCGGTGGGATAAACGATGCCGTGATCGGGACAGGAATGTTTTCCTTCCCCGTAGATCGCTCGAGAAGATGCGATGATCATTTTTTTAACCGAGTGCTCTTCATTCGCCAAAATATCGAGAAAAATCGAGGTTCCTTTGATGTTGACATCAGTGTATTTTTCGATCTCATACATCGATTGTCCTGTCCCCGTCTCTGCCGCTAAATGGACGACGATCTGTATCCCTTCGAGGGCATTTTTCCAATCGTCGTAGCTTAAAACACTCCCTTTAATAAAACGAACTTTGTCGCAAATAGCACGATAAAGGACAGAACTTTTCCCATCATCGCCATGAATCTGGGGGGATAGGTTGTCGAGGACTGTGACACTGTATCCTTGATCGATGAGGCGAAGGGCGAGATTAGAGCCGATAAATCCGGCACCACCGGTGATTAAAACAGTTTTATTCATGCGTACTTTCTTGGTCTGTAGTTGTCCATTGTTTTGTGAGAGAATTATACCTTTTTATTACCCGTGCGGGAGAACCGACGGCAATAGAGTAATCAGGAATATCGCGTGTTACCACCGAATTGGCACCGATAACACAATGTTTTCCGATAGAAGCACCGATAATCGAGACATTTTCACCGATCCAACTGTTGTCACCGATCTCGACACGCTGTTTAAAAAGAATCGGCTGATCCATGATCGGTTGCGTAATATCTTCATATGTGTGGAGATTATCTGAGATATACACTTTGTCAGCGATAAGGACATTGTTGCCGATCGTCACATCACGAATCGCGACGATATGGGCAAATCTGCCGATAGTTGTCCCCTTCCCTATGTCGAGCTGTGGGAGTGTATCGTTTTGACGCAATGCCAAAAGCCACGCTTTGGTGTTAATTGAGACGTAATCTCCCAGAGAAATAAAGCGTTCCCCTTCGATAATATCGGGAGCGATGATCGCTACATTTTTGCCGAATCGCTTGAAAGTGCGGGAAAAAAAGAGGGCAAAGCAACGGCGTCTCATAGTATTCACGGCTCGTCGATAAAAGTGAAAGGGTATCATCGGCTATTTTCCTCCACAGCATCTAAAAAAGCTTTCGGGTTAGTGAACAAAGGGGCAAGTTTTTCAAGTTTCGTTTCATCAAACTCCCACCAACGTGAGGTCAATAGGCGTTGACAAACATCATCATCAAATCGTTTTTTGATTTCGCGTGCGGGGACACCGCCGACAACGCTGTAGGCTTCGACATCGCGGGTAACGAGCGCACCTGCTCCGATAACGGCACCTATACCTACAGTAAGTCCGGCTTTAATCATAGCCCCCTGTCCGATCCAAACATCGGCATGGACAGTTGTTGCAGGACTGTTGTCCTTGTAGTGGGATGTAGATATTAAAAAATGGGGAAGCGGTTGGCTGGGATCGTAAAATACGGGAGAACTGCTCACTCCATCGATCGGGTGTGATGCTAATCCGATGTGGACATTTGCGGCGATTGAGCAAAATGGACCAATCTGAGCATTGTTGATGACAGATCCGCTTTGTGCATAACTGTATCGTCCCAAAGAAGAGCGTATCAATATCGTATCGGGAAACAAAACAGAGTATGATTCCAAGGTGGATGAAAAATCTGCAATAGAGCCTGTATGAATGGTACTCATAGGAAATCTACGACGTACTTGCCATAATCGTATTGCTTTTTTAATACCTGAAATCATTCGTTTTGCCCATCTTTTTCTAATAGTTCATACACGAAATCGATATTTCTCTGCATGTTGTTCCCATCCAGCGGACCGATATAGCGCTCCATGACAGTGCGATCTAAAAAAGCATTATAACGTGTATCGTCAGATTGGAAATCAACAAATGCCTGAACCAAATCATCAACACTAGCAACCGTTACCAGCTCAGAGGTACCATCAAACGGAGGATGCATTATCTCAGCATCTTTTTTATAATAGATCGCTGGGATCCCGAGGCAAGAAGCCTCAAAAAGGGTTTGCGAATAAATGGTGATGTAAAGATCAGTCTTATTTAGAACGCTTTTCATAGGGGTGGTACTTATCAGCTGTACATCAAGATTGGGAAAAAAAGTTGCTATAAAATCGGAATATTGCTTTTTATAGCCGTTTGGCCGTACTTTGATAATAATATCCATCGGGGAATTGTTGTTGATCATCTTCTGTAGAGCTGATAGTACATCGTGCATAAATTCAAATTCCACTGCTACGTACGAGTTCAGATCGACGGGACTAAATCCCGATGTGCCGATCGTGATGGTTGGATGGGTACGATTGATGACTTTTGGGGTTTCTAGCGGAGGGTAGTTATCCATGCGAGGGTCTCCGAGACAAACGATGTTTTCCATATTCCGAAAATAGTGTTCTTTGATACTTGGTGAATAGGAGTTGATATAGGTGGCGTATTTGGCTTC